>DDTA01000321.1 GCA_002344285.1 Myxococcales bacterium UBA2376
GGAGACGCGCATGGTCGCGCCCGCGCTGCTGTGGTTCCGCCAGGACCTGCGGCTCACTGACAATCCCGCCCTCGCGGCCGCGCTCGCCAGCGGCGGCGCCGTCGAGGATCCGGTCGCCGGCCCGGGCGGCCTCGTCGCGTGGGTCGAGGGCGGGGAGATCGTCGTCCGCTTCCCGGACGAACGGCTCCTGCGCGTCCCCGGCCGCGCCGCCGGCGGCGGCGTCATCGCGCACCTCGCCTTCGACGCCGACGGGGACACGCTCGCGTTCGCCCGCATGGGCGGCGACGAGCCCGGCATCTTCACCGTCGAGCTCGCGCCCGACGCCGTCCCCGACCAGCGGAGCCGGCAACCCGACGACGACGTGCCGCTCTTCCTCGCCGACGGCTCGATCGTCTTCACCCGCATGGCCGGCGCGACGCCGAGCGTCTATCGCATCGCGCCGGGCGGCGATCCCGCGCCCGCACGCCCCGGCGCCCGCGCGCTCGGCGTCGATCGCGCGCGCAGCCGCGTGCTCCTCGCCGCGCCCACCGCGCGCGAGCTCGTCTGGTGGAACCCCGACACCCGCGCCGAGGAGCCCGGCCCGACGCCCGCGTTCCCGGGCGCCGACGACGTCCGCGAGGTCTCGCTC
The DNA here is from genome assembly GCA_002344285.1 of Myxococcales bacterium UBA2376. Lineage (GTDB taxonomy): Bacteria > Myxococcota_A > Polyangia > Haliangiales > Haliangiaceae > UBA2376. The sequence continues at coordinate 629 of DDTA01000321.1, forward strand.
TCGCCCGGCGGCGGCTGGCTCCTCTTCCAGGTCGGCCGTGACGGCGCCGAGCTGTGGCGCGCGGCGACCGCCGACGGCGTCTTCCGTCGCGTCCACACCACCCCGGCGGGGACCATCCCCGGCCTGTCCGCGATCACCGACGACGGGCACCCGCTCGTCGTCGAGACCAGCTGGCAGGGCGAGCTCTGGCGCCTCGACGCCGGCGCCGACCCGTGGTGATCACTCCGAGACGGTCACGCGGATCATCTGGATCGGCGTCTTGGGGCGATCGCGCTGATCGGTCGCCGCGCCCTCGATGTTCTTCACGATCTCCCAGCCGCTGATGATCTTGCCGAACACCGGGTGCTTGGACGGACCGGGGGAGAACCAGTCGAGGTACGAGTTGCCGCTCGCCTTGGTGTTGATGAAGAACTGGGCGCCGCCGCTGTTGGGCTGGCCGGTGTTCGCCATCGACAACGTGCCCATCGCGTTCGTGATCTTGTGCGCCGGCGGGTGCTCGTCCTGGATGCGGCCGAGCGGCGAGTTGCCGGTGCCCGCGCGCGGGCTGTTGGGGTCCTTCGAGAACTCACAGCCGAACTGCACCATGAAGTCCTTGATGACCCGGTGGAAGTGCAGGCCGTCGTAGAAGCCGCGCTTCACCAGCGCGATGAAGTTGCCGGCCGTGATCGGCATCTGGTCGACGAAGATCTCGGCCGTGAACGTGCCCTGGGACGTCTCGAAGGTCGCAGTCGGATTCGCCATGAACCCGTTCGTATCACGATCACTTGCCGTGCAGATGGCGCAGCCAGTCGAATCGCTCGCGCGCGCGGCGGCCGACGTCGAACGAGTCGAAGAGGAGCTCCTCGCCGCGCGGCACGTCGGGCACGCAGCACGCGGCGACGTCCGGTTCGGCGGCCTCGTCGACGTCGATGTCGTCGGTGTCCGCACACGCGGTGAGGAGCGCGGCCGCGAGGAAGATGCCCGGCGTGATGATCTTCTTCATCCGACGAGGCGTAAGCAGGCGACGTGCCGTCGCCGGGGCCACGCAAGTGCGCGAAGAAGCTCACACGTACATCGTGCGCATGACCCGCGTGCGACGGGTCAGGTCGGTCGCACGCGACGTCCTACCGGCCCGTCAGCGATCCATCGCGAGGGCGATGAGCGCGAGCAGACGCTTGGCCTCCGCGTGCGCCACGTTCTCCTCGATGAAGCCGTGCAGGTACGGCTGCGTCTTCTCGAGGAGCGCCATGGTGTCGCCGCTGCTCGCGCGGTCGAGATCGTCGAACGACACGATGCGCACGCTGCGCCCCTGTCCGCGCGCGTAGCACTGCGCGATGAGCGCGGCGTGGAAGATGACGTTGATGATCGCGTCGGCGCCGCCCAGCTCCGGCTCGTGCGCGCTGACGAACTGCGTGATCGGGGTCTGCCCCTGCGCGAAGCCGCCGACGAGCACCGCCGAGTAGTTGGGGTCGCTCATCTTCTGCGAGGCCTCGGCCACCACCTCGGCGACGTGGTCCTTCTTGATGGGCACTAGCGCGTCTCCTCGATCGTGGTGATGCGCGGCAGCGGCTCGCCGCCGAAGCGGACGAGCGCCTCGGCGGTGAGCGCCGCCACCTCGGCGGCGATGTTGGTGCAGAACGCCTTGCGCCGTGGCCCGGCGAAGTCGCCGAGCGGACGCACGAGGTTGTTGCAGATCGTGTCGGGTGACTCGCCGCGATCGATGCGCGCGGCGGCCTCCTGGTACCAGGTGATGGCCTCGCGCAGCGCGGGCGTCACCGCGCCGGTCGGATCGGGGTCGCCGAGGATCTCCCCCAGCGCCTGCTCGCCGGCGCGCATGGCGCCGCACGTGCCGGTGCCGGTGATGCCGCCCTTGCGCAGCGCCTGGTACGGGCGGGTCGGTAGCCCGAAGGTCTCCGCGATCGCGATCCCGCAGCTACGATGAGGGGTGCGGATGCCCTCGTAGAGTACGTAGGCCGCGTCACGGGCGCGCGCCACGTACGCCCGCTCCTCTTCCGTGAGGGGTCGGGCGGCGGCGTGCCTGGACTCGGCCATTTCCGAATGCTACTGCGGTGGCGAGGCCGTTGCCAAAATGGAAGCCCCCGCGGATGACGCGGCCCCCGCCGATTCTCGCCGGCTGACCGCGATCGCGGTGGTCGTGTCGGTGGTGCTGCACGTCGCCGTGCTGGTGTTCCTGCGGCTCGTGGTGTCGAACGAACGTCAACGCGCGCTGTCGGTGATCGACATCGAGATCGCACCGACCGCGCCGAAGGCCGAGGCGCTCGCGCCGGAGGAGCCCGAGGTCCAGACGCCGGACCAGCCGCCCGCGCGCGACGAGACGGCGGAGGACGAGGTGGTGGAGCCGCCCGAGGAGACGGCGGAGGGCATGCGGCTCCCCGACGCCGGCGTGGAGGTCGACGCGGCGCCCGAGCCGGTGGATGCGGGGGTGCCCGTCGACGCACGGCGGCGCCCCGACGCGGGCGTGGACGCCGGGGTCGATGCCGGGGCCGACGCGGCCGACGCGGAGCAGCTCGCGCTGACCGACGACGCGGGCGCGGCGAACGACCCCGACGCCGACGCCGGCGCGATCGCCGTGGGGCTCGACGGGATCGACGGGGACGGTGGGCTGGTCGCCGCAGCGGGCGGCGAAGGCAGCGACGGCGGCGTGGCCGCCAGCGACGGCGGGCCGGGGGTGCCCGGCGCCGACCTCGTCGGCGTGGCCGGCGCGAAGCCGAGCGCGGGCACCGACGCCAACCTCCTGCCGTACTTCCCCCGCGGGCACGTCATCACCGTCCTGGTGCGCCTCGACCGGCTGCGCGACACCGAGTGGGCGGAGCGCGTGGACGCGATCCTGAGCCCGCTCCCCGACTACAAGGCGCTCGTCGGTGGCTCGAGTGTCCGGTTGACGGACATCTTCGATCTGCTCGTCGTGTCGAGCCCCGCGCCCGAGGACGCGGTCGCGACGACGCTGGTCGGGCGCACGCGGCTGACGCCGCCCGAGCTGCGCGACTTCATCGATCAACCCGACGCGCAGGTGAAGTGGACGGCGGTCCGCGGCGGCGCGCTCGGCACGCGCCGGCCGTCGCCGCGCGTCTTCCCCGGCGACCAGCGCGTGTTCCTGTCGTGGCAGCCGAGCTGGATGGTGCTGGCCCAGCCCGGCGACCTCGGGCCGCTGACGGCGCCGCGGGCCGGCGACCTCGACCGCGCGGCGAGCCCGGCCGACCTGCCCGCGTGGCTCGCGCGCGTGGGCGCCATCGCCGACGAGTCGGGCGAGCCGACCGGGCCAGCGCTCATGCTCACGGCGGCGAACATGTTCGGCACGTCGATCCCGCTCATGGGCGCGGGCGGCGCGTCGATCCCGGCGCCCGAGCAGGCGACGATCACGCTCGAGATCGTGACCAGCGGCTTCCTGGTGCGCGGCAACCTGCGCTACCCCGACGAGAGCGCGGCCGCGACGGCGCACGACGCGGTCACGCGGCTGCGCGTCGAGCTGCTCGACCGGTACGGCGCGGTGCCGTTGCTCGGCGGGATGCCGCTGCTCACCGTCCTGCGCGGCCTGGACGTCAAGCGCACGGGGCGGCGGCTCGCGTTTGCGTCGTCGGCGAGCATCGCGGACGCGCGCGGGCTGCTCGAGCTCGCCGGCAGCCTGCTCACGTCGCACTTCGCGGAGCAGGAGCGGCTCATGCAGCAGCGCCGGCGGCGGCCGGCGCCCGCGCCGCGGCCGGCGCCTGCGCCCACCCCGGCGCCCGCGCCTTGATGCGGCGGTGAGCGCGTTGCACACTCGAGACGTGCGTCCCTCCCGTGTCGTCGCGGCGAGCGCGGCCGCCGCCGCGCTGGTGTGGGCGTGCGCGGCGCCGAGGGCTCCGGTCCTCGAGCCGGCCGGGAGCCGCAACGACGACGGCACCGGGCAGCTCGCGGCCGCGTCGGTCCGCCTGCGCCGCGCCGCCGGCGGCGAGGGCGTGCGCGCCGACGATCGCTACGAGCGCCGGCCCGAGGAGGACCCCGCGTTCTTCGGCGGGTACGGGTACGGCGGGTTCGGGTACGGCGGGCTCGGCGGGCTCGGCTACGGCGGCGTGGGCTACGGCGGCTGGGGCATCGGCCACGCGCCGACCCTGGCCGTGCCGCCGCCGTACGCGGGCGTGGTCGTCGTCGACGCGGGCGCGATCGAGGGCAGCGTCCGCTGGAAGAGCGGCGGCGGCGTGGCGTGGCCGGCGGGCTGCGACGCGGCGAGGGTGGCGCGCGCGGGCGGGGCGGTCGGCGGCGCGGTCGTCTACCTCGACGGCGTGCGCGCCGGCCGCATGGTCCCGTTCACGATGGCGACGGTGAAGACCGGCGGCGTGGCGGCGGTGACGGCGTGCGCGATCGTGCCGGCGACGCAGGTGGCGGGGCCGCTGCCGTCGCAGCTCGTGGTCGAGAACAGCGACACGCGGGCGATCCGGCTGCGCCACGAGCGCCCGGGCGGCGTCACCACGGCGGACCTCGAACCGGGCGGCCGCGCGTACCTGCCGGTCGAGCGGGTGGGTGACACCCGCCTGTGGGACGGCGTGCGCGCGCCGGCCTGGGTCGTCGCCCAGGCGCACCCGTACTACGTGGTGACCGGTGACGACGGCCGCTTCGTGCTCGACGAGGTGCCTCCGGGCACGTGGACGCTCGTCGTCTGGTACCCGCCGCTGGTCACGTCGGTCGGCCCCGACGGGCCGGTGTGGGGCCCGGCGACGATCGAGCGGCGGCGGGTGACGGTCGGCAAGTCGTCCCTGGCCCGCGCCGACGTCGAGCTGACGCCGGCGCGCTGAGACGCCGGCAGCGCGCTGGCCGGTAGACCGGACACGACGTCCGAGATCCGGACGCGAGATGTCCGGAAACCGGACGCGCGACACGCCCGATCGCGAGGTTGCGCGTGGCACGGCGCTGGCAAGGGCGGCGGGGCGACTCGACCTATCGACGAGTCGCAACGCAAAGGAGAGACGTCATGAGCACGAACATGGGCATGGATGCAAACCGACCGAGGATGTGGAAGGTGATCGCGCCGATCGAGAAGAAGGACGGCAGCAAGTTCTGGATGCGCGTGGGCAGCGCGTATCCCAACAAGGACGGGTCGACCAACGTGTACGTCGACGCGTGGCCGACCAACACCAAGGGGATGATCCAGCTGCGCGAGATGACCGACGAGGACTTCGCGCGCAAGCGGAGCCACCACGACGAGCACGCGCCGGCGGCGCCGCCGCCCGAGCCGATCCCGTTCTGATCGAACCAGCGCGAAGAAGGAGCGAGGACCATGAACGAGGTGAACGTGAGCAGAGGAACGTGGGCGCGCGGCGTGGCCGTGGTGGCGCTGTCACTGGTGATGCTGGTGAGCGGCGTCGTGTGGCTCTCGCCGCGCCCGGCGATCGCCGGCCCCAAGGCGCTGCCCGGCGCCGCGGCGCCGCGGAAGGGCGTGGTGAAGGAGGAGGCCGCGCCGCCGCGCGGCGGCAAGAAGGCCGTCGCTGGCAAGCTCAACCTCAACACCGCGACCGTCGAGCAGCTCGTGATGCTGCCCGGCATCGGCCCGTCGAAGGCGGAGCGCATCGTCGCGTGGCGCGGCAAGCACGGCCCGTTCCGGCGGGTCCAGGACCTGCGCAAGGTGAAGGGGTTCGGCTACAAGACGCTCAAGAAGCTCGAGGCCAACCTCGACGTGAAGGGCGAAAGCACGCTCGCGCCGGCGAGCTAGCTTTGACCCAGCCCGGCGAGGAGGAGCGAGATCTCGATGTTATGGTGCCGGCCCATGACCTTGCCGCCGCTCGCCCTCGACGCGCAGGAGATGTGTCAGACGCTCCTGCGGATCGACACCACCAACCCGCCGGGGAACGAACGGCCGGCGGCCGAGTACCTCGCCGGCAAGCTGCGCGAGGTCGGCTACGACGTCACGATGCTGGAGTCGGCGCCGACCCGCGCCAACGTCGTCGTACGCTACCGCGGCAACGGCAAGGCGGCGCCGCTGCTCCTCTCGGCGCACCTCGACGTGGTCGAGGCCGACGCATCCAAGTGGCGGCAGCCGCCGTTCTCGGGCGAGATCGCGGAGGGGTGTCTGTGGGGGCGCGGCGCGATCGACATGAAGAACATGGCGGCGATGTCGGTGGCGATCATGCGCAAGCTCGCCGTCGACAAGCCGCCCCTGGCGCGCGACGTGATCTTCGCCGGCGTCGCCGACGAGGAAGCCGGCTGCGATCACGGCTCGCGGTTCCTGGTCGAGCAGCACCCCAGGCTGGTGGAGGCGGAGTACGCGATCGGCGAGTCGGGCGGGTTCTCGCTCCACCTCGCCGGCACGACGTTCTATCCGGTGCAGGTGGCCGAGAAGGGCCTGTGCTGGGTGCGCGCGCGGTTCACGGGCGAGCCCGGCCACGGCTCGATGCCGCGCCGTGACAGCGCGGTGGTGAAGATGAGCGAAGCCCTCGCGACGCTGGGCAAGACCCAGCTGCCCGTCCACGCGACGCGGTACGTGCAGGACTTCCTCGCTGCGGTCGCGGCGCGCCAGCCCCGGGCGGCGCAGCCGCTCCTCAAGCTCCTGACGCGCCCCCAGCTCCTGTCACGGGTCCTGCGGCTCGTGCCCGATCTCGGCACCGCGCGCTCGCTCGGCTCGCTGCTCAGCAACACCGCGTCGCCGACGGTCGTGCGCGCCGGCAACAAGACCAACGTCATCCCGGGCGTGGCCGAGGTCGAGATCGACGGGCGCACCCTGCCCGGTCAGACCGACGAGGACTTCCTGCGCGAGCTCCGCCACGTGCTCGGCCCCGACGTCGAGCTCGAGATCATGAGGTCGGCGCCGCCGACGGTGACCGAGCCGGTGGCCTCGCCGCTCTACGACGTGATCGCCAGGCAGGTGATCGCGCGCGAGCCGGAGGCCGTGGTCGTGCCGTACATGATCCCCGGCTTCACCGACGCCAAGTACTTCACGCAGCTCGGCTGCAAGTGGTACGGGTTCTCGCCGGTGAAGATCGAGAAGGAGTCGGGGATCAAGTTCGCCGAGATGTTCCACGGCCACAACGAGCGGGTGCCCGTCGCCGGCCTGCACTGGGGCACCGAGGTGCTCTCGGCCGTCGTGCACGAGTTTGCCGCCGCGTGAGCGGCGGCCCCGTGCCCGTGCCCGTGCCCGTGCCCGTGCCCGTGCCCGTGCCCGTGCCCGTGCCCGATCTCTATCGGCTCTTCTTCTTCCCCGCGTCGACCGGCTCGCCCGCGTCGACGTCCGCACCGGCATCGATCTCGACCGCCCCCGCATCGACGGCCCCGCCCCCCGCCCCGCTGGCCCGGCTCGGCCCCGTCTGCGCCGGCGTGTCGAGCACGGCAGACGTGATGAGGAACGAGAGCCCGGCGATGATCGCCGCGCCGACGACGATGAGCCACCAGCGCCGGTTGCTCGCGCCGAAGCCGGCGACGGGCGGCGCCGAAGACACCCGCATGCCCGGGTGACTCTCGAACAGCTGCGGCGCGGTCGGCGTCGGCCCGCGCGCGCCGCTCGGATCACTCCGCACGACCAGCGGCCCACCTGGACCGGCGGCGGCTCCGCCGAACATCGGCGGCCCCGGCGGCGGCGCCGGCGGAGACCCCGGCGGCGGCGCCGGCGGAGACCCCGGCGGCGGCGGCGGCGGTGGCGCGGCGGTCTGCTTGCGCCCGCGCTCGCTGCGCGGCTCGGGCGGGATCGGCGGCTGCGCGGCCGGCTTGCCGCGCACCGAGGGCGGCGGCGAACCGCCCGCCGGTGAGCGCGGGCGCGGCTCGACGCGCAGGTGCTTGTCGTCGGAGTCGTCGAGGTGCAGCGGCGGCCGCTCGCCGGTCGTGTCCTCGAGGTGGAGCGGTGCCCGCGCCGCGGTCATCTCGGCGCTGCCCCGCGCCCGATCGGCGGTCCGATCCTCCTCGAGCAACGCGCGCGGCAGCGCATGCGCGAGCTTGGTCTCTTCCTCCTCGAAGCGATCGAGGAGCTTGCGCGCGTTGAGCAGCCCGGAGCCGTCGGGATCGTGGGCGAAGCCGTCGGCGGTGCGGATGCGCACGATCGTCGGCTCGGTCGTCGCCTCGAAGCCGCCGGTCGACGGCTTGGTGCGGCGCCCGGGCTTGCCGCGCGCGGCGACGCGCGCGTCGGGCACGCTGGGCGCGCGCTCGTCGGCGGGGCTGGCGTGCGCGGCCTCGACCGCGGGCACGAGGCGCGCGAGCGCCGCCGCCGGATCGCCGGTCGACGTCTCGAGCGAGTAGCGCAGCCCGCGCAGCCGCTTGCCGAGCTCGCCCGCCGACGGCAGGCGCTTGCGCGGATCGCGCGCCAGCGCCTCGGCGAGGATCGCGTCGAGCTCCGCCGGCAAGGTGCGATCGATCTCGCTCGGCGCCTGGATGCGATCCTCGCGCACGGCGCGCAGCGCGTCGAAGTCGGCGAGCCCGGAGAACAGCCGCCGCCCGGTCGCGAGCTCCCACACGATCACGCCGACGGCGAACACGTCGCTGCGCCCGTCGACCGGCTGCCCCGCCGCCTGCTCGGGTGAGACGTAGCCGTAGCGCCCGCGCAGGCCGGTGCCGGTGGTGGTCGACTCGTCGGGGCGCTTGGCGAGCCCGAAGTCGGTCAGCTTCACCTCGCCCGAGCGCGACACCATGACGTTCGACGGCGTGACGTCGCGGTGGACGAGCCGCATCGCGGAGCCGTCGGGCGCGGGCGCGGCCTGCGCGTGATCGAGCGCCTCGCACACCTCGGCGCCGACGTGCAGCGCGAGATCGACGGGGAGCCGCTTGCGCTGGGTCTCGATCGTGCGCTGCAGCGCGCCGAGATCGACGCCCTCGACGAACTCCATGACCAGGAAGTTCTGCCCGTCGTCGCCGACGCCGACGTCGAAGATCTGCACGATGTTGCGGTGGCGGAGCGCCGACAGCACCTTGGCCTCGGCGATGAGCGCCTCCACGAAGCGCTGGTCCTGCGAGAGGTGCGGCAGGATGCGCTTGATGGCGACCGGCTTCTCGAAGCCGCCCGCGGCGACCGCCTTGCCACGGAAGATCTCCGCAACGCGGCCGGCGCCGATGCGCTCGAGCAGCTCGTAGCGGGTCACCGCCGCAAGGTACCATGAGCCGTGGCCGCTTCACCCGACGCGCCCGACGAGATCGAGTCGCGCGTAACCGAGTTGCTCGACGCTACAATCGCGCGGGGTATCTGCTCGGCCGCAGCCGCGGCGGCGGGTGATCAGACCGGCCAGCGCGTCTGGTGGCGCGGTCGGACGCGGAGCGTCCCCGACGCGGGGGTGCCGATCGAGCCGCGCACGCCGTTCGATCTGGCGTCCCTGACCAAGCCGATGGCCACGGCCGCCGTCGCGATGGCGCTGGTGAGCGAGCGCCGCCTCTCGCTCGACGACCGCGCCGCCCGCTGGCTCCCCGTCGACGGCGCGGTCACCATCGCCCATCTGCTCGGCCACGCCGCCGGGTACCCGGCGCACCTCGAGCTCTTCCACCGCATCTGGGCCGGCGATCTCGGCGGCGCAACGGATCGCCGCGCCGCGCTGACGACGATGGCGATGGCGACGCCGCTCGAGCGTGCACCAGGTGTGGCGGCGACCTACAGCGACCTCGGCTTCATCACGCTGGGCGCGCTGCTCGAGCGCGCCGCCGGCGCCTCGCTCGCCGAGCTGACCACGCGCCTGGTCGCGGAGCCGCTCGGGCTCGCCGACGCCGGCTTCGTCGATCTGCTCGGCCCGCGCCGCGCGCTGGCGGCGCCGCCGCCCGCGACCGAGCTCGACGCCGTGCGCGGCCTCGTCGCCGGCGAGGTGCACGACGAGAACTGCCACGCCGGCGGCGGGATCGCCGGGCACGCCGGCCTGTTCGCGCCGCTCGGCGACGTCGCCGCGTTCGCGCGCGCGATGGCGGGCGCACCGGACCACGGCGCCGGGCGCATCGACGCGGCGGTCGCCGAGACCTGCTTCACGTCGTCGGCGGCGCCGGGCACGTCGTGGCGCCTCGGCTGGGACACGCCGTCGCCCCAGCCCGGCGTCTCGCACGCCGGCGACGCCTGGCCGCGCCAGCACGCCGTCGGCCACCTCGGCTTCACCGGCACGTCCCTGTGGATCGACTGGGCGCGCGGGCGCTGGGCGGTGTTGCTCACCAACCGCGTGCACCCGTCGCGCACGCGCCCCGAGGCCGCGCTCATCAAGGACGTGCGCCGCGCCTTCGGTGACCTCGCGTGGGCGCTCTGCGAGCGCGGCCTCTGAATCGCGGTATGATCACCCCATGGCGATGGATCGTTCCGAGCTCGATCGTCGCATCGCGGCGGCGGTGACTGCCCGCCGCCAGCTGCGGCGGGCGACCCTCGCCCTCGCCGGGCTCGGCCGGGACCTGCTCGCCGCTCGTCGCGCACATGCCGACCATCGACCTGAACGATCCGATCGCGCTCCTGCTCGCAAGCCATGAGGCGCTGAACGCGGCGGGGCTGTCGGCCGCGACCTACGGCGGCCTCGCGCTCGCGACCTACGGCGTCCCCCGCGAGACGAGGGACGCCGATCTTGCCGTCGTGGGGTTCGGCCTCGAGCACGCGGTCACGGCCTTCCGGGCGGCGGGCCATGACGTCACGCCAGTCTTCGACGCGCTCACCTTCGGTGGGCTCCTCATCAGCCGCATGGCGCTGACGGGAGGCGGCGAGCTGAACACCGTGGACCTGGTGACACCGCGCTCGGATCGCCTGGCGACGGCCCTCATGTCGCGCGCCTTGAGCGGGACCCTGCTCGAACGCACGGTGCGGGTCGTCAGCCCGGAGGACTTCGTCCTCCTGAAGCTGCTCTCGACGCGCGAGCGCGATCTCGAGGACGCGGCGAGCGTGGTGACGGCGCTCGGGACGCTGCTGGATCGAGACCTCATCGACGCCGAGGTCGGGCTCCTGGCCGACGAGATCGGCGATCACGATGTCCGGGCGCGCGCGCGGCGGTTGCCGTCGTGATCAGCTCGACCGGGTCCGCGCGGCGCGGAACTCGATCAGCATCGCGGGCGTGATCGAGTACATCTTGCCGCAGGCGTCGCAGCGGACCTCGAGCGGGTCGCCGCCGAGCATCTTGTCGACCTCCTCGGCGGGGAGCGTGAGGATGCTGGTCATGACGCGCACCTCGCTGCAGGTGCAGCCGAAGCGCAGGGGCGACGTCGCGAGCTCGGCGTGCTCGAACGGCTCGAACACGACCTTCGCGAGCTCGGCCGCCGTGCGCCCGCGTCCCTCGAGGAGGTTGGCGATGGGCTCGAGGTTGCCGAGGTGGTCGGTCATCGCCGTGATCACCTCCTTGGTCGCCTCGGGCAGGAGCTGGACGACGTAGCCGCCGACCGCGCGCACGCCGCCCGGGCCGGGCAGCGCGGTCACCGCGATCATCGACACGATCTGCTCCGACTGCTTCATGTACTGCATGAGCGCGTTCGAGATGTCGTCGCCGTCGGGGACGGCCACCACGCCCTGGTGCAAGGAGCCGTTGAGCAGCGTGTAATTGACCTGGAGGATGTGCGCGCCGTCGGTGGCGACGGGCGCGTCCTCGCCGGGGTTGACCAGCCCGCGGTTGAGGCCCTCGGGGAGCGCGTCGGCGACGAGCGAGCGGCCGCGCCGGTCGCGCCAGACCATCTGCACGCGCCGCGTCGGCTGCGTCGTCTCGCGCACGAGCACCGCCGCGGTGAGCAGCTCGGCGAGCCGCAGGCCGAGGTCGTCCCCGGTCGCCTGGGCGGCGAGGGCGCCGCGCGCCGTCTCGGTCGTGACCGCCGCGATGAGCCGGAAGGCGCCGTCCATCGTCATGAGGCGGACGACCTGGTCGGAAGAGGCAGACATTTCGCGCACCTTGCGATGGTTCGGCCAGCTCGGCAAGTAGACCGACACCTTTCCATGGGCGTTTGACACTGAGCGTTGTCGAACCCCTCGAAAGGGCCGCCGCTCATGACGTCATCCGCCCGCCGCTGGAAGCTCGCCTGCGCCGTCCTCGCCGCCACGACCGCGCTCGCCACGTTCGCGTGGCAGCGCGGCGACGATCGTCCGACCCGCCAGGCGGCGACGACCGCACGCGCCGCCGGTGATCCGTCGCCGCGCCGGCCGATCCGCATCGCGGCCAGCGTGCTCGGCCTGTCGGAGGAGCGGCTCATCCGGCAGATCCAGAGCGCGCGCTCGGCGACGCAGCTCGCCGCGTACGTCGAGCAGCTGCGCGTGATCGGCACCGACACCTCGGTGGAGGCGCTCGCCCACATGATCGATGATCGTCGCCCCGGCGTGCCCGAGGCGATCCTCGCGCTCTACGGCGACATCGGCACGCCGCGCGCGATCACGCGGCTGGTGTCGTTGCTCGAGGACGACCGGCCGCGCGTGCGCAACGGCGCGGTCTACGCGCTCGGCGCGACCGGCAGCGGCGAGGCGCGCAACGCGCTGCTCGCGATCGCCGGGACCAGCGGCGATCCGGCGCAGCACGCGGCGGTCTACGCGCTCGGCGCGATGGGCGGCGACGAGGCGGCCGCCGGCCTGCGCGAGCTGGCGACCAGCGTCGATCGGCGCACCGCCGTCGCCGCCGTCGACGCGCTGGCGCGCATCCCGACGCCCGCCGCCGAGGCGTTCCTCGTCGAGCTCGTCGACGCCGACGATCCGCAGGTGCGCGCGCAGGCGATCGCCAACCTGCCGCCGGTGCACGACGCCGAGCTGCTCACGCGCCTCGCCGCGCTCGCCGAGCACGGCGATCCACAGGGCCAGGCGGCGGCCATCGCGGCGCTCGCCCGCTCGAAGGGCGACGGCGCGCTCGACGTGCTCGTTCGCGTGGCCGGCGCCGGCGCCCCGCAGGCACGCTGGGCCGCGGTCACCGCGCTCGGCGAGCTCGGCGGCGGCAAGGCGGTGACCGCGCTGGGCGAGCTGCTCGAGAGCGGCGACCACAACGTCACCAGCTCGGCCGCGCAGGCGCTCATCTCGATCGGCAGCCCCGAGGCGCGCGCCGCGCTCATCGGCGCCGCGCTCGCGCACGACACCGACACCTCCGCCGCCGTGGGCGCGCTGCTCCAGCTCCACGGCGACGACGTCGACGACGCGCTCCTCGACATCGTGCGCCACGGCAACCAGCGCAGCCGCGACACGGCGCTGCCCCAGCTCGTGCGCGCCGGCAACGAGGAGGCGCTCGCCCTCGCGATCGAGCTCGCGACCAGCGGCCCGCGCAACGACCGCTACGGCGCCCTGCGCGCGCTCGCCGACGCCGGCACCGAGCCGGCGACCGACGCGCTCCTCGAGCTCGCCCGCACCGCCCGCGGCCAGACCCGCACGCAGGCGATCGAGGCGGCGCTCCAGGCGCGGCCCGCCGATCCGGCGCTGACCCAGCTCCTCGTCGACACCATGACCACCGGCCGCCGCGACGAGCAGAGCACCGCGGTGTGGACGCTGGCGCGCGTCGGCACCGAGCCCGCGCGCAAGGCGCTCCTCGCCGCCGCCGCCAGCAAGGACGCGCAGCTCGCGCAGGCGGCGATCGGCGCGCTCGGCCAGCTCGGCAACACCGCCGAGGTGCGCGCCGCGCTCGTCGCCGCGGCGAAGGACGGCGCGCCGCGCGTGAAGGGCCAGGCGGTGCAGCACCTGCTCAACAGCGGCGCGCCCGAGGGCCTGCAGCTCGCCGAGGCCGCGATCACCGGCGGCGACGCCGACATGGCGCGCCAGATGATGTGGGGCCTCGCCAGCCGCGGCGGTGAAGGCACGCGCCTGCTCGTGCGCGCGGCCGCGTCTCCGAACGCGCAGCTCCGTGCCGCCGCCGCCGGCGCGCTCGGCAACGCGGACGGGACCTCGTCGGTCGACGCGCTCGTCGGGCTCACGCGCGACAGCGACCCGCAGGTGCGCAGCTCGGCGCTGTCGGCGCTGGGCCAGGTCGGGTCGGCGAAGGCGGTGACCGCGGTCCTCGACGCCGCGCGCGCCGGCAAGCCCGAGGAGCGCGCCGCCGCGATGTGGCCGCTCAGCCAGCTCGACGATCCGCGCGCCGAGGCGACCCTGACCGAGCTCATGACCGACGCCGACGAGTCGGTGGCGACGTCGGCGATGAGCGCGTCGTACAACGGCGGCGTCGCGGTCGATCGCGCGCTCACCGCGATCGTCGACGACGATCGCGCGAGCGCGTCGCGGCGCATGACCGCGGCGCAGCAGCTGCGCAGCCGCGGCGGCGCGCTGGACGAGACCACACGCGCCAAGATCGAGGCGCTCCTCGGCGGCGAGCACGGCGGTCACATCGACTGCTGCTACGACTTCTGACGCGGCTACGGTTTGCGAAAGTGCGCGTAGCCGTCGAGCAGGCCGGCGGCGAGCGCGTCGGCGATCCGCTTCGAGCCCTCGTGGGTCGGGTGCGCGAAGTCGTTGGTCAGCCAGCCGGCGCGGCGCCACGCGCGCGACGAGCCCGGGCCGCCCATCCACGCCTGCGCGTCCCAGAACGCGCAGCCGGCGGCGGTCGCCGCGGCCCGCTGCGCCTCGACCATGCGCGCGATCGACGCGCGCGGCGGTGCGCCGGCCTGCTCGTAGTCGAGCTGGTCGAACGGTGAGATGACGAGGCACGACGCGTCGGGGTTGGCCGCGCGCACCGGCGCGAGCAGCCCCGCGACCACGCGGGCGTGCTCGGCGAACGCGGCGCCGGCGAGCCAGCTCGCCTCGTTGGTCCCGATCATCACGACGAAGAGGTCCGGCGCGCGGTGCGCGAGCTGTCCCTGCCAGTGATCGCGCCGGTTCTTGCCCCACGACTTGGCGGTCGCGTTCACGACGCCGAGGTTGTCGACGACGACGCCGCGGTCGGCCTCGAGCACGACGCCGAAGAGCCGCACCCGCCCGCGCGCCGCGAGGTCGAGCCTGGCGAGGGCGGCCGTCACCGGCACCTGCGTGTACGCCGCCTGCTTCGCCGCCGCCGCAGTCGCGATCGACGTCGCCGACTTGCCGTCGACGGCGACGTCGAGCTTCCCGCCGCCGGGCTGCGCCAGGTAGTAGATCTCGGCGCGCGTGACCCGCTTGCTGAGCGGCGCGAACCGCGCCGTCGCGCCGCCCTGGCTCTCGGCGCTGGCGCCGCCGAAGCCGAGCAGGCGATCCGCGGGAAACGGCGACGACACGCCGTGCACCGTCCAAGACGCGCTGGCGGCGCGCTTCACCGCGCGATGCCGGCAGTAGTGGTGCGGCGGCACGACGTGGAGGAAGCCGGGCCCGCCGTCGCCGAAGCGCCCGCCGAGCACGTGGCGCAGGCGCTGGGCGATGATGTCGTCGGCGGTGAGCGAGTCGCCGAGGTACGAGATGCGCGCCGGCGCCGTCGCGGTGCCGGCCTCGGTCGCGGCGAGCGCCGCGAAGAAGCCGTCGAGCGCGCGCGTGCAGCTCGGGCCGGTGCCCTTCACGCACGGGTTGTCGAGCTGCGCCGGCGCCGGCGCGGGCGGCGGATGGGCCGCCGTGCGCCGGACGAGCTTCTCGGCGTGTGTGGGTGCGGTGATCGCCGCGAGCGCGCTCACCACCAGCGCGCACGTCACCACCAGGGGAGCCCGCACGTCTCCCATCTTAACGGAGTCGCGCGGCCCTCACCACTCCGAGGCGTCGTCACCGAGCGTTCCGCGCTGGGGGCGCACCACGCAGAAGCGGTGCCCGGTCGGCGCCTCCAGCACCCACCAGGTGTCGATTTTCCGGAGTCGCTTCGCCCCGAGCGCCTCCAGCCGGGCGACCTCCGCCTCGACGTCGTCGGTCTCGATGTCGAGGTGGACCCGGCTCGGGTGGTCGACCTTCTGCACGAACACGACCGGCTGGTTGGCGCGGTCCTCGAGCGGCGCATAGGTGCCTTCCACGCCCTTGACCGCGCGGCCGAGCGCCTTGCTCCAGAAGCCGGCGGCCGCCTCCAGATCCGCGTCCTGACAGTCGATGCCGATGGCGACGAGTCTGCTCTTGTGCATGGTGACGAGGTCTACTGCGCCCGCGCGCGGCCGTCTTACAGGATCGTGATGTCGCACGCGACGCGGGGCCGCGTTAAGGTGAGGTGTGCCCAGCTTCTCGGCGCGCCACCTCCACGTCGGCCGCACGGTGCGGGTGACGCGCTGGCTGTGCGACGGCCACGATGCGCCGCGCCCCGCGGCGGAGGCGTCGTGCGAGCCGATCGTGATGATCGTGACCTCGGGTCGCTTCGCGTTCCGCGATCGCGGCGGCCGCGCGGTGGCCAGCCCGACCACGGCGATCGCCGTCGACGCCGGGCACGAGTACGAGATCCGCCACCCCGCGGCGGGATGCGGCGACACCACGATCGCGCTGGCCGGCCAGCTCCCGCGCGAGCTGTTCGACGGCGGCCGCGCCGCGCGCCCGGTGTCGGTCGCCGCGTACCTCGAGCTCCTGCGCCTCGCCGCGACGCCGGCCGCGGACGCGCTCGCCGCCGACGAGCTGGCCCTGCGCGCGGTCGATCTGGTGCAGCTCGGCGACGTCGCTGCTGCTCCGCCCGCGCCCGCCGCGGCGTCGCGCGCCGATGACGAGATCGCCGCCGCGATCGATCACGCGATCGACGTCGCCGCCGGCGTCGACGTCGACCTCGCCGCGCTCGCCGCCGAGGCCCGCGTCACCGTCGCCCACGCCTGCCGCGCCTACCGCCGCGCGCGCGGCGGCACCATCCACGCCCGCGTCACCGAGGCGCGCCTGCGCCACGCGCTCGCGCTCGTCCTCGACACCGACCGCGCGCTCGCCGACATCGCGACCGCGACCGGCTTCGCCAACCAGGGCCACCTCGGCAACGCCTTCCGCGCCCGCTTCGGCACGTCGCCCGGCCGCGCCCGCAAGCGCCCCGAGCTGGTTGACGCGCTCAGCTGATCCGGCGGTTGTGAGCGGGTAGTCCGATGCTCGCCAACCGGTCGTTCGTGCGACGAACGATCTGGCTTAGACTGAAGCAGGGGTGGTGAACGACAACATCGATGAGCTGACCGCGCCTCTGGTCAGATCCCGTTTGCCGAGGTCGCGAAGGCAACAGCCGTGAGTCGTCGTCGACGCATTCTCTCGGGGCCGGCGCTCGCGGTGCTGGCCGCATCGGTGCTGGCGCTCGGCGCCTGCTCGGAGGGCGCGGCGCAGATGATCGGCCGCTGGCAGCTGGAGCGCACGAACGGCCCCGCGCTGGTCGTCGAGCTGCCGGCGAACCTGAGCGCCGAGCTACCGGACGAGCGCACCCGCTACGCGCTGCGCGCGCGGGTCGAGCTCGACCCGGCCCTGCGCGGGGAGGAGCTCGTGCTCGTGGTCCCGTCGCTCGACGCCCTCGTCTCGGCGCGCGCCGGCGCGCGGGAGCTCCCCGCCGTGGGGATGGGGATGCCGCGCGGGTACCGGCAGCCGGGACCGCACCAGTTCGTCATCCCGTCCGAGCTCACCGCCGCGGGAGCGCTCGAGCTCGAGCTCGTCGTCGAGCACCGGTGGTCGGGCTCCGCCTGGCTCGGCGCGGCCCCCCGCCTCGTGCGGGCCCGAGACGGTGACCCGCTGTCGCAGCTCATCTGGGTGTTCAACGTCGTCGTCGCCGCCTGCGCCCTGATGGCGCTGTTCCAGATCGGCGTCACGTCGGCGACGGTCTTCGTCACCGACCGACGACGCCGCGCGTACCTGTTCTTCGGCATCCAGGCCCTCGCCGCCCAGATCTACCCGCTCCACGTCCTGGGCTTGCCCCAGCTGGTGCTCGGGCGTGCCGACATCGCGGTCCTCGCCGTGCTCCTGATCGTCGCGATGTGCACCTCGGTCTACTTCACCCACGCCTACTTCGGTCTGCCGCGGCCGCGCCGGGTGTTCGTGATCGGCGCCGTGGCGACGTGCGTCCCCGCGGTGGCGCTGTTCTGGCGGTTCGACTCGATCCAGCTCCTCGCCCCCCCGACGATCGCGTACCTGGGCGTGGTCGCCCTCTACCAGGTGGCCGTGTGCGTGAAGCTGTACCGCCGCGGCAGCGATCGCCGCAGCGCGCGCTACCTCTTGCTGTCCTGGCTGGGGCTCTCGGTCTCGTGCCTCCCCGACTTCGTCGCCTGGAGCGGCCTGGCCGATCCGCTCCAGGGCGTTCGCGTCGCCAACGTCGGTCTGGCGCTGTTCGCGTTCTGGCTGTCGCTCTTGTTCAGCCAGCGTCACATCGCCGCGATGACGGAGAGCGACCGCAAGGGGCAGGAGCTCGCCGAACGGGTGGTCGAGCTGGAGAACCGTCGCGGCGAGATCGAGTCCTTGAACGTCGAGCTGCGCCGCCGGCTGAGCGACCGGTCCGCCCACTTCTTCGCCGCGCTCACGTCGCCGGCCGGTCAGGGACAGAGACGGCGGCACCTCGCCCCCGACGATCTCATCGACGACCGCTATCGCGTCGAACGCCTCCTCGGCACGGGGGGCATGGGCGAGGTCTACGAGGTATGTCGCCTGAGCGATCGGCGACGGTTCGCGCTCAAGCTCGCCCACGATGTCAGCGGGACCGCCCTCGCGCGGTTGGCGCGGGAGGCGCACGTCGCCTTACGGGTGAGCCACGAGAACGTGGTGAAGGTCGTCGACGTCGACATCGCGTCCGCCGGCTTCCTCTACATCGTGATGGAGCTGGTCGAGGGCGCGCCCTTGCGCGAGCTCGACGCCAGCACGCACGACCGGTCCTGGACGCTGGACCTGCTGACCCAGATCGCGCGAGGGCTCGCCGCGCTGCACGCGGCCGGCATCGTGCATCGCGACCTGAAGCCGGCGAACGTGCTCGTCAGCGACACGACGGACGGTCATGGATTCCGGGTCAAGATCACCGACTTCGGCATCGCGCTGGGCAGCGAACGAGACAGCGCGAGCGAGGTGCCGGCCGTGCCCGCGCGTCACCTCGACGAGACGGCGCGCTCCCTCCGCGATTCCGCGGACCGCGAGCCCACCCTCGACACCGCGCCGATACCGAGGATGGACAGCGGCCCCGAGATCACCCCGGGGCACGCCGGGGTGGGCGCGCCGCTCACTCGCACCGGGTTCCTTCCCGGCACGCCTGCGTACATCGCGCCCGAGCTCGTCGGCGGCCGCGCCCACATCAGCGCGGCCGCCGACGTGTTCGCGTTCGGCGTGATCGCGTACGAGCTCCTGACCGGCGGCCGGCCGTTCAAGGAACCGCCGGTGCTCGCGCACCTGGCGGGCCGGCCGGTGGTGTGGCCGCGATCGCTCGTCGAATCCCACCCGGGCGTGCCACGGGCGATCGCCGAGGTCGTCGACTGCTGCCTGGCGACCGACCCCGCGCAGCGGCCGTCCGCGACGGCGATCGTCGAGCGACTCTCGGCCGCGGCGACGGCCGGAGGTCTCAGCTCCAGCGGCCGCGGATCCGGCACACCGGCGCGCCCTGGTGACGGCACGCCGCGATCGTCGCCTTGACGTCCTCGCCGCCCGACAGCTCGATCGACTTCTCCGCCCAGCCGAGCACCGACTGGCAGTGCGCGCAGTGCGGCGTCGGGAAATCCTCGATCCCGAGCTCGATCTCGTTGCCGGCGAGCTCGCGCAGCGTGAGCCGGCCGTCGTCGTAGTGCAGGTGCCAGAGCCGCGCCGCGCGCGCCATCACCCAGCGCACCGTCCCGACCTTGTAGAAGAGCCGGTAGATCGTCGTCAGGTTGGCCTCGGCGCCCCAGCGCCCGAGCTCGCGGATGAGCGAGCCGTCGCCCGTGCCGAAGATCCGATCGATCTCGGTGTTGAGCTCGACGAAGTCCTCGAACTCGTACCAGTTCGCGACCTTGATGCCCTCGCGCACCGACGCCGCCAGCTCCGGTGACACCGCCTCACAGAGCTTGTCGACGCCGTCGGGTCCGTGATTGAGGCGCACCCAGTTCACGCGGGACGCAAGTGCGCTTCCCTTCACATTCGCCACGCCACTACTATACGCGCCCGTTCCACCCGAGCGCCCTCGACCTGACACAAAGGAAGTCCCGTGAGCAGCGATCCACTTGCCCGCCTCGAAGAGCTCGAGCGCCAGGCCGTCCTCGGCGGNNTCGACGAGGGCAGCTTCGTCGAGATGGATCGCTTCGTCACCCACCGCTGCGCCGACTTCGGCATGCAGGAGCAGAAGATCCTGGGCGACGGCGTGGTCACGGGCTACGGCACGATCGACGGCAAGAACGTGTGCGTGTTCGCCCAGGACTTCACCGTGTTCGGTGGCTCGCTGTCGGGCGCGTACGCCTCGAAGATCTGCAAGGTGATGGACCTGGCCATGAAGATCGGCTGCCCGGTCATCGGCCTCAACGACTCGGGCGGCGCCCGCATCCAGGAGGGCGTCGAGTCGCTCGCCGGCTACGCCGACATCTTCACCCGCAACGTCCTCGCCTCCGGCGTGGTCCCGCAGATCAGCGCCATCCTCGGCCCGTGCGCCGGCGGCGCGGTCTACTCGCCCGCGATCACCGACTTCATCCTCATGGTCGAGGGCACGTCGTACATGTTCATCACCGGCCCCGAGGTCATCAAGACGGTGACCCACGAGGAGGTGACCAAGGAGGCGCTCGGCGGCGCGCGCAGCCACGCGTCGCGCTCGGGCGTGGCCCACTTCGCCGAGGCCGACGAGCTCGCCTGCCTGCAGCGCATCCGCGAGCTCGTCTCGTTCATGCCCGCGAACAACACCGAGGATCCGCCGACGCGCCCGTCCGCCGATCCGCACGATCGCGCCGACGCCGCGCTCGACACGCTGGTCCCGCTCGACGCCAACAAGCCGTACGACATGAAGCAGCTCGTGGTCGGCGTCGTCGACGACGGCCACTTCGTCGAGGTCCACAAGGACTACGCCAAGAACATCATCTGCGGCCTGGCCCGCCTCGGCGGCCGCCCGGTGGGCATCGTCGCCAACCAGCCCAAGCACCTCGCCGGCTGCCTCGACATCGACGCGTCGATCAAGGCCGCGCGCTTCGTGCGCTTCTGCGACTGCTTCAACATCCCGCTGGTCACGTTCGTCGACGTCCCCGGCTTCCTGCCCGGCACGACCCAGGAGTACGGCGGCATCATCAAGCACGGCGCCAAGCTGCTGTACGCCTTCACCGAGGCGACCGTGCCCAAGATCACGGTCATCACCCGCAAGGCCTACGGCGGCGCCTACGACGTCATGGCGTCCAAGCACATCCGCGCCGACATCAACTTCTCGTTCCCCAACGCCGAGATCGCGGTGATGGGCCCCGACGGCGCCGTCAACATCATCTACAAGGGCCAGCTCGACAAGATCCCCGAGGCCGAGCGCGCCGTGGCCCGCGCCAGGTTCGTCGAGGAATACCGCGACAACTTCGCCAACCCGTACAAGGCCGCCTCGCTCGGTTACATCGACGAGATCATCCGCCCGCGCGAGACGCGCGCGGCCCTCATCCGCTCGCTCAAGGTGCTGGCCAACAAGCGCCAGACCAACCCGCCCCGCAAGCACGGCAACATCCCCCTCTGAGTCGCGCCTCGGCTGAGGAGTCGCCTATCATGATTCCCATGCTTCGCGTCTCGCCCGTGTGTGGAGTGGCGGCTCTCGCGCTCGGACTTGCAGCGTGCAAGTTCCCCGAGCTCGCGCCGATCGATGAGATGGATGCCGGCGGCGACGCTGGCGAGGGCGGCATCGACGCCGATCCCGACGCAATGCCATGCGAAGGGGACCGCTACGGGTTCGCGATCTCGAACGTGGCGCACTGCGATGTACCGGCTGCCACCGCCGCGCTCGACCTCACCAACGTCGCAGCCATCGACACGTTCGCCGGCACCATGACATCGGTTGGCGGATCGACGGCACCGCTTCCAGGTACTGCGCTCGTGCCCCAGACCGACGGCAACATGATCCGCGTTGTCTCGGCCACCTCGCTCATCGTCCCGGCGGCGGCCAGCATCACGCTTCGCGGAGAGAACCCGATCGCGTTCCTCGTTCGTGGAGATGCTGTCGTCGCCGGAACGTTCAGGCTCACGGGCGACCTGTTACAGGCGTCCGGTCCGGCGGGGACAAGAGGCACGTGTGCCGGTGGCGGTTCCGGGACGGCAGGAACCGGTGCCGGCCTCGGTGGTGGTGGTGGCGGCGGTGCGCTCGGAAGCGCGGGCGGCTCGGGTGGCTACGGGAGTAACGACGTGACCAACGCCGGTCAACCCGGCACGCCCCTGGCGGTGGTGAGCCGCTCGCCCCTGGCAGGCGGATGCGCCGGTTCTCCGGGCAACGCGGGCGTCACGCCGGGCGCCGGCGGTGGGGCCATCCAGATCACCGCGATGGGCTCGGTCGTGATCGACGGCACCGTGACCGCCGGTGGTGGCGGCGCCAACGGGGGCGGAAACACTGCCGGTGGTGGCGGTGGCGGCTCAGGTGGAATGGTGCTGCTCGAAGCGGGAACCGAGATCCGCGGCACAGGCTTTCTGACCGCGAACGGGGGCAGCGGCGGCGGCGGCGGTGGAGCTGGAGGCAATGCTTCAGGGGGCGTCAGCGGATGCGCGCAGTGCGCGACGCCGACCGTGGGTGGAAACTCGAGCGGCGCAGGCTCCGGGTACGGGGGCAATGGTGCCGCGGGCGGCACCGGCGCAATGGCGGGCTCGAACGCGACCTACGCGGGTGGCGGCGGTGGCGGTGGGGCGGGAATCATCTGGCTTCGCTCTGCGAGCGTCAACTTCGGCGGCCTTGTCAGCCCCACGGCTCGGACCTCCACGCTGTAGTGTCCGCCGACGAACCGCTATCATTGGCGGCATGCGTCGTCCATGGTGTCCACTCGTCCTCCTCGCCTTGACCGTCGGTTGTGGTGACATCGTGCCTGGCGCCATCGACGCGGCGCCCGGCACGTGCGTACCTGCGTGCGATGACAATGCGACGTGCACCGGCGACACGTGCGCGTGCGACACCGGGTACGAGGGCGATGGCCTCACGTGCACCGACGTCAACGAGTGCATGACGAACAACGGCGGCTGCGATGCCAACGCCACTTGCTTCAACACCGCCGGCGGCCGCAACTGCGGCTGCAACACCGGGTACGTGGGCGACGGAGTCACGTGCCGCCAGGTGTGGGCGCCGCGTGGCAGCGCTCAGATCCGGCTGAGCAACGTCATCACCGGACAGACCAACGACGCCAACGCGACCGTCGTCGGCGGCAACCGGATCTACTTCGCCCCGGATATCGGCGATGACGGAGACACGAGCAATCATTTCCTGCGCTACTTCGACACCTCGACGATGCTGTTCAACACCGACGTGCTCGCGATCCCGCCGGCCGGCTCCAGCGACTTCTGCGCGTGCGGCCTGACCGAGATCTTCGTCGGCACCAACTCCAGCCTGTACATGTTCGGCAACGACGGATATCACTACTCGCCATCGACCAACCGCTGGACGGCACTGGCGAGCTACACACCCGCTGTTTCCCGTGGTGAAGCGGCGGGTGCGTTCGAGACCAACAACGGCGTGGTCTTCATGATCGGGGGGCGAGGGCCCTTGAACAATGCGATCAGGTTCACGGCGTCGACCGGCGTCGTGGACCCAGAACCCGGAACGCTCCCGTTCGCGCTCGAGCGAGCCCGGGCGTGGGCTCCCGCCGGCAACAATGTCACCTATGTCGCCGGCGGGTTGGCCAGCGACAACAGCCGTCAGCACTTCCTCCGCCACGCGACCGGCACCAGCACGTGGACCACGCTCCCCGACGCGCCGGCGGACATCGGCAACCCGCAGGGCATGGGCGACTGGCAAGGCAAGATCTGGGTGACGACACGTTCGAACATGTACTTCTTCGACATGGCGTCCAGCACCTGGGGCCCGGGCATCACCCTCCCCGGCGGCTTCATCACCGCGGTCACCGCGGGCAGCCCCAGTCGCGTGTTCGGCCTCTTCCAGCTCGGCGACACCCTCCAGGTCCAGGAGCTGATGGCGATCGAGTAGGATCCACGGCCGTGCGCCGGTCCGTTCTCGCTGCGATCGCCGCCGTCAAGCGCAGATTCGTAATGAACAAGCGTTCGTCATCCAGCGGATAACGAGTCCATGAGCCATGATCGCAACGACCGTATGCCGCCCGCGGGCACACGCTCGGAAAGCGTCCAGCAGCGCGCGACGCCGCCGGGAAAGCGATCCCTTACCTCGCATCTCCAACCACGAACGCACGCCCGTGAGTCGACTGAAATCCAAGAACCTGACGGTGGGCGCGCGCCACCCGCAGCCCCCGTAGACGAGCCCTATTTCTTCGGCGAAGGTGGCGGCACAGCACCCTCGCCGGAGGCGATCGATGCTGCCAAACAGATCGGGCTCGGCGACGTCAGCAACGTTCGCTTGCATACGGACGTCGCCGCGGATTCTGTCGCCGCTGCGCACGACGCTCGCGCCGTCGCGTACGGTCAAGACATTCACTTTGCGGCCGGTGCCTATCACCCGGGCACCGAGCACGGCGATCGGCTCCTCGGTCACGAACTCGCACATACCGCGCAGCAGCGGGGCGCCACACCTACGCCGGCAGCGAAGCCACTCGCAACGTCGCCGGGCGACGTGTCCGAGATCGAGGCCGACGTCGCTGGAGAATCCTTCCTTGCGTCACTCGGTGGTCGAGAGGTCGCGCCGATTCACGTAGCCGCGACACCTGTCATCGTCGCCCGCTTCGCGGGGCCGACGCCGGCTGTGACGGTGCGGCCGGGAACAGTAGGAAACCAGAACGCGCCAGACACCGTCGGCCGAGACGCTCACTCGAAGGGCCGAGAGGCCGCGGAGGGAGCACGTCAACAAGGTGCCGGGCGCGCCGGACAGGAAAGACCGACGCTAACCATCCGCCCCGGAGGTGACGCGCCCGGATTCGTCACAAGCGCGAACGAGCCCGGTCAGATGGTCCAGGGACCGTCGCCAGCCAACTCGCACAATGTCGTCGTCGATTTCACTCCGCGCAGGTTCCATGTTCTCCCGGCAATTCGACACGACGTTGCGCTCATTACGACGCCCGACGAACTGTTGACCCTGTGGACTCTCTACCTGCTCGACGAACCTCAGCCTGCACCCTGGTCTGGACGCGTTCCTCTTGCATCGCTGGACGACGATCCGCTGAGACTACGGCCAGAAGGTGGATCCGATGACCGTCCGCGCGCAGCCTGGGTCCAGCCCCGGGAGAAGATGCGGCTGCCAGCGGGCAGCTCCGCGTCACAGATCTTGTGGGGCGTCGTTCGGATGGAGGGACCGCATGATGATCCGGGAGGGCGCATGAGGCGCGACGCCCTGATCGAGACGTGTACTGCGAGGGCGAGAGACATCGTCGCGCTCCAAGGCTTGATACCTCCCGCTGCCAGCAAGGGCGGGGGCAAGGGCAAAGACAAGGGCGAGGAAGACGACGACGAGAAGCGCAAGAACGCGCAGAAACACCAGAGGCCGGCGTTGCCGCCGGGTGACGAGAAGAAGCCGAAGCACCGTGGGCGCATCCAGGTTCAAGGCGGCGGTGTCGAGAAGTCTCGCAACTGGACCCAGGACGTTCCGCGCAGTCGATCGCAGGGACAGCAGGATCTCGCTGCACTCAAAGATGAGCTCACGAAATCCCAGCTAAGAATTCGCGAGCAAGCATTCGAGAAGGCGGCGAGGTTTATCGACGCAACGACGTACACGGCACCGCCCGACCTTCATCGAACGTTTCGAAACGATGAGGTGATCGCACGGCGAGGATCAGAGCGAGTGGACGTCGAGATCCACGAGGGAACGGCGTTCGTATGATGACCGCGGCGGAGACCCTTTCCGAATTACGTGCCCGAGAGCGCTCACTCGTGCCGAACGCCGATACCAGTCAATGGAGCAGGGAAGTCACGACGCTGATGGACAGTGTCCCCCTCACGCCCGAGTGGCTCTCACGATTGGTCGACGAGTTCGCGAGCACAACGAATCCCGAGTTCGCCAACTCGCTCGCGTTCACCCTCGCAGGTGCAGCGAACGACGAGCAACGCGCGCGATGGGTGGCGCCACTCGCGGTACAGGCGATGGTGGGACTCAAGGTCCCCTCGCCGTGGCCACGGCTAAACCTCTGCACCACGGTCGAGCGCCTCCTTATGTTCGATGCCATGGGACCGGAGCTGGGTCGCCCCATCCCCGGGCTGGAACAATTGCTGATTTCCAGCATGGAAAGCACCGATCTGGTCCAGGCTGTCGCAGCCATCGTGACGTATCAACTGCGATGCCATGGCCCCGTCGACGCGCTCAGTGATGGCGGCCGGCAGCAGATCGAGCAGGCCGTGCTCGGCTGCATCGACAGTCCCAACGAGGAACTTGCGGGGATCGCCAAGGCGCTGCGCGACCGGATCGCGAAGGACCGCACGGATGGCCGACGATGAACTTCCGCAACTCTCCTTGGCGCGCCGCAGCGTGAGCCGGCGGACGCGCCGCTGATCGAGTAGGATCCACGGCCGTGCGCCGGCTCCCTCTCGCTGCGATCGCTGCTGCGGCGGCCGTCGTCGCGGCGGCGGGCGCGGGGTGTGCGCCGGCGGCGCCGGTGAGGCCGCCGCCGCTCGCGCCGGAGGCCTACGCGCACTACGTGCGAGGGCGGGCGGCGTTCTTCGAGGCGGACTACGCGACCGCGCTGCGCGAGCTGGACGAGGCGATGGCGGCGGCGCCCGACGAGCCCGGCGTCGCGGTGGCGCGGGTCGAGGCGATGTACCGGCTCGGGATGCGCGTCGAGGCGAGCACGCAGATCGAGCGGGCGACGGCGCGCTGGCCGCGCTCGCCGGAGGTGTGGCTGGCCGCGGGTGACGTCCACCGCGGCACCGGCGAGCTGAAGCGCGCGGCGCGCGCGTATCGACGCGTGCTCGAGCTCGAGCCCACGCTGGCGGCGGCGTACCTCGGCCTGGCGGCGACCGAGACGCAGGCGAAGCGACCGGCGGAGGCGGAGAAGGTGTACCGGAAGCTGATCGCCGCCTTGCCCGAGTCGGTCGACGGGCACGAGCAGCTCGCGCAGATCCTGCTCGCCCGGCGCGACGACGCCGGCGCGGCGCCGCACCTGGTGCGCGTCATCGAGCTCGACGGCGATCGCATCGACGCGGCCCGCGCGCTCGCCGGCGTACACGTGCGCGCGGGGCGCGTGAAGGAGGCGATCGCGATCACGCGCGTCGCGTTCGACCGCACCGCCGGCGACCTCGCGATCGGCGCCGACCTGGTGTGGCTCCTGCTCGAGCTCGGCGACCGGCGCGCCGCGCTCGACGTGCTCGGCCTGTACGACGCGTCGGTGCCACCCGACGTCCTCGCCGACGCCGCCGGCATGTACGCCGCGCTCGGCGATCTGGAGCACGCGCTCGCCGCAGCGGAGACGGCGGACGCGCGCGGCCGCGACACGTCGCTCCTGCGCGCCCGGATCCTGGTCTCGCAGCGCCGCACCCGCGACGCGCTCGCCGCGCTCGACGGCATCGACGAGTCGCGCAAGGCGTGGCCCGCGGCGCAGGCGATCGCCGTCGAGGCGCTCCTCGCCGCCGGGCGCATCGACGACGCACGCGCGCGCGCCGACCGGGGCCTCGCCCGCGCCCCGGCGCACGCGTCGCTGGTCGCCGCCGCCGCCGAGGCCGCGCGGCGCGACGGCGACGTCGCCGCCGGGCGCGCCCTCTTCCGCAAGGCCGCCGCCACGCGCCCGCACGACGCCGAGCTCGCGCTCGCGTGGGCCGGCTTCGAGAGCAAGGCCGGCGAGCACGCCCGCGCCCGCGCCCTCGCCGAGCAGGTCCTCGCCGCCACGCCCGACGCGCCCGGCGCGCTCAACATGGTCGGCTTCGCGCTCGTCGAGGCGAGGCGCGACCTGCCCCGTGCGCGCCGCCTGCTCGCGCGCGCCCGCGGGCTCGCGCCCGGCGACGCGTCGGTGCTCGACAGCTGGGGCTGGTTGCTCCGCGCCGAGGGCGACCTCGCCGGCGCCGACCGCGCGCTCACGCGAGCCGTGCTCATCGCGCCGCACGAGCCCGAGATCCTCGCCCACGCCGCGACCATCGCCGCCGAGCGCGGCGCCCACCCACGCGCGCGCCGCCTCCACGCGCTCACGCTCGCCCGGCCCGCGGCGCCCGAGGTCCGCCGCGCCGCCGCCGCCGCGCTGGCGACGCTGCCGCCCGGCGGCGCTCCCCGGCTGCCGCCGTGTTACGCTCGCGTCCACATGAAGGCGCCCGTCCTCCTCCGCGTCACCCTCGGCTCGCTGCTGGCCACCGCCGCATGCTCCGAGACGCCGAGCAAGGGCCAGTGCGAGCAGCTGCTCTCGCGCATCATCGATCTCGAGGCGACCGCCACCGGCGTGAAGGGGACCAAGGACGAGGTCGAGAAGCAGAAGGCCAGCATCCGCGAGTACGCGATCGGCCAGAAGTTCATCGAGTCGTGCACGCGCGAAACGCCCAAGAAGGTCGTCGCGTGCGGCCTGAACGCGAAGACCATGGACGACCTCGCCGCCTGCGACAAGCAGTAGCCGCGGCGGCGCGTCAGTTCTTGCGCACGAACGCCGGGCTCACCTGGCCGCCGATCAGCGCGTTCACCGCCGGCGCGTGCACGACGATGCGCCCGACGGCGCCGCCGCCGCCGCCGCCGTTCGCGTTGCCGACGCCGCCGGCGACGGGCGGAGTGTCGAGCACGCCGCCGGCGCCGCCGGCCGCGCCACCGCCGGCCGGCATGTTGCCGCCGCTCGCCGCGATGAGCCCCGGCGCCCCGTCACCGCCGTCGGAGCCGGGCCCGATGCCGCCGCCCGACGCGCCGCCGCCGCCGTTGGACGCGAGCCGGCTCGCGTCGCCGAGCACGACGACCGTCGAGGACTGCAGGTAGATCGCGCCGCCCGCGCCCCCGCCACCGCCGCCCGCCGCGCACGCGCCGTTGCGCTTGCCGCCGCCGCCGCTCGCGTCGACCGTGCCCGTGATCGACAGCGTCTCCGCCGCGAAGAGCTGCACCGCGCCGCCGCCGCCGCCGCCGAGCGCGCGCGCGCAGGAGGCGGCCGCGCCGCGCCCGCCGTGACCGCCGCCGCCGAGCGTCGTGATCGCGGCATCGCCGGCGAGCGCGCCGGCCGGGCCGCCGATCGCCGCGTTCGCCGTGCCGCCGGCCGCGCCGGCGGTGCCGTGGCCGCCGCCGCCGCCGCCGCCGTCGTCCTGACCGGCGCCGGTCGTCCCGTCGCCGCCGCCGGCCACGCCGGCGAGCAGCGCCCCGGGCCCGTCGTTCGAGCCGTTCGCCGACACGTCGAGCGTCCCGACGATGTCGATCTGGCGCGCGATCACCACCAGCGGCAGCGAGCCGTTCACGTCGAGCGTCCGGTTCGAGACGATCGTGAGCGCGTCGAGCCGCGCCAGCGCCACCTGGTTGCCCTCGTCGGTCGTGATCACCGAGAGCCACGGCTGCGGGTTGCCGTTGAAGGTGAGGGCGCTCGTGTCGAGCGTCCGGTTCTCGGACACGGTGAGCGCGACCGTGCCGAGCATCTCCTCGGCGAGCGGCACGTGCTCGATCACGCCGGCGCGCGCGTCGATCGGCGGCGCCGCGTCGTGGCCGCCGCCGTCGTCACCGCCGGCGGCATCGCCCGCGCCTGCGGCGTCGACGTCGCACCCCCCCGCCGCCTCGCACGCGTGCCGGGTCTCGCGCAGGCACGCGCCCGCGCCGGCGCCGAGCGCCGCCACGCCGAGCCATGCCGCGAGTCGCACCCCGGACCGCATCCAGACCAGCGTAGTCGCGCCGGCGCGCGCGCTCAACGGACTTGCGATGACACGACGGCGGCGGCCGCACGACCGATCGCCGCGCTCGCGGTGACGCCGTGGCCCCCGAGGCCGACCACCCGCACGAGCCACGGCGACGCCACGTCGCGCGCGACCAGCGGCGCGCCGGCCGCGAACGTCCGCTGGCACGCCCACACCCGCGCGAGCGGCGCCCGCGCCAGGCTCCGCGGCAGGCGCTCGCGCACCTCGGCCTCGGCGCTCGTCCGCGCGTCGACGACGCCGGCGCCCACGACGTCGCTGTCGCACGCCGACGCCCACACCTCCGGGCCGGCCGGGCGCACGTACCACTCGTCGCCATCGACGTCCCACACGATCGGCGCGTCGGCGGCGTTCGCATGGAGCGCCACGATGTGCCGTCGCCGCGACACCAGCCCGACGCCGGCGACGTGCGCGCGCGCCGCGACCTCGTCGCTCCAGGCGCCGGCGGCGACGACGAGCTGCCGCGCGTCGAGCGCGCCGTGCGGGGTGTGCACGACGACGCCGCCACCCCCGCCCCCGCGGCCGTCGTCGGGCACCACCGCCATCACCTCGGCGCCGGTGACGATCCGCACACCGCCGGCGCGCGCCGCGACGGCGTAGCTCTCGACGAGCACGCCCAGATCGATCACGCCGTCGTCGGGGAACCACAGGCCGCCGCGCGCGACCTCGAGCCCCGGCCACCGCGCGGCCACGTCCGCCGCCGTCACCACCTCGTGACGGAGCGCGAAGCGCAAGGCCCGCGCTCGAAGCACGTCGACCGCGGCCTCGCCGGCGAGCAGCACGGCGCCCCGTCCGTCGACGAGCGGCCGGCGCGCGAACCCGGGCGGCGGCGCGCGCAGGAACGCGGCGCCCTCGGCGGTCACCTCGGTCCACGCGTCGTCCTCGGCCAGCGCCCGGCACATCGCGGCGTTGCGGCCGCTGGCCTGGCTCGCGACCGCGGCCTCGCGCTCGAGCACGACCACGTCGCCCACCCCGCGCGCGGCCAGCGCCCAGGCGGTGGCCAGACCGGCGACCCCGCCACCGACGATGGCGACCTCGGCGCGAGCGGGCAACGGGTCCACGACCGCTTCTACCGCGACGGATCGGCACCAGCAACCGTGCGGTGATAGGATGGAGGCTCGTGCGCCGCGTGTTGCACATCGGGGGCGTCGGGACCCTCCTCGTCCTCGGGCTCGGGGGCTGCGATCGGGAGCTCGAGCCCGAGCTCTGCCCCGACGTCGCCGAGGGCGGGATCGTGGTCTCGGAGATCCGCGGCAAGCAGACCGTCAAGCGCACGCCCGAACCGGCGAACCAGACCATCCCCGATCCGTACGGCGAGTGGATCGAGCTCTACAACGCCAGCGGCGCCGCGCAGGACCTCTACGGCCTCCAGCTCCGCTTCCTCACGCTCGACGGCTCCAGCGAGGGCACGGTGATCGTGCGTCGCTCGCTCACCGTCGCCGCCGGCGATCGCGCCGTCCTCGGGTACTACCCCGACGACGACGCGCTGCCCGCGCACGTCGACTACGGCTGGTTCCCCGACTTCAAGAGCTCGAGCGGCGGCGCGGCCTCGCTCTTCCCCACCGGCGTGGTCGACCTCTACGCCTGCGGCGTGCGCGTCGACCGCGTGCGCCCCGACGGCCTGCCGACCAACGCGACCTGGGCGTTCCCCGTCGAGCCGCCCGACGCCGCCGCCAACGACGACGTCCTCGCCTGGTGCGACGACGGGACCGGCGCCACCGACACCGAGTACGCCCCGGGCACCCCGGGTGAGAGCAACCGCCCATGTCCATGACCACGCGCACGCCTCGGCTCGCCGCCGTCGTCATCGCCGGCCTCACCGTCGCGCTCTGCGCGAGCGCGTGCGGCCCGTCCCAGGGCACCCGGTACCAGCGCAAGGCGGCGCAGGCGTCGCTCAAGAAGCTGGAGACGCCGGGCCTCGTCATCGGCGAGTTCCACCTGACCAAGGTCACCGACGGCGACACGATCCGCGTCGACGGCCTCGACAGCTCGCTGCGCCTCCTCGGCCTCGACGCCGAGGAGACGTTCAAGAACGATCACGATCGTCGCGCCGCCGAGACCGACTTCCGGAAGTACCTCGCCGACAAGCGCGCGGAGAGCAAGCACCCGGTCAAGGCCGCCAGCCCGCTCGGCGAGGTGGCCAAGGAGTACGCGCGTCAGTTCTTCCACGGCCGCACCAAGGTCCGGCTCGAGCGCGACGACGCGCGCGAGATCCGCGACCGCTTCGATCGCTACCTGGCCTACGTCTTCGTCGAGAAGGACGGCAAGTGGGTCAACTACAACGTCGAGTGCGTCCGCGCCGGGATGAGCCCGTACTTCTCCAAGTACGGCTACTCGCGCCGCTTCCACGACGAGTTCGTCGCCGCCGAGCGCGAGGCCCGCGAGGCGCGGCGCGGCATCTGGGACCCGGCGCTCGATCACTACGACGACTACGACGAGCGCAAGGCGTGGTGGGACGCGCGCGGCGACTTCATCGCGCGCTACCAGCGCCAGATCGACAGCGACCCGAGCTTCATCGTGCTCACCCACTGGGACGCGATGCGGCGCATCGAGGAGCGCGTCGGCCAGGAGGTCTCGATCCTCGCCACCGTCGGTGACATCCGGCTGGGCGATCGCGGCCCCACGCGCGTGTCGCTCTCCCGCAAGATGTTCGGCGACTTCCCGCTCATCTTCTTCGACAAGGACGTCTTCGCGTCGAGCGGGCTCACCCAGTGGAAGGGCGAGTTCATCGTCGTCAAGGGTGTGGTCTCCGTCTACCAGAACAAGCACACCAAGCGGAAACAGCTGCAGATCCAGATCGACCGGCCCGGCCAGATCGTCCTGTCGCCCATCCCGGGCCTCACCCGGCCCGGCGACGTGACGAACCCGACCGACAGCGCGGCCGGACTCTGAGAGGATCCGAACCATGCGAGCTTCGTTCCTTGCCAGCCTGGGAGTCGCCGGCCTCGGCCTCGGTCTCGTCGCCTGTGGCCCCGGCGACGACGGCGACGGCGACTGCGCCGGCCTCGTCCTCGGCGATCTGGTCATCACCGAGGTGCTCGCCGACTACGGCGCGCCCTCCGGCGGCAGCGGCACCGACGAGGGCAAGGAGTGGTTCGAGATCCACAACGCGTCGAGCGCGCCGATCGAGCTCGCCGGCGTCGTGCTCGAGCACGGCCGCCCCGACGGTCTGCCCCAGGACCGCAAGCGCCACGTGATGGGCGCCGTCACCATCCCGGCGAACGGATACCTCACGCTCGGCAACGTGCTCCCCGATCTCGCGCCCGCGCACGTGAGCTACGGCTATGCCAACGCGCTCGGCGACCTCTACAACTCCGGCGGCGGCCGCCTCGCGCTCATGTGCGGCACGACGCTGGTCGACGAGGCCACGTACGACGGCGTGCGGGCCGGGCGCAGCCTGGCCCTCAACGGCCGCACCCCACCCGACGCGCTGGTCAACGACGACCTCACCAACTGGTGCGCGACCGAGCAGAACGCCTCGTTCGAGTACGAGCCCGCGAACTACGGCACCCCCGGCGCGGCGAACCAGGACTGCAACATCGTCGTGCCCGGCCAGTGCGACGACAACGGCACCATGCGCCCGACGGTGCCGCCCCAGGTCGGCGACCTCGCCATCACCGAGGTGATGCCCGACCCCGACGCCGTCGCCGACACCGCCGGCGAGTGGTTCGAGATCGTCGTCAACCGCGACGTCGACCTCAACGGCCTCGCCGTCGCCGGCGCCACCGGCAACGGCAACACGCTGATGTCGACCGCGTGCGTGCGCGTCACCGCCGGCACGCACCTCGTGTTCGCGCGCAACGCCGACAACATGACCAACGGCGGCCTGCCGGCGGTCGCCGGCACGTTCACCTTCACCATGGCCAACTCCAACGGCACGGTGCGCGTGCTCATGGGCGGCGCCGAGCTCGACTCGATGACGTGGACGACGGTGCGCGCCGGCCGCTCGCTCCAGCTCGACATGGGCCTCACCGCGCCCACCGACAACGACCTCTCGACCAACTTCTGCGACGGCAACGTGGTCTTCGGCGCCGGCGACCAGGGCTCGCCGGGCATGCCCAACCGCGACTGCGGCGTCAACACCACCGGCATGTGCCTGGACACCGGCACGCAGGCCTTGCGCCCGATCGTCAAGCCGACGGCCGGCCAGCTCGTCATCAACGAGTGGATGCCCGACCCGACCCACGTCGCCGACTCCGCGGGCGAGTGGTTCGAGCTGCGCGCGACCGCCGACGTCGACCTCAACGGGCTCCAGGCCGGCGGCGCGACCCTCGGCACGACGCCGCTCATCCCCGCCGGCGGCGACTGCGTGCGGCTGGCGACCGGCGGCCTCGCGCTCTTCGCCCGCACGCGCACCAACCCCGACGTGGTGCCACCGACCAACAACGGCCTGCCGTCGGGCATGGACGATCCACCCGTCGTGGCGACCTTCGGATTCGGCCTCACCAACGGCGCGTCGAGCTTCCAGATCGGCATCGACGGCGCGAACCTCGCCACCGCCATGTGGACGTCGACCTCGGTGCCCGGCTCGTCGTGGATGCTCGACAGCGACGGCACGCAGTGCACCGCGAACCTGACGACGCCCGCGCCGGTGCCCGCCTACAAGAACGGCACCGCCGACGGCACCGATCGCGGCACGCCCGGCCTCGCCAACAGCCCACCCGAGTGTCCGTGAGCGCCCGGTCAGGGCGGTGACAGCGGGACCGCCGCCACGAGGACATCGTAGCCGCCGCGCGACGTCAGCGTCTTGCCGAGCGCGTTGATCTGCGACTGGAACCGGCCCCCCACGACGAGCACGTTGCCGGCGCGCGCGACGCTCTCCGCGACGTCGAAGCCGGTGCCGTTGATCCGACCCGCCCAGCTCGCGGCCCCCGTCGTCGGCGACAGCTGGGCGACGAACATGTCGCTCTGGCCGCTGTTGGCGAGGGTGGTGCCGCCGAACGCGAGCGTCGCCGACGAGTAGTAGCCGGTCAGCGCGAGCGTGCCGTCCGCGAGGACGGTGAGATCGATCGCCTGGTCGGTGCTGTTGCCGCCGTATCGACGCGCCCAGGCGAACGTGTTCACCGACGTCACGGCGCCGACCACGATCTCGGTGCCCGTGCCCGTGCCCGCGAGGACCTGGCCGGCGAAGGTCACGTTCTCGCCGACGATCGCCTGGTAGCCAACGCCCATCGAGACGACGCCGTTCACGTCGGCCGCCACCGTCGCGACGCTGTCGGAGCCGGTGCCACCCACCTGCCGCTGCCACGAGAGCGCGCCGGTCGTGCCCGCGAACCGGCCCACGAAGCCGTCCTGCGGGCCGGACGGCGTCATGTTCGTGGCGCCGAGGTTGCAGGTCCCGGAGAAGGAGCCGGCGACGTACACGAAGCCGTTCGGATCGACGGTGAGGTCGTTGGCGAAGATCTGCGAGCCCGCGCCGCCGAGCTTGCGCTTCCACACCACCGCGCCGTCGGTGCCGGCCAGCTTGCCGAGAAACAACTCCTGCTCCCCGGGCGTGGTGGTGACGTTGCCGTCGCCGAGGTTGACGAGCGTGTTGAAGGCGCCGGTCACGAAGATGTCGCCGTTGCCGTCGACCGCGACACCGCCGAGGCCCGGATCGTCGGCGTCGTCGGCGTGGATCGCGCGCTGCCAGAGGAGGCCGCCGTTGCCCGCGGCGTACTTCACCACGAAGAAGTCCTTGGTGTCGCCGCTCATGAGCGGCAGCGGCGTGGCGCCGCCGAACGAGGTGTTCGCGCCGTACGCGCCGAACATGACGAGGTCGCCGGTCTGTGGCACGACCGCGATCCCCTCGGAGTAGTGCTCGCCCGCGCCGGCGATCGCGCGCTTCCAGATCACATCGCCGGCAGGCGACAGCTTGGCCACGATGATGTCGGTGCTCCCGACCGCCGGGAAGGTCGTCCCGTCGAACACGACCTCGCCGGTGTGCGACGCGGCGACGTACACGTTGCCCTGGCCGTCGCCCGCGACGTGCACGTTGCCCTCGAAGCCGACGCCTCCGAGCTGCGTCGCCCACGCCGCGGTTCCCTGCTGCGCGAAGCGCGCGCCGACCGAGAGCGGGGCACCGTCGACGGTGAGCATGCACGTCGGCGCGGCGCCGCACGACTGGGCGGCGTCTCGCCAGCCCGAGAACGCCGATCCGGCTGCGCTCGACGCGGTGAACGTGATCGGCGTCCCGTCGAGGACCTGCGCCGTGCACGCCGTCCCACAGCTGATCCCGCCGACGTTCGCGGTGACCGCGCCGCCGCCGCTGCCCACGTCCACCGTGACGGTCACCTGGTGCATCGCGGGCGGCGCGTCGATCGGCGGTGGACCGTCGAGGTCGTCTCCTCCGTCGGTGTTCATGGCGTCGACGTCGCCCCCGCCGTCGGTGTTGTTCTCCTTCACGGAGCCACACCCGAGCCCAACCGCACCTGCAAGAGTCAAGTAGACGAGCGTTCGCATCGGTCGATCACGCTATCACGGCGTCAGGAGATGACGGCGTGCGTTCCGCCAGTGCCAGAACCTGCCGTGTGGGTGGGTTGGCCGTGTTACCGTCGGGGTCGGGGCCGTGCTGCAGTCGTTCCTGACGATCGTCTCGACCGCGAGCGCGCTGGCGCTGACCGCCGCGTGCGGCGGCGGGGGGGACGACGGCGAGACCGCGACCGTGGCGCGCGTGATCGACGGCGACACGATCGAGCTCACCGATGGGCGGCGCGTGCGCTACCTGATGGTCGACACGCCGGAGTCGACCACCGAGATCGAGTGCTACGGCCCCGAGGCCAAGGACTTCAACGTCGCGCTCGTCGACGGCAAGTCCATCACGATGACGTTCGACGTCGAGCGCGAGGACCGGTTCGGCCGGCTCCTCGCCTACGTCTCGGTCGATGGCGTCGAGGTGAACCCGGTGATCATCGAGCGCGGCTACGGCTGCGTCCTCCACATCCCGCCCAACGGCGACGATCGCGTCGCCGAGTTCGACGAGCTCGAGCTGCGCGCCCGCACCCTCGGCCGCGGCCTGTGGACCGCATGCACCCCACGACCATGCTGAAGCGCACCCTCGCCACCTCCACGCTCGCCGCCTCGCTCGTGGCCGCCGCCGCCACCCCGGCGCGCGCCATCCCGTACGAGGCGTTCATCGACATCGAGACCGAGGACGACCTCGACGACCTGCTCGCCTCGGGGCAGATCGAGGTCGACACCCACGAGGCGCTGCGCGTGCTGCTCGATCGCGGCGTCGTCCTCGACACGGCGACGCGCGAGGAGCTGTACTCGCTGCCCAACCTCACCTACGCCGACGTCGACGCGATCCTCGAGTACCGCAAGCTCAACGGCTTCATCGCCGACCCCATCGACCTCGTCGTCGCCGGCGCGCTCACCGAGGAGAAGCTGCTCGCGATCTCGTCGTTCCTCGTCGTCGGCCGCCGCGCCCCCTCGAAGTACGAGCCCCACGGCTTCGTGCGCGTCTTCACCCGCGGCACCCAGGCCGACCGCACCGTGCCGCCCGTCGGCGCCCGCGTGCGCGTGCGCGCCGGCAAGGAGCTGACCGCCGGCCTCGCCGCCACGCTCACGCGCCACCGCGTCGGCGAGGTCACCTGGGATCCCAACCGCGACGCCTTCCTCGCCGACGAGCGCGCGCCCCGGGCCCACGTCCCCAAGGCGTTCGTCCGCCTCCGACAGGACAAGCTCGACCTCATCGCCGGCACGTACCGCATCGGCTTCGGCGAGCGCCTCACGTTCGACACCGCCACCGACTACACCCCCAACGGCATCTACCTCGACGATCAGCTCTCGCGCGACTACGACCTCTCGCGCGACTGCGTCGAGTCGACCGGCGAGCTGGCGGCGTCGCCGTGCGCCGGCGACCTGCGCTACGAGTACGTCACGCCCGACTTCAGCTGGAGCGAGGGCCTGCGCGGCGTCGCCGCCGGCACGGAGCAGATCCCGCTCGGTGAGGGCCGGCTCCAGGCCTACGGCTGGGCCAGCTACCAGCACCGCAGCATCTACCAGTACGAGATCGCCAACCGCGCGGCCGGCGTCTGCGACGACCCGCGCGACGACGGCAACGCCGCGTGCGCCGCCCCCGACGTCTACGTGCGCCCGGGCGGCGACCCGCTCGCGCCGACGCCCGAGTACTCGTACCAGACCCTGCCCGAGATGTTCGCCGAGTCGCTCGTCGGCGGCAACGTCACCTACTTCGCCGCGCGCCGCGACTTCATCGGCGTGACGGCGTACGGCGCCACGACGCAGTGGCTCGCCGACACGCCGGCCGACGTGCGTCTCGACACCCAGGAGTGGTCGCGCTGGCCGATCGGCGGGCGCCACGGCGCGGTCGGCACGTCGCTCGGCGTCGGGCGCGGCATCTACGACGTCTTCGCCGAGGTCACGCACAGCTTCGATCGCATCCCCGCCGGCGACGGCCCCATCGACGGCGGCGGCGGCCCGGCCGCGATCCTGCGCGCCACCCGCAACCAGAAGAAGAACGAGCTCGAGCTCACGCTCCGCTACTACGCCCCGGACTTCGTGAACCCGTACGCCGGCTCGATCGCCGCCCCCGACGAGATCGAGGGCCAGCGCGCGCGCGGCGAGCACGGCGCCCGCGTGCGCTACACCGGCAAGCACGGCGCCGTCCGCCTGCGCGTCGGCGTCGACGCGTGGCGCACGCTCGTGCCGATCATCGAGCAGGTCGCGCCGTCGGTCTTCGAGGACGACTTCGTCTACGTCGCCCGCGGCGACGTCTTCGTGCGCACCGACTTCGACGCCAGCGAGCAGCTGCGCTGGGGCGTGTGGCTGCAGGCGACCGACAAGGGGCTCGATCGCGGGGCGCCGCGCGACACGATGGGCATGGAGATCGCCGAGTGCTACGAGGTCCTCTTCACCGACGGCGAGATCGGCGAGCCGATCACGTGCACCGGCCGTCGCTTCGTCACCACGCTGCGCGCGCGCTTCATGCCGCAGCGCCGCCTCACGCTCTACGCCCAGGCCCGCCACGCGCTCATGAGCGACAGCCGCGGCGACGATCAGCGCCAGGACGTCTCCGGACTGGCGACCGCGCTGTGGAAGCCCGACGATCGCCTCCGCCTGCGCGGCCGCCTCGCGTACCTGGACGAGGACATCGCCGACGACGGCTACCTCGAGACGTCGCTCGAGTCGTCGCTCGAGGTCGGCTACCGCCTGCGCGCCAAGGATCAGCTGCGGGTGCGCGCCGACGCCAAGTTCTGGCTCGACGACCGCGCCAGCACCGCCGCCCGCACGCCCTCGCCCGAGCTCTGGATCACCGCCGATTACGAGGCGAAGTTCTGAGCTGAACCGAGGCGCCGCTACGGCACGGCGAGGTAGCCGGGCGGCACGGACTCGACGAGCCACACGCCGTTGGCGGTGACGAAGAACGCGAAGCCGTCGCCGTGCATGCGCGCCGCGTCGACGTGCAAGACGACCGCGCGGCCATGACGGCCGCCGACCTGGCGCGCCGTGGCGATCGCCGCCGACAGGTGGACGTGGTGGCGCGCGCGGCGCTCGAGCCCGGTGGCCAGGATCGAGGCGAGGAAGCGCTCCGCCGTCCCGTGGTAGAGCACGGGCGGCGGCACCGCCGGCGCGTAGCCGAGGTCGACGTCGACCGAGTGCCCCTGGCTGGCGCGGATGCGCGCGCCGTCCTCCGAGTACGCGTACCGGCGCTTGCCGTCGGTGGCGACGATGCGGTCGAGGTCCGTGCGCGAGAGCACGGTGCCACGCGCCGTCAGCCCGGCCAGGAGCGCGTCGACCTCCACCCAGCCCTGCGGATCGAGCGTGACACCCGCCTCCTCCGGATGATGACGGAGCACGTAGCTCAGGAGCTTGCTGGCGGCGCGGTCGCGCGGATCGTCAGGCGTCACGACTCGTGCGATTCTATCGGGGTCCGCCATGCCGATGCGCAACATCCTGCTCGCCACCGACTTCTCCGCGCCGGCCGACCTCGCGCTCGCGCGCGCCCTCGCCGTCGCCCGCCAGCAGCAGGCGCACCTCACGATCGTGTTCGTCGAGACGCCGGCGGAAGCGTCGGCGCCGATCACGCCCGAGGCCGAGGTCGCCGCGCTCGAGCTCTCGAGCCTGCAGCGCGATCTCGCCGAGTACGAGGAGCGCGAGCTGGCGACGCGCGTCGAGCGGGCCAAGGCCGCCGGCGTCGACGCGACCGGCGTGCGCAAGGTCGGCGAGCCCGAGGAGACCATCGCCGCGCTCGCGAGCGAGCTGGACGCCGGCCTCATCATCTGCGGCACGCACGGCCGCACCGGCGTGCGCCGCTTCTTCCTCGGCTCGGTCGCCGAGCGGCTCTCGCGCCTGGCCCACAAGAACGTGCTCGTCGCGCGCGGCGCCGCCGGCGACGGTCGCTTCCACAAGGTGCTGGTCGCGACCGACTTCGCCCGGGCCGCCGATCACGCGCTCGAGAGCGCGCTGCGCGTGGCCGCCGCCGACGCCGAGATCCACGTCGTCAACGCGTGGCAGTATCCGGTCGGCTCGTGGGGCCTGTCGGCGCTCGGCGATCGCACCGGCGCGCTGGGCACGCTGCGCGGCGCGATCACGCAGGCCGCCGCCGAGCAGGGCGCCAAGATCGAGGCCGCGCAGGCCGCCGCCGGCCGCCCGATCACGTTCCGGCTGCTCCACGGCTCACCCGCCGATGTCGTCACCGAGCTCGCCGCCGCCGAGGGCTTCGACCTGGTCGCGGTCGGCACCCACGGTCACCGCGGCCTGCGCCGCATCGTCCTCGGCTCGGTCGCCGAGGCGATCATCCGTCACGCCCCGTGCTCGGTGCTCATCTCTCACTCCGACTCGTCGATCGACTGACCGTCCCAGCTGTGGGACGCGGCGGTGACGTCCTCGCCGAAGAAGCGCAGCGCCTTGCGCTTCCACGCCGCGGTCCACTCGATCTCGCCCTTGGCCACCATGCCGAAGAAGCGGTAGAGGCCGTGCTCGCGCGGCGGCTCGCCCATCGGGTGCTCGGGGCCGATCGCGGGCAGCGCGAACTCCATCGACATCACGCCGGCGGAGATGGCGACCGCCGGCTCCCGCGGCGAGAGCGACTTCACGAGATCGGCCATGCCCTGGTTCGAGCCCAGCATCTCGCAGCGGAACGTCTTCACGCCGCGCTCGCTGGCGGCGGCGACCAGGCGCTGGAAGAGCAGCGAGCCGAGGCCCTTGCCCTGGTGCGCGTCGAGGACGGCGATCGCGGCCTCGGCGACGCCGGGCTCGCCGGCGAGCTGGATGAAGCGCGCGACGCCGAGGCCGTCCTTGCCGTCGGCGGTGGTCGCGCCCAGGGCGAAGTGGCGGACGCCGTCGACCTCGGTGAGGTACCGCAGCTCGGCCGGCGTGAGGTCGTGCTTGGCGGCGAAGAAGCGCCGGTAGCGGCTCTCGGCCGAGAGCGCGAGGAAGCCGCGGTGGAGCAGCTCCTTGTCATCGGGACGGATCGTCCGCACCACGACGTCGGTGCCATCGCGCAGCGTCACGCGCTCCGCGTAGTCGGCGTCGAAGAACATGCCCCGAGCTTAGCCCGGGTCAGTCGTCGGCGGCACCCGCGCCGATGCCGACGGAGACGGTCATGCCGAACGCGAAGTACGCTTCGTCGTCGGTCTGCATCGACGACTCGACGTGCGGCATCGTGCCGCCCGACGCCATGAACGCGACCCGCGCCCCGTGGAACCACGCGTCGCGGTGGCGCAGGAATTCGGCGGCGATGCCGACGTGCGCCGCCGGGAACACGCCGCGCGCCGTGGCCGACACGACCGGCTTGGG
The DNA here is from genome assembly GCA_002344285.1 of Myxococcales bacterium UBA2376. Lineage (GTDB taxonomy): Bacteria > Myxococcota_A > Polyangia > Haliangiales > Haliangiaceae > UBA2376. Next base: position 41,871 of record DDTA01000321.1, read on the forward strand.
CGGCTCGTCGGGCTCGGCGCAGTCCTGGCCCCAGCGCATGGTCTCGTCGGTGCAGTAGGTGCCGGCCGCGGTGAGGCGGTGCACGTTGAAGCCGCCGAACACGTGCGGCTCGATCCAGCGGTGCCGGAAGATCCGCACGTCGCCGGCGAGCTCGCCGCCGAGGCGCGTGGCCTCGTACGACGCGCCGTTCTCCTCGTGCTCGGCGTGGGCGCCGTAGAGGAAGCCGGCGACCGACGCGGCGCCGCCGGCGAGCGCGCGGCGGTAGCCGATCACCGGCTCGATCGGCCGGTCGCCCTCCTGGCCGAAGGCGCGCACGCCGAGGACCAGGCCGGGGATGCCGACGAGCTCGTCGGCCTGCGCGGCCGCGGACAGCTGCTCGATGCTGCTGCCGTCGGGCGACTCGACGACCGACGAGCTGAGGTAGTGACCGGGCAGGAGGCCGGCCTGCACCTCGAGCCCATCGCGCGGCATCGGCCGCGCCGTGAAGCCGGTGGTCGCCGGCGTCGGGCCCATCGAGGTACACGCGGAGGCCAGGGCGGCCGCCGCGACGGGAAACGAGAGCAGGAGTTGGTGACGCATACCTCCCAGACACGTGGTTGGACCACCGCGGGAACTGCGCACCCGTTCAGCGTGGAGGGAGCCCCGTTCGGGTCCTTCAGCGAATCATGGAGGATCGAGCGAAAGCGCCGCGATCTTGCCCTCTTCCTTGGCCGCGTCGTCCGCGCCGGGGAGGGGCTTCTTCTGCTCGGTGATGTTCGGCCAGGTCGACGCGCCGTCGATCGCCGCGGCGATGTTCGCCGGCAACGCGCTCTTGTCGATGTCACCGGCGCTCTTGGCGCCCGACACGACCGCGTTGATGTCCTTGTACGCGGCCCACTTCGCGGGGAGCTCGCTCTCCTCGAAGATCGCGGTCGTGGGGCACTCGGGCTCGCACGCTCCGCAGTCGATGCACTCGTCGGGATTGATCGCGAGCGAGTTCTTGCCTTCGTAGAAGCAGTCGACGGGGCAGACCGCGACGCAGTCGGTGTACTTGCACTTCACGCAGGGATCGGCAACGACGTAGGCCATGGACGCTGGCTCCTCGGGGCGCGCGCAGGCGCCACACCCCGTTCATAGCGGGAACCGGCCGCCAGTTCCAGATCCGAGGCCGGGTACTATGGTCGCGGCATGATGTCCCGACTCGCCCTCAGCCTCACGCGCACCCACGCGCTCGTCGCGCTCGTCGCGCTCGCCGCCTGCCAGAGCGGCGGCGACAAGCCCGCCGCCGGCGGCGGCGCCATGCGTCGCGACCTCGACAGGATCTGCAACGCCAAGCAGCTCTCCGGCGCCGACCAGGACGCCACGGGTCAGGGGACCTACATGATGGCGCAGTGGCTGAACGCCAACGTGACCTCCGACGAGGGGCGCGCGTTCCTGGTCGAGTTCGCCCAGCTGGGCCAGGACAAGCCGGCGCGGCGCAAGAAGCTCGAGGACGCGGCGGCGAAGCACGGGCTCACCAGCTGCCCGCTCGTCGACGACTGGCGCTGAGCGGGCGCGAGCCCGGCGGCTACGCGGCGCGCTCGTCGAGCGACACCGGCACGAGCTTGTAGCGCCGCTCGAGCAGCTCGTGCAGCGCGTAGATCACCGGGGTCATGACGATCGCGGCGAAGAGCTTCACCGCGTACGACGTGATGATGATGTTGACCAGCACGCTGGTCGGCAGGTGCGGGAACGCGATCGAGATGACGAGGATCGTGTCGAGGAGCTGCGACACGAGCGTCGAGCCGGTCGCGCGCAGCCACAGGAAGCGGTTGCCGGTCGCCTGCTTGATGAAGAAGAAGACGCCGATGTCGAGGAACTGCGCGCAGAGGTAGGCGATCATCGACGCGATCTGGATGCGCGTCGCGCTGGTGAAGACGTTCTCGAACGCGGCCGGCGTGATCGCGGTCTTGTCGGAGAACGGCACCGCGGCGGCGAGGTGGATGATGCCGAACGCGAGCGCGGTCATGAAGAAGCCGAGCATCGTGATCTGGCGCGCCGCCTTGCGGCCGTAGAACTCGTTGACGATGTCGGTGAGGACGAAGGTGAGCGGGAACGAGAGCTGCCCGACGGAGATGAGGCGCTCGTCGCCGAACAGCGTGATCGACGTGAGCTTGCCGCCGATCAGGTTGCCGATGAGCAGGCACGTGAGGAACGTCCCGACCAGGTAGAGGAACAGCCGCAGCCGGGCGTCGATCAGCATGGGCGAGCCGCGACAATGCCACGACTCGCCTATCCAGTTCGCCTGGGCAAGCCGGCGCGGCGCGCGCAAGCGCGCGAAACCGCGCCGCGCCGCCGTGGAACGACGGGTGCAATCGCCGGCGCCATGCCGAAGCTGAAACGACTTGCCATCCTGTGCCTTCCCCTCGCGGCGTGCGTCGACACCGACGACGACACCGTCCAGCTCCTCGCCGACGAGCTCCCCGCCGAGGTCCGCATCGTCGGCGAGCGCGCCAACCCCGCGCTCTACGGCGTCCACGAGGTGGGCACCGGCTGGGACCACGAGTACATCGAGGTCTGCTGGGACGCGAGCGCGTACGGCGCCAACGCCACCGACGAAGCGCTCATGTCCGAGGCCCGCGACTGGGTGAAGCAGATCGTCCTCCAGGAGTGGGGCCGCGTGAGCCGCATCCAGTTCCACGAGGTGTGGCCGTCGTGCGCGTACCCGATCTACCAGCCCGACATCCGCATCGGGCACAGTGATCTGCTCGGCTGGTCGCATCAGGGTACGGAGGCGCGCGAGATCGCGTCGGGCCCGACGATGGCGATCAACCTGCGCGGCCCCGAGGGCGCGACGTGTGTGCCCGACGGCAACGGCCCGGCCGGCGGCGGCGGGTACATCCCGGCGTGCAACGGGACGCTGCTGGGCGCCAACCCCGATTCGCGCGCGACCTGGACCGAGGCGCTGGCGCTGCACCTCTTCGGCTACGCGCTCGGGCTCCGCAAGGAGGACGTCCACCCCGCGGGCACGCCGTGCGCGGGCGTCGACGAGGCGCTCGACTCGGCGTACGCCAACGGCGAGGCGCTGTGGGGCTTCGACCCGGCGTCGATCATGTCGTCGTGCCGGCTCACGTCGCTCGCGTACGGCTCGGTCCGTCCGACCGTGAGCGTGGGCGACATCCGCTCGATCAACAGCCTCTACCCGGGCGTGGTGCGCCTCTTCCCCGGCACCCAGCTCGGCGGCGCGTCGTGGCCGCTCGGGCCGGGCTACTACACGCGGGCGACGCACCCGGCGCTGGCCGACGTGAGCTCGCTGGTCATCCCGCCCGGCTTCCGCGCGATGGTGTGCACCACCAGCAACTGCGCGACGTACACGTCGAGCGTGCGCGCGCTGTCGACCACGTACAACGACAAGATCCAGAACATCACGATCTCGCTCCAGGGCTTCGTCGCCGAGCAGCCGGGCTACATCGGCGCGTCGCAGTGGCTCGCGCCCGGCGTCTACAAGGCGTCGCAGGGGCAGCTCGCGACCGTCGGCAACAACGCGATCTCGTCGGCGTGGGTCGCGCCCGGCCACGCGATCACGTTGTGCGACGGCGAGGTGCCGAGCGCGGCCTCGTGCATCTCGGCGGTGGGCGGGACCCTCGGCGTGCCGCCGCTCTTGACCCTGCCGGGCGAGCTGGTGGCGACGTTCTCCGGGTGGAACATGGACAACGTCGCGTCGTACGTGAAGGTGTCGCCGCGCGTGGTCACGTACGCGTCGCAGGACTTCCGCAACACGTCGTACTCGGTGGCGCCGGGCGTCTACACCGTGTCCGGCGGCTCGACCTACCTGAGCCAGGTGCGGGCGCTGTCGGTGCCGGCGGGGCTCGAGGCGACGGTGTGCAACAAGGAGAGCGTGATGACGTTCCCGCGGCCCGTGTGCCAGACGTTCACCCAGAGCGGCACGGTCAACAGCAACCTGCTGGGCCAGATCAAGCGGCTCGAGGTGCGGGTGCCGCTCGTCGTCCAGCCCTGATGGATGGCGGCGCTTGTACGGCGGCGGCGTCCTGACGTACTCCTCGGGGACGCATGACGTTTCGACCTCCGTTCCTGATCGCGTTCGCGCTCGTCGCCGGCTGTTCGGGTGAAGACGGGCCGTGCGGCGAGGAGGCGTGCGCGCCGTGCATGGCGTCGAACCCGTTCTCGTGCAGCGGCGACACGATCTGCGTGGCCGACGCGTGCGTGCCGGCGTTCGGCCGGAGCTACGTGTTCACGGTGACGACCGGGACGCTGCCGCAGGTCGACGGCACGGGCGCGTCGTGGGACGAGGGCGGCGGGCTGCCCGACGTGTTCGTGACGCTGACGGTGAACGGCGCCGTGTTCACGACGCCGGTGGTGGTCGACAGCGTGACGCCGGCGTGGAACTTCGCGACGCCGCCGGTGCCAGTGCCCGCGGACACGGCGCTGCGCATCGCGGTCTACGACGACGACGAGCCGATGGACACCCAGGCGTGGGCGTGTTCGACGGACCCGGTGGCGATCGAGTTCCTCCGCGGCGGCGGGCTGGGGTGCTCCGGGCCGGGGTCGCTTCCGGGCGCGCGCGTCAACGTGACGGTGCGCCCGGAGTAGCCGGGCGGCCGATCCGTCCTTCAGTACGGGATGCCCTCGATGCGTACGGCCGGCGTGTCAGGCAGCGCGGAGAAGGGCAACACGAACATCGTGTCGTCGGCGGTCACGATCCAGCGGTAGCCGAGGTCGCTGCTGGCGACGGCGTAGGGCGAGGACAGCGCGTAGTTCTGGCGGCGCAGCGCGGTCAGCGGCCAGTTCGTCGAACCGTTGAACAGCACGGCGAGCGTGCCATCCGGCTCGAGGGCGAGAATGGATTCCCATCCCAGCGGAGCCGTGATCGCCTGCGTCCCGGGGGTGACCCAGGCGAAGTGCGGGCTGCGCGCCTCGGTCGGTGCGCCGTCGCGGAAGCGCCAGAGAAGAACCTCGCCGTCCGTAGTCAGCATGGCAAGCGGCGCTTCCAGGCCGAGCGGGGTTTCGGTGGACAGATGCGGCTCCCAGGGACTCCAATCGACGATGTCGGCGGTCCACGGCCCCTCGGCGACACGGGCGAACGGGTACTCAACGGTGCCGAGCACGCCGCCCTCGAAGGCCACGAAGCGATCCGTGTCGTCGTAGACCACGACGGCGTGAACGTGTCGCCCCTGGTTCGGTGTCCAGACATCGCGTGCCATGACGGCGGCGACGGAGGCGCCTGGAGCGACACCGAGTCGATTGATCGGTCCAACGATGTCGGGATGGCTGCAGTTGAGTCTGATGAGTGCCGCGAGCAGCTCGGATTGTGGGCCGACGCTATGATCGACCAGGACCGCGAGCCCTTCGCCGCCGATCTGTACCAAGGCGCCGCCCGACCCGTCGGGGAACGGATAGGGAACTTCGCGCGGCTCGGTGGTATGGATCGAGCGACAGTAGAGACGCGGGCCCCCGGCCGCTGGCTCGATCCAGAAGACGTCCGCGTCCAGAAGTAAGGCGAAGCTCGTCGGCGGCGCTGAGACGGGTGCAAGCGAGGTCGACTGCTGCATCGAGTCGAGCACGTGGAGTGCCTGACGGTCGGGCGACATGTAGGCCTGCCCGAAGATGATCTCGTCGATCGAGTCGGCTAGCCGGAAACGCACGGGCTGTGCATCGAAGATGATGCGGGGTTCCCAGCACTCAGTGGTGCACGTCGCATCCTCGGTGCCGTTGAGCGCGCCCTGATCGCAGAGCTCACCAAGCTCCTCGTGTCGAACCCCGTCGCCACACCTCGGTGGCGCGCCATCCACATCGTCCTGTGCGCCGGCACCACAAGCCGACAAGGCCGCGAGCGCGCCCAGCGCCACGCCCAGTCGACTCGCGCGTCCCGTCACGGCCAGAACGCTACCATCGAGTTCCCGGCCGTCCGCGTCGAATCGGAAGCGAGCCCTTCGGCCGCCGGTGGCTGACACCGCGTGCGTGGCCGGTGGGCCGGACGGGGGTGTCCGGTGGGCCGGCCGCGGGCGTCCGGAAACCGGACAGAGAGCGCGAGGATCCGCGGGGTTGCGCGTGGCACGCGGCGCGCAAAGGGCGGCGGGCAGGAGGAACGGATGTCGCAGGACAAGAAGCAGAAGGCGATCGCGGAAGCGATCAAGGTGATCCACAAGCAGTTCGGGTCGGGGTCGATCATGCGGCTCGACGGGAGCGAGACCCGCGAGGTGGAGGTGATCCCGACGGGATCGATCGCGCTCGACGTGGCGCTGGGGACGGGCGGGCTGGCGCGCGGGCGGATCATCGAGATCTTCGGGCCCGAGTCGAGCGGCAAGACGACGCTCACGCTGCACGCGATCGCGGAGGCGCAGAAGGCGGGCGGCGTGTGCGCGTTCATCGACGCCGAGCACGCGCTCGACACCGAGTACGCCAAGCGGCTCGGCGTACACCTCGAGGATCTGCTGGTGTCGCAGCCGGACTGCGGCGAGCAGGCGCTCGAGATCACGGACCAGCTGGTGCGCACGAGCGCGGTCGATCTGATCGTCGTCGACTCGGTCGCGGCGCTGACGCCGCGCGCGGAGATCGAGGGCGACATGGGCGACGCGCACATGGGCTTGCAGGCGCGGCTCATGAGCCAGGCGCTGCGCAAGCTGACGGCGATCATCTCGCGCACGCGGACGGTCGTGATCTTCATCAATCAGCTGCGACAGAAGATCGGCGTGGTCTACGGCAACCCGGAGACGACGACCGGCGGCAACGCGCTCAAGTTCTACTGCTCGGTGCGGCTCGACATCCGCAAGAAGAAGGT
>DDTA01000036.1:0-65469 GCA_002344285.1 Myxococcales bacterium UBA2376
GAAACCGAAACCGAAACCGAAGCCCAGGCCCAAGCCCAGGCCCAGGCCCAGGCCCAGGCCCAAGCCCAGGCCCAAGCCCCGACGCCCGGATCACGACACGGATGTCGCGCTCCGCCGTTTTCTGTCTCTCCACGCGCCCGCAACCCCTCGTAGTCCCTCGCAACCATCTGGCTCGGGGAATGGATTAGGCACAACCCATGCTCCGCGCCGCCGTCGCCCTGGTCGCCGCCTCCACGATCACCTTCGCCGGCGTCCGCATCGCCGACGCGTGCGGCTGCGTCTCGCCGCCCGTCCCCGATCCCCTCGGCAAATCCGACTACGCCGTCAACCAGCTCGCCGAGCAGATCATCTTCGAGGTCGAGCAGAACTGGGTCACCGCCCACGTCCTCATCAAGTACTCGGGCGACCCGGAGCAGTTCGCGTGGATCATCCCGGTCGCCGAGGCGCCCGAGCTGTCGCTCTCGCCGGTCTCGGCGTTCGGCTTGCTCGATCGCCTCACCGCGCCCGACGTCGCCGTGAACGTCGAGAACATCTGCCCCGTCTCCGAGTGGGCGTGCCAGTACCACCCGTCGCCGAACTGCGGCGGCGGCGGTGGCGGCTGCGGCGCGAGCTCCGCCTCGGACGACGACGGCGTCGGCATCCTCGACGCCGGCGCGTTCTCCTCCGACGCGCCCTCCGCGGGCACCCCCGAGGAAGATCCGGTCACCGTCATCGGCACCGAGGTCGTCGGCGACTACCAGACCGTCACCTTCCGCGCGAGCGAGGCTGCGGCCGCCGCCCAGTGGCTGCGCGACAACGGCTTCATCGTCAACCCGACGACGACCATCTACATGGAGCCGTACGTCGAGGCCAACATGGTCTTCGTCGCGGCCAAGCTCGTGCCCGGCGCGGGCGTCGGCGCGATCAAGCCGCTGCGCATGCGCTTCCGCGCGCCCTTCCCGATGATCCCGCTCGTGCTGACCGCGGTCGCCGCCGAGCCGCACCTCACCGTCACCACGTTCATCTACGGCTCGCAGCCGTTCCGCCCGATGAGCCACCCGGTCGTGACCATCGACCCGGCGCGCATCGCGCAGGACCGCGACGGTCGCAACAACTACCCGATGGTGCTGGCTCGCACCGTCGACGAGGCCGGCGGCGACGGCTTCGCGATCGAGTACCGCGGGGGCACGACCACGCCCGAGTTCGGGACCGGCACGCCGTGCTGCGGCAACCAGTGGGACGTCTGCGGCATCGCCAACAACGAACGCTGCGAGTGCCCGCGCGACGACTTCGATCGCACCGACTGCGCGGCGACCGGCGACGTCATCGAGGGTGTGCAGCTCCTCGACGACCTCTTCACGCGCCACACCCGCCTCACCCGTATCACCACGCGCATCTCGCCCGAGGAGATGCGCTTCGACCCGACGTTCGAGGCCGACGCCGGCGCCCCGCTCTTCGGCCGGCTGGTCGCGCGCGGCCAGCAGGTCAGCCTCGATCGCTGCTGGACGCGCGTCGTCGAGGCGAGCCAGGACGAGTACGTGGAGATCGACGCCAGGCAGGACTGCGCCGCGATGTACTGCGGCAACGGCCAGTGCGTGACCACGGCGGCGGGCGCCGCGTGCGCGTGCGACGCCGGCTTCGTCGCGCGCCGCTTCATCGACCTCGACGGCCTGCCGTCGGTGACCTGCATCCCGGCCACGCCGCCCGTCGATCTCGGCGACGGCGGGCTCGAGCTGCCCGACTCGTGCGCCGGGCTCTCGTGCGGCATGGGCCAGTGCATCGATCGCAACGGCGTGCCGGTGTGCGCATGCGACGGCGGCGCGGCCGCGATCGCCGGCGACACCGGCCCCATCCCGCGCTGCGAGCCGATCGGCGAGCTGACGCGCACGCCCGGCGGCGAGGACTTCAGCGAGCCCTTGCGCGCGCTGCCCGTGTGCGCGCCGTCGCCGCCGGCGTGCGAGCCCGGCGGCTGGTACGCGCGCGTCCAGAGCCCGCGCGTCGGCCTCGACTGCGGCGACGCGACGCCCTTGCCCGAGCAGCAGGAGCCGGGGCCCGAGCCGACCTGCGAGGGCGAGCGCAAGCTCTACGGCTGCGGCGGCTGCGGCGCCGGTCACCCGGCAGGCGCGCTCGCGCTGGCGTGGGTCGTCGGCTTCCTGCTCCTGCGCCGCCGTCCACGTTCGTCCTGAGCGAAGTCGAAGGACGTCCTTCGACTCGGGCTCGCTGACGCTCGCCCTCGCTCAGGATGAACGGGTCGCTCAGCCGCGGCCGAGCCACGCGAGCAGCGCCTTGCCCGCGTCGTCGGGGATCTCGACGCCGAGCTGGACGCCGTCCTCGCCGTGCCAGTCGGAGCCGCCGGTCGCGGTCAGCCCGAGGGCTCGGGCGACCGCGAGCCAGCGCGCGCGCTCGCCCGGATCGTAACGACCGTAGTACGCCTCGACGCCGTCGAGGCCCTCCTTCGCGAAGCGCCTGAGCAGCTTGCCGGCCCGATCGCCGTGCTGGTGCGGATGCGCGAGCGAGGCGCGCGCGCCGACCGCGCGCACCACGGCGAGCGCGTCGGCGATGCCGAGCCGCGCGAGCGGCACGTCGGCGGGGCCGCCGTCGTGGAGCCAGCGGGCGAAGGCATCGTCGCGCGAGGTCGCCGTGCCCTGCGCGACCAGGGCGTTGGCGATGTCGGGGCGGCCGACGACGCGGCCGTGATCGCGGGTGGCGGCCTCGAGGATCGGCTCCACGTCGAGCACGATGCCGAGGTGAAAGAGGCGCGCGGCGATGGCGCGCATCCGCTCGCGCCGCGCGGCGATCTGCTGCGCGAGCAGCACCTCGAGCTCGGCCCAGCGCGCGTCGCCCGCGACGTCGTACACGAGCACGTGCACCGAGCGCCGCTCGTCGTGACAGGTGAGCTCGACCGCGCGCAGCGCGCCAGGCATCACCGCCGCCGCCGCCGCATGCCCCGCGCACGTGTCGTGATCGGTGAGCGCGAACACCGCCGGCGCTCGCCCGGCGGCCCGGCGGCCGACCTCGCCGGGCGCGGTCGCGCCGTCGGAGCACGTGGAATGGCAGTGGAGCTCGACGAGCACGCGGGCGCAGCGTACCCCCTTTTGGGGCTGGCGCATCGGACCGGCATGGTTATGGTGTCTCGTCCATGTCCGCCTCCAACGGTGTCGCCGGCCACGCCGCGTCCCCTGCCCCGCTGGTCGCGCTGCGAGATCGCCGCGAGCAGGTGATCGCGACCCTGACCGAGCTGTACAGCCACGACGCGTTCGGGATCGACGAGCTCGAGCGCCGCCTGGACCTCGCGCATCGCGCCGACTCGGTCGCCGCGCTCGAGGCGGTGGTGGCCGACCTCGGCGTCGCGACCTCGGACACCGCGCTCACCGCGCCGGCGATCGACGCGACGACGCTGGCGCAGTGGCCGCAGCGCAAGCGCCTGACCGCGATCTTCGGCGGGTTCGAGAAGCGCGGCGCCTGGAAGTGCCCGCGCCGGGTGAGCGTGACCGCGGTGATGGGCGGCGCGGAAATCGATCTGCGCGAGGCCGAGCTGGCGCCCGGCGTCACCGAGATGGGCATCACCGCGATCATGGGCGGCGTCGAGCTCATCGTGCCGCCGTGGCTCTCGGTCGAGGTCGACGCCACGGCGATCATGGGCGGCTTCGAGGAGCTGCACCGCGCGCCGACGTCGCCGGAGCCCGGGCGCCGCGTCCTGCGCGTCACCGGCGTGGCGATCATGGGCGGCGTCAGCATCGAGACCCGGCTGCCCGGCGAGAGCCGCCGCGAGGCCAAGCGCCGGACCAAGCGCGAGGCCAAGGCGCTCCAGGGCTCGGCCCGCGCCGCGCTGCCCGAGGCGCGTGCGATCAAGCCGCGCGAATAGCTCCCGCGACGCGCGCCGTGTCCCGAAGTCTGTCCCGGCCGACGGCGCCGGCCGTGGCATCCTGACGGCGTGAGGTTCCGCCGCATCGTCGCCGTCGCCGCCGTCGTCGTCGCCGCGCGCGTGGTCTGCGGCGGCGACGGCGACGACCGCGCCCGTCGCCCGCCGCCGCGGCTGGCGACGTTCAACATCGAGAACTATCCGGCGTCGGATCGCCAGGAGGCGGGCGCGCTCGCCGCGATCCGGGCGACGGGCGCGCAGGTCGTCGCCGTCCAGGAGATCATGGACCCGCCGCGCTTCCGCCGCGCGCTGCGCGCCGCGCTCGGCGGCGCGTGGTCGACGGCGTTCGTCGCGCTCGAGGATCGATCGCTCCACGCGGTGGGGCTCGCGTTCGATCGCCGCGCCGTGCGCCTCGCGTGGGCGCGCACCAGCCGCGCGACCGTCACCTACCCCGGCGCGCGCCCGACGCTCGAGGCGCGGCTCTATCCGCGCGGCGGCGGCGGCGCGATGCGCGTGTTCGTCATCCACCTCAAGGCCGGCGGCGACGGTCACGCCGCGCGCGCGCGCCAGCTCGACGCGCTCGCGCCCGAGCTCGCCCGGGCGCGGGCCGAGGGCGACGACGTCTACGTGCTCGGCGACTTCAACGCGACCGGGCCCGCGGACCGCGCGCTCGTCCAGCGCATCGCGGGCGACGCGGGGCTCACGTGGGCATCGCGCGAGCTCGCCTGCACCGCGTACTGGGACCGCGACGACGGCTGCCTGGGCGCGGCGCTCGATCACGTGCTCGCGCCGCGCCCGCCGCGCGCGATCTTCGCCGCCGAGCCGTGTCGCTCGAACGGCTGCGCGCTGCGCGACCGGTGCCCGGCGTTCGTGCACGAGATCTCCGACCACTGCCCGGTCGTCGTCGAGCTGCCGTAGCTACCGTGCCGATGTGGCGCCCGCGCACGGTCGGTCGTGAACGCCGGGCCGGGCACGACGCTTGCTCCGTGCCCGGAGATGCGGTCACTCGTGGGTGCGACGATCGGCGGCGGTCGCTACCGCGTCGTCTCGCATCTCGGCAGCGGCGGGATGGCCAGCGTCTACCGCGCGACCCACATGGACCTCGGCCACGACGTCGCGATGAAGTTCCTGCACGCCTCGGTCAGCAGCCGCGATGATCTCGCGCGCTTCCGCCGTGAAGCCCGGCTGGGCGCGGGGCTCGATCACCCCAGCTGCGTCCGCACCCTCGATTTCTCCGAGACCGACGACCACATGGCGATCGTCATGGAGCTCCTCGAGGGGCCCACGGTGCGCGGCGTCATGGACCTGGGACCGATGCCGGTCTCGACCGCCGTGTCGGTGACGCTGCACGTGCTCGACGCGCTCGCGTACGTCCACCGCCGCGGGATCCTCCACCGCGACGTGAAGCCCGGCAACGTCATGTACGGCCGGCGCCAGGACGCGCTCGTGCCGATCCTCATCGATTTCGGGCTCGCGAAGTCGACCGAGGACGATCTGCTCGATCCACCGCACCAGCTGTGCCTCGGCTCACCAGCCTCGGGCATCATCACCGCACCCGGCGTGTGCTGTGGCTCGCCGTCGTACATCGCGCCCGAGCGGATCCGCCGGCAGCGCTACGGTCCACCGTCGGACGTGTACGGCGTCGGGGTGCTCCTCTACGAGATGCTCACCGGGGAGCGACCCTTCCGGGGCCGGTCGCCGCGCGACATCATGACGGCCGCGGTGCGTGTGCCCCCACGACCGCTGTGCGCCCACGCCTCACCGATCGCGCCCCGACTCGAGCGCGTCGTCCTGCGAGCGCTGGAGAAGGATCCCGACCGCCGCTACCGGAGCGCCGGGGAGATGGCGTTCGACCTGTCGGAGCTCGCCGGCTCGGGTGAGATCGAGCTCCCTCCCTGCGACGCCGCGCCGGCGGCGCTGCTCGACGAGTCGAGCGCGCTCCTCCACGATCGCGTGTGGCAGTCGATCAATAGCGCAGCCAGCGGACGAGCTCGCGCAGCGTGGGACGCTTGCCGTACATGAGGATGCCGACGCGATAGATGCGGGCGGCGAGCCGCGCGACGAGGTACGTCGACAGCGCCAGGATGCCCATCGAGACCGCGAGGCTCGCCGGCGACGCGCCGCCCAGCGACCATCGCATGGGCATGAGCACGGCCGACGAGAACGGGAGCTGGGTGAGGAGCTCGGCGACGCCGCCGCGGGGATCGTTGGCGACGAGCTGCACGCACAGCATCGGGATGATGAGGATCATCATCACCGGCGTCTGCGCCTGTTGCGCCTCCTGCTCGCTCGAGACCATCGCGCCGATCGCGGCGAAGATGGCGGCGTAGAAGAAGTAGCCGAGGAGGAAGTAGCTCAGGATGACGGCGATGTCGGCGGCGTCCATCGGCGGCACGTTCCAGCCGCCGGCGTCGACGCCGAACATGCCGAGGAGCGCGCCGCGCTGGTTGATCGTGACCAGGCCCATCACCGCCCACACCGTGACCTGGACCAGCCCGACCGCGCCGACGCCCAGGATCTTGCCCAGCATGAGCGCGCGCGGCTTGGCCGCGGCGACCATGATCTCGACGACGCGATTGGTCTTCTCCTGGACCACGCTGCGGAGGACGTTGACCGCGTAGAGCACGATCGCCAGGTAGAGGACGAACATGACCACGTAGCCGATGAGGAACGCGGCCAGGCCCGACGTCTCCTCCTCGCCCTCCTCGCCGGTCGAGTGGCGGGTGGTGAAGTCGACCGGCGCGAGCAGCTGCGTGACCTTGTCGTCGGAGATCTCGAGCGCCTTGCCGCGCGCGGCGAGCACGACGCCGTAGACGACCTTGCCCAGCGAGCGCATGACGTGCTCGGCCGACGCGTTGTCGCCGCGGTAGACGAAGGTCCCGGCGGCCGGCGCCTCGGCGGAGACCACGAGGTAGCCGTCGATGTGATCGTTGCGGATGCGCGCGCGCAGGGTCTGCTCGTCGGTGTCGGCGGGCACGACCTCGGCGCGCCACTTCTCGGCGACGAGCGCCGCGCGCAGCGCCTCGCCGAGCTGGCCGCTCCGGTCGACGATCTGCACGCGCGCGGTCTGGTCGCCGACGCGGCCGAGCACGACCGGGACGACGACGAGGGCGACCATGAGCACGGGCCCGAGCAGCGTGACCACGATGAACCACGGCGTGCGCAGCCGCTCGAGCAACTCGCGGCGCGCGATCACGAGCCAGTCGGGCAGGCCCGCGCGCTTCCGCGGCTGGATCACGACGCCCGCCTCTCGGCGACCTGGGCCTGGTCGCGGCCGACGCGCTCGACGAAGATCTGGTGGAGCGTCGGCGTCACGACCTCGAAGCGGCGGAGCGCGACCGTGGCCGCGACCAGCGCCGCGAGCAGCCGCTGCGCGTCGGCGCCGTGGGCCAGCTCGACCTCGAGGTCGGCGTGGTCGCCGGGGGCCGGCACGCGGGTGGCGGCGCACAGCGCCCGATCGGCGAGCACGGCCTGCGCCCGCTCGCGATCGGCAGGGCCGGCGAAGGCGAGCGCGACGCGGCCGTCGGCGGCGGCCGCGCGCTTGATGTCGGCGAGGCGCCCGTCGAGCACCTTCTGGCCGCGCGCGATGATGAAGATGTGCTCGCAGATCTGCTCGGCCTGCTCCATCAGGTGCGTCGAGAAGAGCACCGTCCGGCCCGCGGCCTGCTGCTCGCGCACGACGTCGCGCAGGACGTCGGCGTTGATCGGATCGAGGCCGCTCCACGGCTCGTCGAGGATCACCAGCTCGGGCTCGTGGATCATCGTCGCCGCGAACTGCACCTTCTGCTGCATGCCCTTCGACAGATCCTGGACCTTGTTCTTGCGCCACTGGCCGAGGCCGAGGCGCTCGAGCCAGGCCTCGCCGCGGGCGCGCGCGTCGCGCCCGGTGAGGCCGCGCAGCTCGCCCATGAACGTGATCATCTCGAGCACGCGCATCTTGGGGTAGAGGCCGCGCTCCTCGGGCAGGAAGCCGACGTGGGGCGCCGACTCGGCGCCCGGCCGCAGCCCGCCCAGGAGCTCCACGTGGCCGGCGTCGGGCGCGATGATGTCGTTGATCATGCGCAGGGTCGTCGACTTGCCCGCGCCGTTGNNGTGGACTTGCCCGCGCCGTTGGGGCCGAGCACGCCGTAGATGACGCCGGCCGGCACCTCGAAGCTGACGTCGTCGACGGCGACGTGGTTACCGAAACGCTTGGTGATCCCGTCGACGCGGACCGCGAGCATGGTCACGCCGCCGGCGCCGACGCCGGCGCCGAGCCGAGCAGGTCGAGGACCGCCATGCGCACGGCGACGCCCCACGCGACCTGCTCGAGGATCACCGCGCGCGGTCCATCGGCGACGTCGGCGGCCAGCTCCACGCCGCGGTTGACCGGCCCGGGGTGCATCACGATCGCGTCCGGGCGCGCGAGCTCGAGCGTGCGCGCGTTCAGGCCGAAGGTGCGCGAGTACTCGCGCGCCGAGGGCACGCGCGGCGCCTCGCCGGCGGTGCGCTCGGTCTGGGTGCGCAGCATCATCACCACGTCGGCGCCCTCGAGCGCCTCCTCGAGGCGATAGACCAGGCGGACCTTGTCGCGGCTGCTCTCGCCGTCGAGGTCCTCGATGCCGCGCGGCATGAGCGTGCGCGGCGCGCACAGGCGCAGGCGCGCGCCCAGCCGCGTGAGCAGGAGGACGTTCGACCGGGCGACGCGCGAGTGCGCGAGGTCGCCGACGATCGCGATCTCGAGCCCGGCGATGCTCTGGTCCTTGCCCTTGTGGCGGCGGATCGTGCTGGCATCGAGCAGCGCCTGCGTCGGGTGCTCGTGCTGGCCGTCGCCGGCGTTGACCACCGCGCAGCGCAGGTGACGGGCGAGGACGTGCGGCGCGCCGCCGCGGTCGTGGCGCACGACGACGACGTCGGGCGCCATGGCGTCGAGGTTGCGCGCGGTGTCGAGGAGCGTCTCGCCCTTGGTGGTCGAGCTGGTCGACGGCGAGATGTTGACCGCGTCGGCGCCGAGGCGCTTGGCGGCGAGCTCGAAGGACGTGCGCGTGCGCGTCGATGCCTCGAAGAACAGGTTGATCACCGTGCGGCCGCGCAGGGTCGCCAGCTTCTTCACCGGCTCCTGCGCCAGCGTGAGGTGGCGGTCGGCGAGGTCGAGGAGCTGGACGATCTCGGCCGCCGACAGCTCGGCGATCCCGAGCAGATGGCGGTGGCGGAACCGCGCGCCGGTGGTCACGGTCCCCGGATAGCGCGGACGCCCGGGAGGGTCAAGCGCTGGCGGACCGTCATCGAGGCCCGTGATATCGTGGGGATCGCGGCATGGCGACCCAGGACCGTTCGGGCACCGTCATCGACGGGCGCTACCAGCTCGAGAAGATGATCGGCCGCGGCGCCATGGCCGACGTCTACCGGGCGCACGACCGCGACGAGCGCATGGCCGTCGCCGTCAAGATCCTCCGCGGCCAGCAGGCCCGCGATCCCGAGGCGGTGGCGCGCTTCGAGCGCGAGTTCGCGGTGCAGGGCCAGATCCGCCACCGCAACGTCGCCGCCCTCTACGGCGGCGGCACCACCGACACCGCCGAGCCCTACATCGTCGTCGAGCTCCTGCGCGGCCACTCGCTCCGCGTGCTGCTCAAGCAGCAGGGCGCGGTCTCGCCGTCGCGCGCGCTGAGCTACACGTGGCAGGCGCTGCAGGGGCTGCACGCGGTGCACGCGCGCGGCATCCTGCACCGCGACCTCAAGCCCGCGAACCTCATGCTCGAGCCGTCGCCCGGCGTCGTCGAGCGCGTCGTGCTCATCGACTTCGGCTTCGCCGCGTTCGAGGGCGGCGCCAAGCTCACGCAGCGGGGGCACGTCGTCGGCAGCCTCACGTACCTCGCGCCCGAGCGACTGCGGGGCAAGCCGGCCGAGCCGCGCAGCGATCTCTACGCCATCGGCGTCATCCTCTACGAGCTCCTCGCCGGCCGCCCGCCGTTCTCCGGCGCCGACGACTTCGAGCTCATCAGCGCGCACCTGCACGACGACCCTCCGCCGCTCTCGGTCGCCGCCGCCGCGGCGCTCCCCGAGCCGGTGATCGAGGTCGTCGAGCGCGCGCTGTCGAAGGAGCCGGAGCACCGTCACGCGGACGCCGCCGACATGGCGGCGGCGATCGAGCGCGCGTCGCGGGAGCTGCCGGCGAGTTGACCCGACGACCGTGCGCTGGCGCTCGCCTCCGGAGCGCTCGCCGCCCGCACCAACTGACCTACACTCGATCATGCACGCGTCCGCGTTCCTCGAGGCGCTGGCGATCGTGCTGGGCGTCGCGGCGGTCACCACCATCCTCTGCCAGCGCCTGCGCCAGCCGATCGTCCTCGGCTACATCGTGGCCGGGCTGGTGATCGGCCCGCACACCCCGATCCCGCTGGTGGCCAGCGCGGACATCGTCCACCAGCTCTCCGAGATCGGCGTCATCCTGCTCATGTTCGCGCTCGGCCTCGAGCTGAGCCTCGGCCGCCTCCTCCGCATCGGGACCACCGCGTCGATCACGGCGGTCATCCAGTGCAGCCTGATGCTGTGGCTCGGCTTCGTCGTCGGGCGCGCGCTCGGCTGGACGCCGATGGAGAGCGTCTTCGCGGGCGCCATCATCGCGATCTCGTCGACCACGATCATCGCCAAGGCCTTCGCCGATCACGGCGTCACCGGCCGCCAGCGCGAGATCGTCGTCGGCATCCTCGTGGTCGAGGATCTGATCGCGGTCCTGCTCATGGCCGGCCTCACCGCCGCGGCCACGGGCAGCGGGCTGTCGGCCGCCGAGCTCGCGCGCACGATCGGCAAGCTGACCGGCTTCCTCGCGCTCCTGCTCGCGGTCGGCATGGTGCTCGTGCCGCGCGCGGTGCGGTACCTGCGCCGCCTCGAAAATCCGGAGATCAACGTCGTGGCGGCGATGGCGATCGCGTTCGGCGTCGCGCTCCTGTGCCTCGAGGTCGGCTACTCGGTCGCGCTCGGCGCGTTCCTCGCCGGTTCGCTCATCGCCGAGTCCGGAGACGGCCAGCTCGTCGCGCACCAGCTCCGGCCGGTGCGCGACATGTTCGCCGCCGTCTTCTTCGTCTCGGTGGGCATGGCGGTCGACCCCGCGCTCGTCGCGGCGCACTGGACCGCCGTCGTCTTCCTCACGCTCGCGGTCGTCGCGGGCAAGATCGTGAGCGTCACGATCGGCGTCTTCCTCACCGGCAACGGCGTCCGCCTGTCGGTGGCCAGCGGCCTCAGCCTCGCCCAGATCGGCGAGTTCTCGTTCATCATCGCCGCGCTCGGGCTCGCCCTCGGCGTGACCCGCGACTTCCTCTACCCGGTCGCCGTCGCGGTCTCGGCGCTCACCACGCTGTCGACGCCGTGGCTCATCCGCGCCGCGCCCCACGCCGCGCGCCGGGCCGCGAACCTCTTGCCCCCGCCGCTCCAGACCGTCGCCACGCTGTACGGCAGCTGGATCGAGCGCGTCCGCGGCGGCGGCGCGCGACGCAACACGCTGGGGCGGCGCACGCGGCGCAACGTCGTCCTGCTCGTCGTCGATCTGCTGCTGCTCGTCGGCGTCGTGATCGGCGCGGCGGTGACGGACGACCTCCTCGTCGCGCACCTCGGCCGCGAGCTGTCGCTCGCCCCGGAGGTCGGCCGCGGGATCGTCGTCGCCGGCGCGGCCGTGCTCGCGCTGCCGTTCGCGATCGGCGTCCTGCGCCGCGCGCTCCGCCTCGGGTGGACGATCGCGCACGCGGCGTTCCCCGCGGCCGCCGACGGCGCGATGGACCTGGCGCAACCGCCGCGCCGCGCGCTGGTCGCGCTCCTCCGCTTCATCCTCCTGCTCGCGGTCGGGCTCCCGCTGGTCGCCCTGACGCAGCCCTTCTTCTCCGGCGTCCCCGGCGGCGTCGTCCTCGTCGCCGTCGCCCTGGTGCTCGCCATCGCGGTCTGGCGCGCCGCGCGCAACCTGCACGGCCACGTGCGCAGCGGCGCCGAGGCGATCGTCGAGGTGCTCGCCGAGCAAGGTCGCGCCGCGCGCGCCACGGCGGCCGGCGCCATGCCCGCGACGCCCGCGCCGACGATGGAGAACCTGCGCCAGCTCCTGCCCGGCATCGGCGAGCCCCAGACCGCGCGCGTCGCGCCGACCAGCGCCGCCGCGCACCAGACGCTGGGCGCGCTCGACCTGCGCGGCAAGACCGGCGCGACCGTGCTCGCCATCGAGCGCGGCGGCGCCGCGGCCGCCTTCCCCGGTGAGGGCGACCTCCTCGATCCCGGCGACGTCGTGGCCCTCGCCGGCACCAGCGAGGCGATCGCCGCCGCCCGCGCGCTCCTCGAGGGCGAGCAGGCGTGACTCAGCGTCCGGGATCCCTCAGGGCGACTCGAACACCAGCGCCACGTCGCTGGCGACGACGTACTCGCGGCCGCGGACGCGGTCGCGGATCTGGATGTAGAGCCAGCCGTCGCTGCGGAAGTGCGGGTAGAGCGCGTACTGCCCGGGGCCCATCGTCGTCACGCGGCGGGCCTCGCCGGAGAGCATGTCGAGGACGTAGGTGTTGGCGGCGCCCTGCTGCCGCAGCGCCACGAACCCGGGATCGGTCGCGCTCGCGTAGCCCAGCTCCTGCCAGTCGTTGGCGCCGACGTAGTGGTGGTACGTGAGCCAGCGCTCGTCGTAGCTCCAGCCCGGCTTGCCGCCGCGCACGCAGTAGCGCGCGACGATCGGCGCGCTGATGCTGTACCCACCGCCGCCGTTGGGCGTGTAGGTCACGTGGCGCACGACGAAGCCGCTGCCGCCCTGCATCGCGGTGCGGGCGATGACGAGCCTCGCCGACTGCGACATCTCCATGTCGCCCTCGTAGGGCGTGCTCACCGAGATCTGCGACCGGGCGACGTAGTCGTTCCCGTCGTGGATCATGGGCGTGAACGTGTTGCGCGCGCCCTGATCGAAGTTGGTGCCCGGGTCGTTGCCGGTCACGTTGTGACCGCCGTTGTCGCTCGAGAACTGGCCGTGCACGGTGAAGTAGTCGCCGCCGTTCACCCGCCCGAGGTGCTGGTACAGGCCGACCTCGCCGAGCGTGGTGCACTGGGGCTCGTCGAACGAGATCGACGACGGGTTGCTGGTGAGCAGCGACTGCTGACAGAAGCGGGCGCCGCCGCCCTGGAGGATGAAGCCCGAGTTGTCGGGGAAGAAGCCGGGGTCGTAGAGCGCGTCGGCCGGGATCTCGACGCCGCGCTGCAGGTCGATCACCGTCGAGCCGCTGCCGCTGCCGTTACCGCCGTGCGCGACGAAGCGGCCGTCGGCCGAGCTGCGCGTCCAGAACGCGGTCGAGTAGTCGATCTCGCGCAGGATGCGGATCTTCTGGCCGGGCGCCGCCGCGGTCCATCCCTGCGACCACGTGTTCGCCGTCGAGAGCGGGAACGACGACAGGCAGTCGCGCGCCGTCGCCGCGCCCTGGCACCCGAACATGTTGATGCCGGCGTCGGCGTTGACCCGGCGCCAGCCCTGCGTCGCCATCGCGGCGACGTGGGTCGCGATCTCGGGCCCGATCATGGTGGTGCACGGCGGCGGCACCGGATCGCTCGGGATGACGTTGTTCAGGTTGGGCAGGTCGCGGGCGAACCACTCGGCGATGATGTCGAACTCCGCCTGCGTGAACGGCGTGCGATCGCCGCGCGGCATCCACACGCGATCGGTCCACTCGTCGAACGGCGCCTGCCAGCTGTCGCCGTGGGCGAGCCGGAAGACGTACTCGAACCAGGGCAGGCCCGCGGCCACGGCGTTGATGCCGATCTTGCCCGGGTGCCACTGGTTGTCCGTCGCGTCGCGCAAGCAGTTGACGATGGTCATCGCCGCCGCCGGGGTGGTCGGCGTCAGGTCGGTCAGGCACGCCGCCTCGCCCGCCTCCGTCATCGTGTCCCACGTGCGCAGGTACGTGCGCGTCAACCCGTGGCACGCATCGCACATCTCGGTCGCGCCCTCGCCGAGCAGCGAGGCCGCCATCTGCGCCAGCTCGAGATCCGGCAGCGTCACCGCGTTGCGGAAGACCGGCGGGATCGCGGCGTCGATCGGCGCGTCGATGGGCGCGTCCGGCGTGGCATCCGGCCCGTCGTTGCCGCCCCCACCACACGCCGCCAGGAGAGCCGCGAAGAGGACCGTACGACCGGGGCTACGCATGTGGGCCCGAGCATCGCTCGCGCCGCGCCCGAGTCAATCTCGAAATTCCGTGACCGGGTTCACGCGCCGCGTTCACGGTCGACCGCGACGCCCATCACGGCGTAGCCCTTGTCGACGTAGACCGTGGTGCCGGTGATGCCGGCGCCGAGCGGGGAGCACAGGAAGGCCGCGGTCGCGCCCACGTCGGCCGCCGTGATCGGCTCGGTGAGCGGCGCGTTGCGCGAGGTGTAGTCGATCATCTGGTCGATGAAGCCGATCGCGCTGGCCGCGCGCGACGCGTACGCGCCGGCGGAGATCGTGTTGACGCGGTGGCCCCAGGCGCGCCCCGCCTCGTACGCGAGCGTGCGGGTGTCGCTCTCGAGCGCGGCCTTGGCCGACGACATGCCGCCGCCGTAGCCCGGCACCACGCGCTCCGACGCCATGTACGTGAGCGACACGAACGCGCCGCCGCGCTTCATGATCGGCGAGAACGCCGCGACCATCGACGTGAGCGAGTACGCCGACGCCGACACCGCCGCCAGGTAGCCCTTGCGGCTGGTCTCGAGCAGCGGCTTCTTCACCTCGGGGCCGTTGGCGAGGCTGTGCACGACGATGTCGAGCCCACCCTCGCCGAAGTCGGCCTTCACCTGCGCCGCCACGCCGTGGATCGTGAAGTCGCCGCACTCGCGATAGCGCCGCGACTCCTTCACCTCCGCCGGCACGTCCTCCATGCGGTCGTACTCCGCGTCGAGCGGGTACACCTTCTCGAACGCGAGCTTCGAGCCGTCGGCGAGCGCCAGCGACGCGTCGAACTTGCCGCGCGCGAGCATCGTCTGGAAGATGCCCAGCGCGGGCGGCCAGGTGCCGAGGCAGATCGCGGCGCCGGCCTCGGCCATCGCCTTGGCGATCGCGAACCCGAAGCCACCGTCGTCGGCGACGCCGGCGACGAACGCGCGCTTGCCGCGCAGATCGATGTTCAGCATGTGCGGGTCATCGCCCGCGGCCTCGCCCGGGTCAAGTCGCCGCGGCTACGGGTGCACGAGCACGAGGATGCGACGCGCGCTCGCCACGCCGCCCCCGGTGACCTCGATGTCGAGGTACTCGCCGGGGAACGTCCGCGCCCAGCGACCGGCGAGAGCGATGCTGTCGGCGGCGACGCCGTCGACCGCCGCCACGCGCTCGCCCGGGCGCAGCCCGAGGAGCGGCATCGGGTCGTCGCCCGCAGCCCGGCGCGACACGTCGACCACGGCCGCATCGTCGGACGGCGCGGCCACCACGGGTGTGGCGACGAGCACGGACGGCGCGCGCGGCCGGGCGGCCACGAGCAGGACGAGCGCGCCGAGGAGGCCGACCACGATCGAGCGGTACACCATCATGCCCCTGGCTTCATCAAGCCGGATGCCAGCCGCAAGCTCGCGATCAGGCTGCGCCCGGAGCTGCGCCGACGACAGAGCGGCGCGGCGCGCGATCGCCTCGGTGCCAGGTTGGCACGTCGACGCCGCGTGCGGCCGCGCTCACTCCGAGAGCTGCTCGGCGAGGTACGGCGTCTCGCCGAGCTGCGCGATCAGGCCGAGCTGGGTCTCGAGCCAGTCGGTGTGCTCCTCCTCGGCGACGAGGATCTTCTTCAGGAGGTCCTCGGTCCCGTTGTCACCGAGCGTCCGGCACTTGGTGATCCACTCGTTCAGGCTCTTGATCGCCGCGTACTCGAGCTGGACATCGGACTCGAACTGCTCCTTCACGGTCTCGCCGACCCGGAGCTTGTTCAAGCGCTGGAGGTTGGGGACGCCCTCGAGGAAGAGGATGCGCTCGATGACCTCGTCGGCGTGCTTCATCTCGTCGATCGACTCCGCGCGCACCTTCTTGGCGAGCTTGAGGAAGCCCCAGTTCCCCAGCATCTTGGCGTGGATGAAGTACTGGTTGATCGCGGTGAGCTCGTTGGTCAGGAGCTCGTTGAGGAGGTCGATGACCTCGGCGTGACCTTTCATCAGCTGCGCCTCTCGAACGGGCCGAGCCGGGCGCGCCGTGAAGTGATCAGGCGGCGTCGCGTGGCTCGGACTGGAGCCGCGACCTTACCGACACGAGGTTGCGCGGGCAATCACCCGCGCCGCCGCGATCGCACCCGCGGCCCGCGCGCTCCAGCCGATCCTCGATCTCGGGGATGCAGGCGCCGCAGCCGGTGCCGGCGCCGCACTGTCTGCCCACGTCGTCGACCGACTCGGCGCCATCGGCGATGGCAGCATCGAGCTCGCGGTCACGGACGGCGTGGCAGAGACAGACGATCACGGTGCGGCTCCGACTTTGAAAATGCCTTTCAACGCCAGTTTCGTCAAGGGTGATCAGAATACGGGGGCCGCGGAAAGATCCTTCCCGCCCCTCAACCACATGGATCCCTTACGTTTTACGTCAGGGAGCGCAAGTCGCGCCCCAGCGGGTGCAGCTCCCGCCCGACCACGCTTCGCAGGTGTGATGTAGACCATTCGCGGGGTTGTACGCGCACCCCGAGGCGGGCGTGCAGGCGGCGCCGAACCCGCCCGCGCAGACGCCCTCCACGATCTGCGCGCACGCCCGGTAGCCCTTGCTCGCGGGGTCGTAGAGGCAGCCATCGGCCGGCGCGCAGCGCGGGCCCAGGTGAAAGCACGACCCGGCGCCGCCCGAGAGGCAGGTGAAGTACGCGCCGACGCCCGGGTGAAAGACGCAACCTCGCGTCGGGCACGTCGTGCCCTCGAGCGCGATCCCGCTCCCGCTGCCGCCCGTGGACCCGTTCCCGCCCTGCCCGGCCGCCCCGCCGCTGCCGCCGCCTTCGCCGCCCGTCGCCCTGGTCGTGCCCGCGCCCTTGCCGCCGCCGGCCGGCGTCGTGCCACCGCTCGCGCCCTGGCCGCCGCCGCACGCCGCCGCGAGGACGAGAAGCAACGACGAGACGAACGACGCGGCGCGAGCGGGCATCGACGACGAAGCTACCGCGCCTCCCCGCCCCGTGCCACGCCTGGTACGGTCGCGCGCATGTTCTCGTCGCGCCCGCCGCCGTTCGCGCTGCCTCCCGCGTGCGAGGCCGCCCTGCGCGCGGCGTACGCGCGGCCGCCGCGCGCGTACCACACCGCCGATCACGTCGCCGAGGTCGTCGCCGAGTACGAGCGCGTCGCCCTTGCCGTCGGCTGGGAGCACCCGCGCGACGTGTACTGGGCGATCCTCTGTCACGACGCGATCTACGAGGCCGGCCGGCCCGACAACGAGGCGCGGAGCGCGGCGCTCGCCCGGCGGCTGGCCGGCGCGTGGCTGCGTGGGGCCGGGCTCGACCTGGATCGCGTCGAGGCGCTGATCCTGCTCACCGCCCGCCACGGCGCGCTCGACGCCGGCGCGCTCGGCCGCGACGCCGCGCACTTCGTCGACTGCGACATGGCGATCCTCGGAGCGGCGCCCGCGCGCTTCGACGCCTACGACGACGCGATCGCGATCGAGTTCGCCGCCGTGCCGCGCGACGCGTACCGTGCGGGCCGGCGCCGGTTCCTCGCGTCGCTCCTCGCCGCGCCGCGCATCTTCCACTCGGAGCTGTTCCACGCCCGCCTCGACGCCGCGGCGCGTGACAACCTCGCCCGCGCGCTGGCGCGGCTCGAGCCCCCCGCGGGCTGAGTACACCGTCTGTCCTGGTGATTTTGGACGGTTACGCCCGGGCCGCTGGGATACCCTCCCGGCCATGAGGGCCCCTGCTGTAGCTCTAGCGCTCGCCTCGACCCTGCTCGCCTGCGGGAGCGACGATCCGTCGTTCCCCATCGAGCTCCACTGCAACCCGCTCGGCATCGACAGCTGCATGGCGCCGTGGCCGTCGAGCGTGTTCGAGGTCGCCGACGGGTCGACCCCGACCGGGCGCAAGCTGGCGATCCCCGACGGCGCTTTGCTCACCAACGCCAACGCCGCGCCGGTCGATCCCGCGGCATGGAACCGCGCCGACGGCTACTCCGCCGCGGCCCCGATGGTGACGATCTTCCCGGGCGGCATCGACGGCTCGACGCTGGTGAACCAGACGCGCTTCGCCGACTCGCTCGGCGCCAGCGCCACCACCGTCATCGTCGACATGACCACCGGCGAGCGCGTCGCGCACTTCGCCGAGCTCGACATGACCGCCACCGCCCCCGATCGCCAGGCGATCATCATCCGCCCCGCGGCGCGCCTCAGCGGCGGCCATCGCTACGCCGTCGCGATCACGAAGGCGGTGAAGTCCAAGGGCGGCGGCGACCTGCCCGTGAGCCCCGGCTTCCAGGCGATCCTCGACGGCACGACGACGTCGCACCCGTTGCTCGAGGCGGCGCGGCCGCGCCTGATCGAGGCGCTCGACGCGCTCGACGCCGCCGGCTTCCCGCGCACCGAGCTCGCGCTCGCGTGGGACTTCACCGTCGCGTCCGACGAGTTCGTGCGCCGGGCCCCACGCAGCGCGCGCGACCAGGCGCTCACCGCGCTCGACGCCACGCCCTCGACCTACCGCACCGAGAGCGACGAGCCGATCGGCGACGGCACGCAGATCCGCCGCCGCATCGACGGCTACTTCAAGGCGCCCCTGTTCCTGACCCAGGAGGGCGCCTACGCGCCCGGCACCGTGCTCGACCTCGACGCCGCCGGCCTGCCGGTGCTCCACGGCGTGTACGACGCGCCGTTCACCGCGATCATCCCCGACTGCGCGTACCGCTCGCCGACGCCGGTCGGCATGATGATCTACGGCCACGGCCTCAACGGCTCGGCCGATCAGGTCGCCTCGGGCGCGGTGCGCGACACCGCAGCCGAGGCGTGTGTCATCACCGTCGGCACCGACATGCGCGGCATGAGCGAGCGCGACATCGGCAACATCGCGCGCTCGCTGACCGACCTCAACCGGTCGAGCGAGATCTTCGACGTGCTGGTCCAGGGCCTCGCCAACCACGTGTCGCTGGCGCGCGCGATGGAGACGGTGATGGCGACGAGCCTGTTCGTCTGCCGCGCCGAGGACGTCGCTGCGACCGGCTGCACGCAGGGCGCGCAGCTCGCCGACCCCACGAAGCTCTACTACTACGGCCTCTCCCAGGGCCACATCTTCGGCACCACCTTCGTCGCGTACACGCCCAACATCCGCCGCGGCGTCGTCGGTGTCGGGGGCGGCAACTACTCGATCATGCTCGAGCGCTCGACCAACTGGCCCACCTACCGGCAGATCTTGCACGGCGCGTACCCCGACGACTTCGACGTGGTGCTCGCGATCAACCTGTTCCAGCAGCGATGGGACCAGACCGAGACCTCCGGGGTGTCGGATGTCGTGCTCGACGGCACCCCGCTCGGCGTCGCGCCGCGTCAGCTGCTCCTGCACATGGCGGTCGGCGACGATCAGGTGCCCAACCTCGCGACCGAGTGGCAGGCGCGCACCATGAACATCCCGGTGCTCGAGCCGAGCCCGTACGTCCCGTTCGGCATGACCGGAATGGCTGGACCGATCACCAACGGCTCCGCGCTCGTGATCATGGACGGTGGTGCGCCGCCCGTGCCGCTCACCAACGAACCGTCTCCCGACACCGGCATGCACGGCCTCACGCGCAGCCAGCCGGCGTCTCGCCGTCAGATCGACCACTTCTTCCGCACCGGCGAGGTACGCAACGAGTGCGACGGCGCGTGCTTCTGCGCCGACGGCAAGTGCAACTGATGTGCGACCGATGATCGCACCTGGCGCGTGCGCTTTTTCCGTTGCCAGCTCCGGGGACGAGGACTAGGCTGACTGTGTAGCGACGATCGAAGCTCTCGCCCCCGGAAACGGCATCAGGCAGGAGGTTCACGGAGCGAGAGCACGTACGGGAAACACGTTCACGTGTGAGGGTCCAGGCCGGTTCTCCCTGCGCCCACCCCCAGAGGTCCCCGGACCATCGTGTCGGGACCGACGTACACGGGTCTTGTCCCGGAGCGCGACGCTCAGGCGCAACCTGAGGTCAGTGGATGAACGGCAGTGACCGATTGCGCGAGAGGCAGCTGACAGGAAAGGGACTGCGTCATCAAAAACAGCTGTGTCACTTGAAGAGGCGGGCCGAACACCCGCCTCTTCGCATTTTCGGATCCGGTCGGCGGATCAGTTGGCCTTGGCCGGCATGCTCGCGCGGACCTTCTGGATGTCCGCCATGAGCGAGAAGATGAGGCGCGGATCGGTGAAGACGTTCAGGTTGGGCGCCAGCGCCTTGGCGTAGCGATCGAAGTAGAGCAGCTGCTTCGTGATGAGGATGAACTCCTTGGGCATCTTCACGCGGTGGCGCGTGGCGGTGCGCTGGATGCCGGGGAGGAAGTCGGCGTAGTTCACCTCGGCGAAGGACAGCTTGAGCAGCGGCGAGTACGTCTCGCCCAGGTCCTTCACGAACGCCTCCATGTCGAGCTTGTCGCCGCCGGCGCCGCCCATCTCGATCATCACCTCGGCCAGCTTCTTGTAGTTGCCCGACGAGAACGCGATCATGTAGTCGGTGACGAGGAGCCGCTGGCGGTCGTCGAAGCGCCCGACGATGCCGAAGTCGAGGAACCCGATGTCGCCGTCGTCGAGCATCATCAGGTTGCCGGCGTGCACGTCGCCGTGGAAGAAGCCGTAGAACACGACGCACTGGAACCACGCGCGCAGGCCGGCGACCAGCTTCTCCTCGCCGTTGATGCCGCGCTCGCGGATCGTGTCGTAGTGGTCGACGCGCACGCCGCTGAAGCGCTCCATCACCAGGACGCGCTGGGTGGTGAGCTCGTTGTGCGGCACCGGCGCGCGGATGTTCTTGTGGCCGAGCTCGCGCATGATGTCGTTGAAGCGATCGAGGTTGGCCGCCTCCTTGCGGAAGTCGAGCTCCTCGTTGAGCGTCGCGGTGAAGTCCTCGATCACGCCGACCGGGTTGGCCAGCTCGGCGTCGCGGCGGAGCTTCGACAGGACCACCGCCATGAAGCGCATGATCTTCATGTCGGCGGCGCAGCGCTCCTGGATGCCCGGGCGCTGCACCTTCACCACGATCTTGGTGCCGTCGGTGAGCTCGGCGGTGTGGACCTGCGCGATCGACGCCGACGCGAGCTGCTTGGGCTCGATGTTGACGATGCGGGCGGCGCGCTCGGGGCCGAGATCCTCGGCGAGGATCTGCGTGACCTGCTCGAACGGGAACGGGCGCACGCGATCGAGGACCTTGCTGAACTCCTTCACGTAGCGGTCGGGGAAGAGGCCGGCCGACGACGCGATGATCTGCCCGAACTTGATGAACGTCGGCCCCATGTCCTCGCAGAAGCGGCGCAGCAGGACCGGGCGCTCGAGGCGGCGATACGACTTGCCGGCGACCTTGTACGCGATCCAGCGCAGGCGCGTGACGTCGAGGAGCCACAGGCCGAGGTACTTCCACGCGGTCAACGTGAAGACCCACATGCGGCGTGGTACGGGCAGCGCGATGGAGAGGAGGAGGAGCGCGCCCAGCGCGGCGAGGACGTACCAGAGCATGTCGGCGCGCATGGTACACGAGCCGGACGCGGTCAGACCGCTATACTGAGGGCACTCCATTGATCACGTCGCTCAAGGCAGGGGCCTACACGGTGCGGGGGCTCTCGCTGGGCGGGGTCTACACCGCGCTCCACGTCCCCGAGCTGGACGTGGCGTTCGACTGCGGCGTCCCGCTCCGGTCGGCCGCCGGGGTCGGCACGCTGTGCCTGTCGCATGCACACGCCGATCACATCGGGGCGCTGAACGCGCTCCTGGGGATCCGCGGACTTCAGGGCGTGAAGGCGCCGCTGCGGGTGGTGATGCCGGCGGAGATCCAGGAGACGCTGCTCGAGGCGCTGCGGGCCATGACCGAGCTCCAGCGCTGGCCGCTCGACATCCAGCCGGTACCGGTCGCGCCCGGCGACGTGGTGCCGCTCAAGGGCGACTTCTGGCTGCGCGCCGTGAAGTCGTTTCATCCGGTGCCGTCGCTCGCGTACCAGGTCGTGCGGCGCGTGCAGAAGCTGCGGCCCGAGGCCGCGGGCATGCCGGGCGCGGAGATCGCGGCGCGGCGCAAGGCCGGCACAGCCGGCGAGCTGTTCGAGGCGGTCGAGCACGCCGAGCTCGCCTACGTGACCGACACGCTGGTGCAGGTGTTCGATCACGCACCCGAGCTGCTCGCGAGCAAGCTGCTGGTGATGGAGACGACCTTCCTCGACGAGCGCAAGTCGCTCGAGGCCACGCGCGCCGGCTGTCACATCCACCTCGACGAGGTGGTGGCGCGCGCCGGCGACTTCGTGACGCCGAACCTCGTGCTGATGCACGTCTCGCAGCTCTACCAGCCGGCCGAGGTCGCGCCGATCCTCGACGCGCGCCTGCCGGCCGAGCTGCGCGCGCGCACGCAGGTGCTCGTGCCGGTCGATCAGTGGCCGCTCTGAGCCGGGCGCGCGCGGCGATCACTCGACGAGCTCGGTCATCACGGCGAAACGCTCGGGCGCGGCCTCGGGACCGACGACGAAGAAGCGCTCGAACGGGACCGACCAGGAGTGAGGGGCGCACACCTCGGCGAACCTCCTGTACAGGTTCCCAGGCAGCAGCTCTCCGGTCACCTGATACACCGCGCGGCGGCCGTCGATGTCGTCGACGATCGCCCACCGCGTGGAGCCGTCGAAGTCGACGGCGTACGCGACGCGCGCCGGATGGGTGCACGCGTCGTCGGCGAAGAATGAATCCGCGAGCTGGGTCAGTCCGGAGGGGAGACAGCGACGCACGCCGTCGCGGGCGAGGCGCGGCTGGCATTCGATCGCCACCTCGCGATCGCGGAGCCACGGCTCCAGCACCTCGGTGCCATCGTCGTCGGCGACGATCGCCAGCGGCCGGAGTCGTCCGGTCCCTTCCAGCACCGCACGCCGCCCGGCGATCGGCGCGACGGCGTCGCCCGTGCGCCACGCCGGTGACGAGACGTACCCTGTGTACTCGCACGTGTCCCCGTTCTCGGCGAACAGCTCGACCGGCTCGGGGAGCTCGGACCCGATCTCGCGGATCTCCGGAGCACGCAGCGGGGGTGCGGAAGCTGCAATGAGCGCGAACCGGCGCGCGGCGCAGGCGCAGCTCACGGGCCATCCCGGGCCCTGCGCCACGGAGAACAGGACAGGCCGGCAGGCTCGATCGAGCCTCCTGTCCAGTTCGAGCGCGCAGAGATCGGGATAACACGCGAGGGCCGCGTCTCCGTCGAAGAGCTGGTCGGTGAACGCGCACGGCGCCCCCATCCGCGCGTCGTACACGCCGATCGGCTGGCGCGATCCGTCGTCACCGTCGACGTAGCGCAGATGGAGGGTCTGCCCCCGATCCTCGACGCGAACGCGGCCACCGACGAGCTCGTCGATCGGCAGGTGCCGGGCCCCGGGATACCATGGCTCGCCGGGCGACGCCGCGCGCCACGCACACGCGCCGTAGCTCGTGCGCGTATAGAACTGTGGCACCTCGATCGCTTCCCCCAGCGCCCAGAAGGCCGGTGGCTCGCAGACGTCCGCCTCGACGCGCGCGACCCGCGGGCGCTCGCCGCTGGGCGTGACGGTCGCGCGCACGAGCGGCGTCGTGCAGCGGTCGTCGAGGAACGCGGTCGCCTCGGCCGACGCCGCGGCGGGGACGCAGACGGCGCGCTCGTCGTCGGGGAGGAGCTCGAACCGGCACCGGAGTCCGAGCTCGCGATCGAAGAAGCCGGCGAAGAGCCGCGCGCCGCCGCCGACCCAGAACGTCGCCGCGAGGCGGTCGCCGCTCCTGACGCCGTCGGTGACGGGACGGAGGTTGTCGCCGCAGCCGGCGGCGAACGTGGCGATGCCGACGACCGCGACGACCGCAGCGCGCGCGCCGGCGCTCACCGCACGAACGGCGACACGGTCGCCGGCTCCGCGGCCGCCAGCCCGACGAGGACGACGAGCTCGATCGCCGCGGCGATGGCGGCGAGGCTGTCGCCGGCCAGCTCGCGGTCGAGGATCTGCACGCCGAGCCCCATGCCCACCGCGACCAGGATCGCGGCGAGGGCGATGGCGAAGCCGACCGCACCCGCGACGAGCACGAACAGCGCCGCGAGCACGACGCTGGCGACCGCCAGCTCGAGCCAGCCGTAGGCGCCGACGACGAACGTGCGGCCGCGCCCCGGCGCAGACACATCGCCGAGCCGCTGGAGCCCCACCGCCGCCCAGCGCCCGGCGGCGACCGCGAGCACCAGCGCGCCGAGCCAGTACTTCGGCGCGAGCGACCACAGCGCGACCACGCGGCCGAGCACGCTGCCGCCGACCACGAGCGTCGCCCAGCGCGCGCCGAGCCAGCGCTCGCTCGCGGCGTGGAGCCCGCGCTCGACCACCGCCGCGCCGAGGACGATCGCGGCCACGACCGCGACCAGCGACCACAGCGCCGGCGCCACGCCGAGCGCGCCGACGACCCGGCCGCACAGCCACGCCCCGGCGCCGACGGCGACGCCGGTCGCGATGACGACGGCCGCCGGCCAGGGCGCCTGGGCGCTGTCCCCCTGCGGGACGATCGTCACGCGGCCGACCTGGCCCCAGGCGTCGCGCAAGAGATTGCGAGCCGGCGCGCTCATGGGAGCCTCTATAGTAGTCCGATGTCCGAGCGGAAGCTGCACCGAGCGCGCGCCGAGGTCCGGCCCCGCTTCCGCTGCCTGGTCTGCCGCCGCTTCGTCGCCGGCACCGAGCACGGCACGTGCCCGCAGTGTGGCTGGGAGCCGCCGGGCCTGGCATCGCGCAGCCTCGCGCCGGCGGTGGCGCCCGTCCGCACCCGCTGGACGCCGCTCGTCGTCGTCGCCGTCGTCGGCCTGCTGCTCCTCCTCGGCTGGTTTCCGCCAGGCCGCTGACGGGGAGTCACCTGTGGTGCCCGGGCGCCGCTGGGGTACATTGCGCCGGTGACCTGGAACCCCGACTCGTGGCAGGCGCGCGCTGCGCAGCAGCAGGTGCAATATCCCGACCCCACCGCGCTGGCCAAGGTCGTCGACGAGATGCGACGGCTGCCGCCGCTCGTGACGTCGTGGGAGGTCGAGAGCCTGCGCGAGCAGCTCGCCCGCGCCGCCCGCGGCGAGGCCTTCCTCCTCCAGGGCGGTGACTGCGCCGAGAGCTTCGACGACTGCCGCCCCGACGCGATCGCCGCCAAGCTCAAGATCCTGATGCAGATGTCGCTCGTGCTCGTGCACGGCACGCGGCGTCCGGTGATCCGCGTCGGCCGCATCGCCGGCCAGTACGCCAAGCCGCGCTCGGCCGACACCGAGACCAAGGGCGGCGTCACCCTGCCCTCGTACCGCGGCGACATCGTCAACCGCGAGGCGTTCACCGAGAGCGATCGCACGCCCGACCCGGTGCTCATGCTGCGCGGCTACGAGCGCGCCGCGCTCACGCTCAACTTCGTGCGCGCGCTGGCCGACGGCGGCTTCGCCGACCTGCACCACCCCGAGTACTGGGACATCTCGTTCGCCGACGGCGCCCACCACGCCCTCGAGTACCGCCGCATCGTCGATCAGATCCGCGAGTCGATCTCGTTCGTCACCGCGATCACCGGCATGGACTCGGCGCTGCTCAAGCGCGTCGACTTCTTCACGTCGCACGAGGGCCTCGCGCTGCTCTACGAGGCGGCGCAGACGCGCGCCGTCCCGCGGCGGCCCGGGTTCTACAACCTGTCGACGCACATGCCGTGGATCGGCATGCGCACGGCGCAGCTCGACGGCGCGCACGTCGAGTTCCACCGCGGCATCCAGAACCCGCTCGGCATCAAGATCGGGCCGGCGATGACGGCGGAGTGGCTGACCGAGCTGCTCGGCGCGCTCGATCCCGAGCGCGTGCCGGGGCGCATCACGCTCATCGCGCGCATGGGCGCGGGCAACGTCGGCGAGCACCTGCCGCGGCTGGTCGAGGCGGTGAAGAAGATGGGGCGGCGCCCGCTGTGGGTGTGCGACCCGATGCACGGCAACACCGAGTCGACGCCGCAGGGCTACAAGACGCGGCGCTTCGACAAGATCCTCGCCGAGCTCGAGGAGAGCTTCGCGGTGCACGAGTCGCTGGGCAGCTCGCTCGGCGGCGTGCACTTCGAGATGACCGGCGAGGACGTCACCGAGTGCGTCGGCGGCGCCCGCGGCCTGGTCGAGGCCGACCTCGAGCGGGCGTACCGCACGCGCGTCGATCCGCGGCTCAACTACGAGCAGGCGCTCGAGCTCGCGCTCCTGGTCGCCCGCCACCTGCGGAAGGGGTAAGGTTCGGCCGTGGGCTGGTTCTGGCGCAACTTCGACACGTGGATCGCGCCGTTCGGCCTGGCCACGGTCTACGCCGTGTTCATCTGGTCGTCCAAGCCGGGCGCGGTGGCGCAGGTCGTGGCGGCGATGTTCTTCGTCTCGCTCATCGCGATGTGGTTCTGGATCCGGCGGCTGCGCGTCCACGCGGGCGCCAGCCGGCTGGCGGCGATCGGCCGCCCCGACGAGCTCCTGGCGCTGGTCGCGACCGAGCTGCCGCGTCGGATCACCCACGGCACGCGCGCGCCCATGCACGTCTTCGCCGCGATGGCGCACAACATGCTCGGCGACTTCGCGGCGGCGCGGCGTGCGCTCGACGAGGCCGGCATCAAGCCCGGCGACAAGCGCAACCGCAGCTGGCAGTTCCTGTGGGGCGCGGCCGACGTCCACGCCCGCGCGGGGCTGGGCGACGTCGCGGGCGCGAAGCAGACGTTCGCCAAGACGATCGCGCCGATGCGGCCCATGGCCGGCGGCATCGAGCTCATCGCGTCGGAGGCCGAGGCGCGCATCCTGCTCGCCGAGGGCGACGCGGCCGCCGCGCGCGAGCGGCTGGCGCCGATGGTGAAGGACGTGCGGCTCGGCCCGGGCGCGCGCGGGCAGCTGCACGCGCTGCTCGCGCAGGCGGCGGAGCAGGCGGGTGACGCCGAGGCGGCGGCCACGCACCGCGCCGAGGCCAAGAAGCTGATGCCGCACGTCGTGCCGGCGGCGCGGGACGCCACCTCGGCGCCGGCGTGATGCACGTCGTGCGCTTCGACGTCGCACTCGCGGTCTCGACGGTGCTGTGCGCCTGCGCGTGCGCGCGAGGCGACACCCCGGCACCGGTCGCCAGCCCGGCCGCGAAGCCCGCCGAGCCAGCCGCGAGCGCGTGCGCGGCCGACGAGCTGCCCCCGCTCGACATGAACATGAAGAAGATGTACCGCGATTGCCGGAGCACCGAGGAGGCGTGCCGGGCGGCCTGCGATCGCGACGAGGTCGACGCGTGCTTCGGCCTCGCCCTGGCCGAGGAGGAACGCGCGCGGGCGTCGGGCGTCACCGACGACCGAGCCGCGCCGGCCAACGCGCTCTACCGCAAGGCGTGTTCGCTCGGCGCGGCCAACGCGTGCACGAACCACGCGGCACACCTCTGGGCGTTCTCGGAGAGCCGCGCCGATCTCGCCTGCGCCGTGCGCCTGTTCGAGGCCACCTGCGAGGTCGACGACCACTTCGGGTGCGGCATGGCCGGGCGCATCCTCCTCGATCACGCCGAGGGTCCCGACGACGAGGACGTGTCGCGCGCGCGCGCGCTGCTCGAGCGCTCGTGCGCGCAGCTCGGCGGCTTCCCGTGCCGGATCCTCGCGCTCAACCTCGAGCGCGGGCGACTCGGACCGGTGCCCGACGGGCGCGTCGTGGAGCTGATGCGGCGCGCCTGCGATGGCGGTGACCACGGCGCCTGCGGCGCGCACGCGACCGTCGAGGAGTCGTTCGGGCCATGAGCCGCGAACGGCGACGCTGGGTTATCATCGGCGCCGGCTACACCGGCGCGCGGGTCGTCGAGCGGCTGCGCGCGCGTGGTGACGACGTCGTCACCACGCGACGGCGCGACGGCTTCGACCTCGCGGCGGCGAGCGACGACGAGGTCGCCGCGCGCGTACGCGGCGCCGCGGTCGTGGTGGTGACCGCGCCGCCGTCGGGCCCCGACGGCGCGGCAGAGCGGCGGCTCGCAGAGATCGCCGCGCGCGAGGGTGTCGCGCGGATCGTCTACATCTCGTCGACGGGTGTGTACGCGCCGGCCGGCGGCGCCTGGGTCGGCGAGGACTACGCGACGGCGCCGGTGTCGCCGTCGGGGCGCGCGCGGCTCGCCGCGGAGCGCGCGATCGCCGGAGGTCCGGTGAGCTGCGTGTGCCTGCGCGCCGCCGGCATCTGGGGCCCGGGGCGGGGCGCCGTCGAGCGGCTGCGTGCCGGCACGTACCGCGTCATCGGCGACGGCGACACGTACGTCTCCCGCGTGCACGTCGACGACCTGGCGCAGGCCGTGGTCCTGGCGGGAGATGCGCGAGCTCCGTCGCCGGCTTACAACGTCGCCGACGACGAGCCGTGCACCAGCAACGAGCTGGTCGCGGAGGCGGTGCGCTCGCTGGGGGTCGGCGAGCCGGCGCGGATCTCGCTCGGAGAGGTCGACGCCGACGTGGCCGGGATGTTCACGGCGAACCGGCGCATCGCGAACGGGCGGCTCAAGGCGGAGCTCGGCTGGGCGCCGCAGTTCCCGTCGTGGAAGGCGTAGAGGTCGGGCTGGAATGCCGAGGGACGCGCGCTAGTATCTAGGCGTGCGACAGGCGTTCCCGTCGGTGCAGTGGATGCTCGCCGCGGTCCTCGTGGCCGACGCCGCCGTGCTCGGCACGATCGCGGTGGTGAGCCGGGCGGGCGCCGAGGATGTGCAGCACGAGCCGAGGGTGGCCGGATCGGGCACGGGCACGGGCACGGGCACGGGCACGGGCACGGGGGAGGTGACGCCGCTGCTGGATGCGGGGTGGGCGATGTGCTTCCACGACAAGAAGGACGTCTCGCGCGTCGCGATCACCTACCTGGACGCCGGCCTCGACGCGAGCGTCACCGAGGCCGAGCTCCTGCGCTGGTTCGGCAAGCTCTCCTACGACTCGATCGACGTCTGGCAGCTCGAGCACAAGGACGGCACGCGCCGCGTCTCCTTCGAGCTCGACTGGACACACTGGCCGAGCCCGCCGTCGTGGGACGAGGTCACGCGCGGCTGGAAGGGCGACGAGCTGTGCAGCGCGCTGCGCTTCGATCTCGTCAAGCGCGGCGTCGGTCGGCCGCGACCGGCGGCGGTGAAGGCGTCGCCCGATCCCATGGTGCGCTCGCGCCACGACTTCGAGTTCTTCGACGAGCGGCGCGAGGATCGCTACGCCGATCGCGATCTCGTCGGCACGCTCGCCGACGTCGTCGCGCAGGACCGGCTGCCGGGCCTCCTGCGCTGGGTCGGCGAGCGCGGCCCCGTCCTCGACAAGTCCGGGAACAAGACGCCGTGACCATGGCGATCAGGAAGCCGGCGCCCAAGCTCCGCACGCGCCTGCCGGCGCTCCTCGCCGGCGGCGTCGTCGCGTCGGTGGTCGTGCTCGGCGTCGTCGCCGGCGGCGGCCCGTCTTATGGCAGCGCGATCCGCGCGCAGCGCCGCGCCGTCACGCGCGACGCGACCGTGCCGCAGCGCCCGCCCGACGGCGGTGACGTCCTCCTCTGCGCCCGCGGCGCGACCACGTTCGCCAGCGCGGCCGCCATGGCCGCCGGCGCGCCGCTGCGCCGGAGCGACGGCGTCGTCGAGCCGACCGTGCTCGCGGCGATGTCGAGCGCGGCGGTCGAGGCCGGCCGCTGGGCCGAGCTCGCCGCCGGCGGACCGGCGCTGCCGCAGCGGATGGGGCTGTCGGGCGGCGCCGTCGTCGCGCCGCCCGAGGTGCGCTGCGAGGGTGCGGCGGCGTTCGCGCAGGCGCGCGTGAGCACCCGCCCCGCCCTGCCGGCGACCCCGCCCGCGCCGGCGGTCAAGGCACCGACCGCTCCGACGAAGGCTCTGAAGAAGCGCCCGGCGAGGTCGAAGGCGCCCGCGAAGCCGACGCCGTCTTCGAAGCCGGCGTCGCCGAAGCCGAAGCGGGCGTCGACCACGCCCCGGTGAAGTAGGCGGTGATCGCGGCGATGTAGTGGCGGGCGGCGACGGTCGCCGCGCTGCGGCCGGTGCGCTCGAAGCGGAGGCCGAGCGTGAAGCGCTCGATGCCGCGCTCGGTGCGGACGCCGAACGCGACGAGGAAGAGGCTGTCGTCGGCGACGGGCTTGCCGCACGCCAGCCAGTACGGCTGGTCCTCGGGTCGCAGCGCGCGCCCGGCGATCGTGCGGCGCCTGTTCGAGCGCTCGCACTTGCCCGCGTCCTCGGCGACGTCGCCGAGCGAGTCGATCGTGCCGCTCTTGGCGCCGTAGAACACGACGCGCGGATCGTCGAAGAGCGGGCGCAACGCGCGCGTCGCAGTGCCGCGGCGCACGACGCCGCACAGCCCGCCGCGGGCCCCGCGCACGGTGAGCTCGCGGCCGTCGGCGCAGGGCTCGGGCGCGACACCGGCCGCCGGCACCGGGAACCACGACGCCGCCAGGCGGAAGGTGCCGTCGCTCGCCGGGTCGTAGACCACGCGGCCGAAGGCGTCGGTGAGCTGCGCGAGCGAGCCGATCGAGTGCTTGCCCGACCCGCGCAGGAACTGGAAGTACTCACGCACCGGCACGTCGGCCGGGCGGGGCTCCTCGCCGTAGAGCTCGAAGCGATCGGGCCCGAGCCCGACCAGGCGGCGCAGGCGCGAGCTCGGCCGCGTGATGGGCAGCGCGCGCGCGGCGCAGACGTCGCCCTTCACCTGCTTCGCGCAGGCGACGGCGCCGTCGATGCACAGCTCGCGACCGAGGACCGCCTCGAAGCGGCGCCACATCGCGGTGCGGCGCAGGCCGGCGAGCACGACCTGGCGCGACGTGATCACCGCGGCCCCGTCGAAGCTGGTCTCGATCGGATCCGGCGGGACGCCGAGATCGCGACGGACGAGCTCGTCGAGCGAGAGCGGTTGATCGCGCAGCCTCAGCTCGCCGCCCGGCACCGACGTGCCGAGGATCCCGAGGGTGGCCATGAACCAGTTCGACGACTCGGCCAGGAAGCGGTGGACGTCGACGTCGGCGGTCGGCTCGCCGCGGCGCCACAGCTCGGTCGGCGGACAGTGGCCGAGGATCGCGCGGGCGCCGCTCGCGCACGGAACCTGGGGGTTGGCGCCGAGCACCATCCGGCCCAGCTCGCCGGGCGCGGCGAGCTCGAAGGCGCGCGCGAGCAGCGGCTTGAGCGTCGAGCCGACGGCGATGGGCGCGTTCCACTCGATCTTCTCGGAGCTGTCCTCCTCGATCGTCGGGAGCTGCGCGCCGGTGCGCGGGTCGCGATTCTCGAGCACGCGGATGAGGTGCTGCTCGATCTCCGGCGTCGCGGGCGCGAACGCCGAGCTGGCGCGGCCGGGGACGAACTCACCCTGCGCGACGATCTCGCCGGTGTCGCCGCGCAGGAGGATGAACTGCGCCTCGGTCGACGGCACCGACTTGTCGGCGGCGACGCCATCGAGGGTCAACCACGTCGCCGGATCGGCCGCGACGAGCTCGGTCAGGTGACGGAGCGCGATCGTGAGCTCGGGCTGGAGCGAGAGCCGGCATTCGATCACGCCGTCGTAGGTGGAGCGCGCGCAGACGCTGGCGTTGAGCCCGGTGTCGAGCATCCGCGGCGCGTCGGGTGGCGCCTCGGTGACCGGCTCGGTCGGCGGCCGCAGCGTGCCGCACAGCCCGGCGCCGCCGTCGGTCGGCGCCGGTGCGCTCGACGCGCTCGGCGCGCTCGGCGTGTCCGGGCCCGCGCGACGCGTCTGCTCGATGCGGTCGAGCGCGACCTGGACCCAGCCGTCGAGCCCGAGCGACATGGTCGGGTCGATGCTCGACCAGCCGAGCTCGGGCAGATCGCCGCCGAGGACGTAGTGGCGGCGGCGCGCGGCGCCGAGCGTGCGCACGTCGTCGGCGAGCAGCATGTCGACGCCCGCATCCTCGCCGCCCCACTTGCGCGGCGGGCGGTAGAGCCACAGGTTGCGCGACTCGCGGCCGCCGATGACGAGCACGGCGATGCTCTCGAGCGGCAGCGGGACGGCGGCGGCGGCGCCAGCCGGCGCGGTCAGCTTCCACCCGGTGGGCTCGGCCTCGAGCACCTGCACCAGCTGGCGCACGCCGCCCGCGCTGCGCGGCGGCAGCTTCTCGAAGGTCCAGACCGTGCCGCGCGCCTCGAGCGAGCCGCCGTCGCGTGCGATCTCGACGGTGAGGTCGTCGGCGAGGCGCACCTTCTCGGCGGCGAAGATGCCGGCCTGCGCGCGCGAGACGTCGACCTCGCCGGCGCCGGGCCGCAGCCGCACGGTGACGTGGCCGGCGACGAGCTCGCCCTTGTCGAGGGCGGCGACGCCCATCGGGCGCGCGACGAGGCGCACGCGCTCGCCGCGGAACGGCCGGCGATCCTGCCGGCGCAGCGCGCCCAGCGCACCACCGGGGAGCGAGACGTCACACGTGGCGACCGCCACCGCGTCCTTCTCGGCGCCGCCCGCCTCGGGCGCGCGCACGTCGAGCGTGACCTCGGGCCAGCCGAACGACCAGCGCGCCCGGCACGTCGCCGCGCCGTCGTCCTCGCCGCGCGAGAAGCGCCAGCGACCGTCGCCACCGGTGCACGTGCGCCCGCGCGGGCTGGCGAGGAAGCGGCGCAGCGCGGCGACGGCGCCGTCGCGGTCGGCGGCCCAGCGATCGCGCAGCTGGCGATGGAAGCGGCGCGACATGTCGTCGACCGGTTCGCCGAGGAGGGCGGCCGGCACGAGCGCGGCGGGGTCGCTCGACGCGACCTCGTCGTCCTTGCACTGGAGGCGCTGCGCGTAGTCGGCGGCGTGGCCGAGCCCCTCGAAGCCGTGGGCGACGTCGCCCGAGGCGTCGACCGGATCGGGGCGCTCGAGCGCGAAGCGCGCGGCGCGCGCCACCAGCGTCACGCCGGCGACGGCGGCGAGCGTGGCGATCCCGAGCGCGAGGCGGCGCGTGGCGAGGTAGCCCTTGCCCGTACGCATGCTCGCGTCCGGGTCGGGCACGGCATCACCGGGCGCGTCGTCGCGGCCGCCGACGACGATCCACGCGGCGATCGCGAAGAGCAGCCAGAAGTCCGTGGGGCTGTCGAGGCCGAGGCCGGGCCACGAGATGCCGGTGAGCGGCAGGACACCGAGCGAGGCCAGCGGCTGGTACACGCACAGCGCGCCGAGCACGGCGGCGGCCAGCGCGCGCCCGCGGTGGGCGACGCTGCCGTGGGCGAAGCGCTCGCCGGCGATGAGCCACAGCCCGAGCGCGGCGGTGACCAGGAGGATCGTCGCCGCCACGAGGCCGAGGGCGCCGGTCTCGCGCACGAGCAGGACCGGGAGGTAGTCGTTCTCGATCGACTGCCACACGCCGCGATCGACGACCTGCGCGCCGAAGTATCCCTGCCCGGTCGGCCACGTGCCCGCGCCCTCCGGGACGATGGTCTCGCGCCACGCGGCGAGCCCGGCGAGGAAGTCGCGATCGTCCCGCAGGAGCGCGTAGCCGGGATCGAGCACGCCCGACAGGCGTGACGCGTGGCGGCTCTCCGAGTCAGTGAACGCCTCGAGGAGCGGGCCCTGCGCCAGCGTGAGACCGACCGCGAGCAGCGCGAGCAGCGCGCAGGTGACGACGACGAAGCGACGGTGGCCGCTCTCCAGCGCGGCGTCGGTCGTGCGCGACCAGAGGACGCCGAACGCGACGACGAGCACGGCGAAGATCACCGGCGCCGCCATCGCGCCGCGGGTCATCGCCGGCCCGAGATCGGCGTGGGTGCGCGACGACCACACGATGATGGCGACCGCGACCGCGCCGAGGATCGCCGCGTGCGCGCGCACGAGCGGCGCGTGCCGGCGATCGAAGGTGCCGAGCTTGCCCCGGGTGTCCGGCGCGAGACACGCGTCGTGGCCGGCGAGCAGGAACGCGAACGGGACGCCGGGGCCGAGGAGCGCGGCGCCGACGCCGATGTCGTAGACGACGGTGGCGACGGCCGCCGCGCCGACGGCGACGGCCGCCGCGACGCGCATCACCAGCGCGCCCGCGCGCCCCGAGAGGGCGTCGCGCGCGACGAGGTACACGAGGCCGACCGTCGCGCACGCGAGCGGCAGCTTGAGGACGACGGCGGTCTTGGCCCACGTCGCGCCGGCGAAGCCGAGGACGGCGACCGCGAGCCCGGCGGCGAGCACGCCCTCCGACGAGCCGTTCAGCGCGCGCGCGAGCGCGCCACGGACCCGCCCGACGCGCTCCGGCGCGTGGGCGACGAGCGCGGCGAGGCCGGGCCCGAGCCCGAGCCCGAGGGAGAAGAGCGCCTGCGCGGCCAGGAGGAACGTGCCCCGCGTCTCGCGGACCAGCGCGAGCTGCGGCAGGAGCGCGTGGCCGCCGACGACGAGCGCGGTGACCCACGCCGCGGCGGCGAGCGCGAGCGCGCGCGGCGTCCCGCGCGCCTTCGCGTCGTGCGCGAGCATCACGCCCACCCCGGCGAGCGCGGCGGCGCCGAGCAGGACGAGCAGCTGGTTGCCGGCGACCCGCTCGCCGATCGACTCGAACTCGCGCATCATGTCGAGCCGGTGGGCCCAGAGCAGGCGCCACACGCCGAGCGCCGCGAGCAGCGACGACAGCCACGCCAGCGCCAGCCCCCGCGCGACGCGCGCCCGGGTCAGCTCGCTGCGCACGCGCGCGCCGAGGACGAGCAGGAAGACGAGCGCGGGCCCGATCAGGCAGAGCGCCGCCCACAGCGAGCGCGCGTCGGTGCCGCCGACGTCGGGCACGAGGCGACGCACCTCGAAGGCGTACGGCGGCGAGAACGGCAGCACGCAGCTCGCGCCGATGTCACCCGACGCGAGCCGCTCGCGCGGCGTCGAGCTGTCGGGCAAGGTCGGCAGGATCGGTCCACGGCGCGCGAGCCAGTCGCTGCACGGCGCGAGCACGTCGGCGGGCGGGAAGAAGAGCTCCGCGCGGCCGGCGGGCGCCGGGATCTCCCACAGCGTGATGCCGGGCACCGCGTCGGCGAGCGCGCCGATCTGGAGGAGCGTGCCGGCGGCGATCTCGGTGTGCTCGGGCTCGAGGCCGCGCGCGCCGGCGCGCAGCGGCGTCACGCGCACGCCGACCATCGCCGCGGTCGCCGCCTTGGTGCCGAGGTCGCGCTCGAAGGCGAGCGCCGCGATCAGGAGCCCGTCGCGGCAGAACACGGCGACGACGACGCCGGCGGTGTCGAGCTGCGCGTGGTCGACGCCGCGCGAACGGGCGGCGATCCGATCGAAGCCAGCCGCGGCGAGGCGCCGGCGCGCGAGGTGCGCGCGGCACCAGCGGCGGCCGGTGGTGCCGCGGCTGCCGGCGATGATGTCGGCGGTGACCGGGAGGAGCGCGTCGGCGGCGCGCTCGCGGGCGAACAGCACGACCTCGGTGCTCGTCGCCTCCGGACGCGCGACCGCGTCGACGCGCAGGCCCTGCGGCCCGTCGACCGAGACCCGGAGGAGGTCCCAGCCTCGCTGCGCCTCCTCCAGGCCGTAGCGACGCGGCATGCGCAGGCCGGCCGACGGCGAGTAGCCGACGGTCGCCGCATCGGGACCGACGGCGAGCTGGACCGCGCGCACGAAGAGCCGCGCGCGCGCCGGCGCGACGGCCTGGGCGCCGCCGCCGGCGGCGATGCGATCGCGCCCGTCGTGGGCGAACGCGCCGCCCCACACCCACGCGGCCGACGCGCCGAGCGCGCCGACGAGAGTCGCGTAGACCAGCAACGTCGAGCGCCCGACGATCGCGCGCGGATCCTTCCGCGCGCGGCGGATCGCGCGGACGGACAGGGCCAGGAGGCCGGCGAAGCCAGCCAGCCAACCCATCTGCATCATCCAGATCATCGGGTCGTCGCCGCGCGCCTACTTGCCGCGCTTCGTCTCGCGTTTCTTGGCGTCGATCGGCGGCTCGGCGTCGACGACGCCGGCGTCGATCGCGACCTCCGGGGACGCGAGGCGCGCGGTGACGTTGGCCGTGACCCTGGCCTCGTCGTCACCGCACACCGCGGTGCCGGCGCGCAGCACCAGCGCCGCGTCGTCAGCCGACCACGTACCCTCGGCGAGCGCCTCGCACGCGGCCAGCACCTCGGGCGCGATCACGATGGCGCCACCGCCGGCCGTGTCGGGCGCCGGGCTCGGCGCCGGCGCGGGCGTGTCCTTGCGCAGCGCGACGACGAGCAGGACGACGAGCAACGCGTCCGCCACGAGGACGGCGAGCAAGACCCCGCGGGCGAGACCGCCACCACCGGCGGCGGCCGTCGCCGTGCCACCGCCGCCGGACGCCACCCGTGGCGGATCACCGCGCCAGCGCGCGGCCGCGTGCTCCACGGTCTTCTCGATGCGCTCGGCGGCGACGCGGTCGACCTGCGCCGAGGCGTTCGCGAGCGCGCGCTCGGTGGCGTCCGCGACGGCGCCGTCGATGCGCGCGACCTCGGCGTCGACGGTGCGGCGCACGTCGGCGCCGAACTTCGCCCACTCGTCGACGAGCTGGTCGGCGTGCTGGAGGAAGCGCGCGAGCTGATCGTTCAGCTCCTCGAGCTGGTCGCCCGGCGGCGGCCGCGCGGGCACCGGCGGTGCCGCGGTCGTACGGACCGGTTTCTTCGGTTCGGGCATCAGACGAACACCTCCGGCGCCACCTCGGCGACCCTCGCTTCGAGCTGATCCATGGCGGCGCGCGGCACGAGCGCCTCGCGGCGCAGCCGGCGCAGGTAGCGCAGCGGCAGCGCCGGCTGCTCGGGCGCGTCGAGGTGGAACAGGTGATCGGCGACGATGCGGCGCGCGAGCAGCTCGCCGAGCCGGCGATCGAGCTCGTCGCCGGCGAGGAAGCCGCGGCCCCAGTAGTGCACGACACGCGACCACAGGCGCCCGGCGTCGGCCGCGGCGGCGAGCGGTGCGGGCGCGCGCGCGTCACACGCCGCCAGCTCGTCGGCGCGCACCGTGCCCGTCGCCGCCAGGAGCGCCGCGAGCTCGGGCGCCGTGTTCCACGATCGCGAGAGCGCCTCGAGCTCGTCGAAGATCGCCTCGGGCGAGAGGCCGGCCCGCGTGGCCAGCCCGATCGCCGCCGACCACGCGCGCCGTCCCAGCTCCGGGTCACGCGCGGCGATCTCGGCCGGCAGCGCCCACGCGCGCCCGAGGTAGTGGAAGAGCGGCCCCGACGAGGGCGCGCTGCCGTCGGTCACCAGCGCGCCGCTGCGCGCCCGGGCGCGGACGTCGTCCGGCAGCCAGGTCTCGAGCGTCGCGAGCAACCGCGGCAGCGAGGGCTCCGCCGCGTCCGGGACCGTCGCCGCGCCGCCGCGCCACAGCCCCTGGGCGAGCGAGCGCGCGACCTCGACGGCGACCGGCACCGGCGCCGGCGCGCACGCCTCCAGCGGCGCGACCTCCGCCGTCATGCTCGTCGGCTGATCGCGCCAGGGCGCGGCCGGCAGCGGCGTGATCGCGGCGAGGAGCGCCGACGCCGGCGCGTCGCCGCTCGCGGTGGTCACCGCCAGCCCGACATAGCTGCGGCCGTCGGCGGGCGCGACCTCCGCGAACGAGAGCGCCCAGGTCACGCGTCCCGGCTCGATCCGCCACAGCACCGCCCCGCCCTCGCCCGCGCGCGCCGCCAGCGCCGTGCGCGCCTTGCCGTCGCCGTCCTCCGGATACCAGTGGAAGTCACCGCGCGCCGAGCGAGGCGTCGGATGCTTCTGCAGCCACGCGTGCCGCAGCTCGATCGGCATCACGAGCCTCCGCTCGAGAAGCCGCCCGAGCCCGCCGAGCTCGGCGCCGGCGCGGGCTCGACCGCCGGGCGGGTCGCGGTCG
Source organism: Myxococcales bacterium UBA2376 (assembly GCA_002344285.1). Taxonomy (GTDB): domain Bacteria; phylum Myxococcota_A; class Polyangia; order Haliangiales; family Haliangiaceae; genus UBA2376. The sequence continues at coordinate 37,618 of DDTA01000036.1, forward strand.
TGCGGGTCGCGGTCGTACGCGCCGGCACCGTCAGCGGGATCACGTCCTCCTCGGGGGCCGGCTCCTCCGTCGTCGCGCGCCCGGCGACCGTCGCGCGTGCCTTGCGCGGCGCGCGGTACGCGACCTGGGCCAACCACGACAGGAACTTGCCGCGCATCTCGCTCTCGAACGCGGCGACGTCGTCGGTGTACGTGTACTCGAGCACCGGCGTGCCGTCCTCGCCCGGCTTGCTCTCGAGCGTGCAGTCGTCGCCCGCGTCGTAGCGCAGGTACGTCATCGCGATGCCGTTCTCCACGCCGTCCTCGGCGTCGCGGCAGTACCGCTGCACGGCGCCGCGCCGCACCAGCACCGCCTCGCCGTGACGCACCGGCGTCGCCCCGGCGTCGGCGCGTCCCTGCGCGTTGCGCCGGGCCAGCGAGCGCACGGCGACGCGCTCGTCCTCGTCGCTGCCGTCGGCGCAGATCTCCTCGACGAGGTTCGCGCGCGTGATGACGACGAGCGCGCGCCGGTCGGCGCGGTCGAGCGACGCGTACAGCGGCAACACCTTCTTGAGCCGGACGTACGAGCCGCCGTCCTCGTGACGCTCGAGCGAGAGCGGGTTGCAGACCAGGACCGGCGCGAAGCCGTAGGGCCGGTCCTCCTCGCGCCGCCGCTCGACGATCGTGCGCAGGAGCTCGTGGTAGTCGCCGCCGCGGAGCGCGTCCTCGCCGGCGACGTCCCAGAACACGACCTCGATCTCGCCGGCCGCGCGGAAGCGCCGGATCGAGAGCGCGACGCTCACGATCGTCATGACGACCGCGAGCCCGACGCCAGCGCCGACCGCGAGCTGCGGCGACTTGCCCAGGAGCCAGAGCGCGGCGCCGACCAGGACCGCGTTGCCGAGCGCGAGCGCGACGTGCAGCCACAGCCGCGCGGTGCGCGCCAGCAGCGCGACGCGCTCCCAGGTCTCGAGCTGGCCGAAGAGCGCGCCCGGCTCGACCCGGTAGATGTAATGCGGCCGCGCGCCCGGCGCGGTCGCGTCGAGGCTCGGCGCGCGCGCGTCGAGCGCGATGCGGTGGATGCGCTGGCTGTTCTCGCGCTCGACGTCGGCGAGGCCGGGCGCGGCGTACGCATCGAGCGTGCGGATCGCGTTGAGGATGAACTGCGTCTTGCCGTCGCCGCGACACCCGATCACGGCGAGGTCGACGACCGCCGCGACCTCGTCACCCGGATCGGTGAGCGACGCGGCCGCCGAGGCCACGCCCCCCGGATCCGTCGGGAACAACTTCCTCCGCACTGCCCAGATGATAAGCCATGCTGCGCCCCGCGCCATTCCCGGCGCGCAGGCGCGGAACGCTGTCAACCGACGACGCGGCTCGCGCATCCAGCACGGCGCTTGTTCGGCGAGCCGTAAGCGAGCCCCTAATTGAATTCCAGCTCGCCGAGCATCGTCGTATCGCACCACGCCTCGGCGCGTGTCTCCGACGTACAGCAGCTGGCGCAGCGAGGCGCCGGGCGCGCCCACCACAGGCCGTAGCCGTCGTACGCGCCGCCGTCGTCGTCGTCGTAGACGCCCCACGAGAAGCCGAAGCGAGTCGCGTTGCCGGCGCCGATCGACGCGCGCGGGATCCGCACCTCGACGGAGAAGCCGGCATCGGTCGGCAGGCGCACCGCCTCGATCACGGGATCGACGCCGTTCGTCGAGGGGTAGATGCCATACACCGGGCGGTAATCGATGATCACCTCGTGATCGTCGGCGCCGTACGCGCCCGCGCGATCGCCGGCGCCGTCGATGTAGAACGTGATCGCGTCGTTGTCCCACGTGTTCGTCGAGTCGGCCTGGTGCGGCTTGGCCTCGACGACGTCGAAGAACAGGTGCACGTGCGTGGCGTCGTAGCCGGCGCGCAGGCCCGCGGTCATGCTCGGCGTGTAGCCCGCCTTCAGGTCGGCGTTCGCCGCCGTCGCCAGATCGAGCGCGTAGCGCGGCGAGCCCGCGAGCTCGGTCGCCATGCCATCGAGCACCGCCACTCCGCCGAGCGGCATCGCCCGGATCACGCCCTCCTGTGGCGCCGCATCGACCGGCACCGCCGGCGCGTCGATCACCCGCGCGTCGGACGTGCTCGCGGGCGCGTCGTCACCGGGCGCCGCGTCGACGTCGCCGACGCCGTCCGCCGCGCCGCCGGGCTGGAAGGCGCAGCCGGTGACGGCGAAGAGGGCGATGGCGGACGGAACGATACGCATGGCGGCGTTTCCCCGCCCTTCGACTCGTCCCGGCCGCGCCGGGACTCGCTCAGGGCGAACGGAGAGGACACATATCCGACATGAACGCCGATGTGAACCGAAATCCGAACGTCGGTTCTTCGCGTGCCGGCGAGCGATCACGCACGCTTGCGGCGTCGGACCAGCAGACCAATCGCCACGAGCAGGCCGCCCAGGGCCGGGGCCACGGGCGCAGCCTGCGCGTCGCAGCAGCCGCCGGGATCGCGCGGCTCGGCGACGTCACCCTGCGGGTCCGGCTGGATCCCGAACTGCTCGGCGACCGCAGGCCACAGCCGCGCCTCGCACAGATCGCGCTGCATCGTCCCGATGGGGCACGACAGCGGCCCCTTCATCTCGACGTAGCGGAACACCTTGCTCCACGCCGCGCCGTCGCTGCTGCGACCGATCGCGAAGAAGTCGGGCTCCCAGTTGGCGCCGCACGCGAACAGCGCGTCGCCGCGATCGCCCAGGCACGCGGCCTGCGGCAGATCGGCGATCTTCTCGAAGGTCACGCCGCGATCGGTCGAGCGGTGGAGCCCGCCCATCTGCGTGGCCACCAGGACGCTGCCGTCGGCGCGCATGACGACGTCGCGGATCGTGTCCGTCGTCGTCAGCACCTCCGCGAACGTGTCGCCGCCGTCGGTCGAGCGGTACAGCTTGTCGCCGGCGGGCGGCACGGCGCGCACCGAGCGTACGAAGACGAGCTGTGGATCGTCGGGCGCGACCGCCTCCACCATGACCAGCGGGCTCGTGCCGAGCTGGAACGCGCCGATGCCGAGCATCGTCCAGTTCGCGCCGGCGTCGTCGGTGCGATGGAGGTGCACGGTCGGCGGGATCGAGCCGCCGTCGGGCCCGGTCTGCGTCACCTGGTAGCCGGTCACGTACGCGCGCTGTGCGTTGCTCGGCGCCACGCCGATGCTCTTCCACCAGACCGTGCTCGAGGCGAGCCCGAGCGGGGTGAACGTCCGCGCCTGATCCGTCGAGCGATACACATCGTTGGGGCGCCCGGCCTCGGCCGTCGCCACCCACACCGAGCCGTCGGGGCCCGTATCGATCGCGTCGACCCAGATGCCGGCGAGATAGCCCGGGCTGGTGGGCGACTGCTCCTCGGTCGCGGTCGCGAACGAGCAGCCGCCGTCGCGGCTCACGCGCAGGCCCTCGAACGTGGTCGCGTAGATCTCGCCGCCCGGGCCGATGCGGTACTTCGGGTCGAACGTGCCCTCGTAGCCGACGTTCTGCTCGCAGATCCAGTAGAAGCCGGCGCCGTCGTCGCGGCTGATGAGCAGCCCGAACGTGACGCCGAGGTAGATGTCGGTCTGGTTCCCGGGCTGGAACGACACCGACACCGACGACGGAAAGCGCCCGTTGGCCTGCGCCACCCCGGCACCGCCGGCGCCGGCGACGAGCGCGGCCAGCGCGGCGGCGGTCCAGGTACGGCTCGGCATGCCGGCGAGCGTACCTGCTTCACACGAGGCGCGCGAGGGCCTCGAACGCGCCGGACTCGCCGAGCCCCACCATGATCGCGGCGCCCATCACGCCGGCGGCGACGTCGTCGAGGACGACCCCCGCGCCGCCGGGCACGTTCTCGTCGATCCAGCGCACCGGCGGCGGCTTGAGGATGTCGAGCGCGCGGAACACGACGAAGCCGACGCCCAGCACCCACCACGAGGCGCGATCGACCAGGGCGACCGTGACGAGATAGCCGGCCACCTCGTCGATGACGACGCGCCCCGAATCGTGGGTGCCCCACACCTGATCCGCGCGGTGTGCGGCGGCGATGCCGACAAGGGTGACCGCGACGACGACGATCGCGAACAGCCAGGTGTCAAATCCTCGACACGCCCAGGCCAGCGGTACGGCCACCACCGTGCCGCACGTTCCGGGCGCAACCGGCGAATATCCTGCACCGCCGGCGGTGGCGACGGCACGCGCGACGAACGAGGTGATGGCGGGGAGGCTCATGTCACCCGGCTTGCAGGACGTCGTACCACGCCCATCGACCAACCAGGACCAGTGAACATCGCGACCCGCTGACGGGTCTCAACGCACCACCAGCGGGTAAAGTCGCTTGGCTGCCGCCGGAAAGAGGTGGTAAAGCTGGCCCCCAACCCGTCCGCCACCGAAAGTAACCTCGTGGAACGTCTCACCATCCTCGCCCCCGCCATCGTGCTCGTCGGGTTCTTCCTGGGCATGTTCGCGGTCTACTGCGTGATGTGCTGGACGGGGCACGCGCCCAAGCTCGGCAAGCTGAAGACCAACGACTTCTTCGGTCAGTTCTTCACGCGCTACATCGTGTGGCTGATTCAGCCGGTCGAGCGGATGTTGATCGCGTCACAGGTGTCGCCCAACGTCATCACGGGGCTGTCGCTTGCGGCGTGCATGGGCGCCGGCGTCGCGATCGCGTTCGGTCACCTCGCCACCGGCGCGTGGCTCTACATCGCGGGTGGTGTGCTGGATCTCATCGATGGGCGCCTCGCCCGTGCGCTGGGGAGACAGACACAGGCCGGCGCGCTGTTCGACTCGGTCGCCGATCGCTGGGCGGAGCTCGCCTTCTTCACCGGCTTCGCGTGGCACCTGCGCGAGGGCGGGTGGCTGCTCGCGGTGATGGGCGCGGCCGGTGGCTCGTTGATGGTGAGCTACACGCGCGCCCGCGGCGAAGGTCTCGGGCTCGATCTGAAGGTCGGCTCCATGCAGCGGGCGGAGCGCATCGTGCTCGTGTCGCTCGGCACGCTCATCGCCGCGTGGTTCGCGGCGAGCCCGGCGACGGCCAAGTACTCCGCGGCGGCGGCCGGCATCGCGCTCGCGATCTGCGGCGTGCTGTCGGCGTGGACGGCGATGGGCCGCTGGCTCGAGGGCTACCGTCAGCTCCTGGCCAAGGAGCCGGGCGCCGAGCGCCGCGCCGAGGAGGCCGAGGTTCGTGCCGCCGAGAAGGCGATGCGCATCACCGGCGAGGCGGCGATGCGCATCACCGGCGAGAACCATGCGTAGCTGCTGATTCGGGGGCGACGGCTGCGGAGCCGGCGCGGGAAGACCGCGTACAGGAGAAGCAGCAGCGCAGCCAGCAGGGACGACGCGGGTGGCTGGTTCGTGCTCGAGCAGCAGCCGCCGGCGTCGGCGGCGGCCTCCGCGATGCAGATGTACTGGCTGCCGTCGAGCGTGTCGCAGCGGTAGCCAACGGGGCACAGCAGGTTGCGGGTGACGTCGCAGGTGTACGTGCAGGTTCCGTCGACGCAGAGGTAGGCCGAGCAGTCGGTCGCCGTGTCGCACGACTGGCCGATCGCACCGGGCGGCTCGCCGGCGTAGTCGCAGACGCGACCCTCGCCGAGGATGTCGCGGCAGACCATGCCGGTGACCGGGCAATCCGCGTCGCCGTTGCACGGCTGGCTGCAGAAGCGCGAGCGCGGATCTTTGGTCCACGCGATGCACAGCCCCGTCATGCACTGCGTGTCGGCCTGGCAGATCTCGCCGAGCCCGCTGGTCGGGCAGTCGGGATCGGGGAGCTCGCATCCCGCGGCGCACGTGCCGTCGGCGTTGCACGGCAAGCAGTCGGGATCGGCGCTGCAGCCGACGCGCACGCACTGACCGTTCAGGCGACACGACACGTCCATCGAGTCGATGAACGGCTGGATGAACTCCTCCATGTAGAGGTCGGGGCGCGCCTCGCCGCTCGGGTTGAAGCAGCCCTGGATCGAGTACGAGTGCACGCCGGCGAGGTACTCGACGCCGTCGACGGTGATGAAGCCGGGGCCGCCGGAGTCGCCCTGACAGATCGCGGTGGCGTCGTCGGCGTCGACGTCGCTGACCTCGATGTAGTCGGGGTGCACGCCGCCGCCGAGCAGATCGATCTTCATCATGCCCACGCGCTTCTTGCCGTCGAGCTCGCGCGTGGAGCGGTCGTGGATGCCGAACCCGACGACGCGGTAGCTCGCGCCGACGAACGGCGCCAGGTCCATGCGGTTCATCGGCACGACGAGCGCGGGATCCTGCGGCGTGGTGAGGAGCGACACCGAGACGTCGTGGCCACCCGAGAGGCTGCCGTTCCAGTCCGGGTGCGTGAGCGTCATGCGCACGCCGATGCGCGTGCCGACCGAGGTGGTGTCGTTGCCGAAGAACGCGGCGACCGCGGGATCGCCGCCCGCCTCCTCGAGGCAGTGCCCGGCCGAGAGCACGACCTGCGGCGACACCAGCGTGCCGGTGCAGAACACGCGGCCCGACGAGGTCACCAGCGCGACCACGCCGGGATCGCCAGTGGCGAGCTCGGCGCCGACGACCTGGCCCGTGGACGTGCCGACGTCGGGCGTCGCGTCGACGCCGCACGCGGCGAACACCAAGCAGGCCAGCCCCAGGCCTCGGGGAACGAGACGCATGTCTCGTCGTCTCACGCCCGACGCCCGCGCTCAAGTGGTAGAAGTCCATGCGTGCGGATCACCACGTGGAACGTCAACTCGATCCGGGCCCGCGAGAAGCGGGTGCGGGCGTGGATCGAGGCCAACCAGCCCGACGTCCTGTGCCTGCAGGAGACCAAGGTCGAGGACGGCGGCTTCCCCGGCGCCATGTTCGAGGCGATCGGCTACCAGTACGCGCACCTCGGCCAGAAGTCGTACAACGGCGTCGCGATCGCGGCGCGCGGCGAGCTGACCGACGTGCGGCGCGGCTTCGCCGACGGCGGCGACGACACCCAGTCGCGCTTCATCGTCGCGACCGTCGGCGGCGTGCGCGTGTGCTGCCTCTACGTGCCCAACGGCCAGGAGGTCGGCAGCGACAAGTACGCCTACAAGCTCGAGTGGCTGGCGCGCCTGCGCCGCTGGCTGGAGGCGAGCACCGAGCCCGGCGCGCCGCTCGCCCTGTGCGCCGACTGGAACGTCGCGATGAGCGATCTCGACGTCCACGATCCGGCGGCGTGGGCGGGCAAGAACCTGTTCAGCGAGCCCGAGCACGCCGCGATGAACGAGCTCTTCTCCTGGGGCCTCACCGACTGCTACCGCGCGCGCCATCCCGAGGGACGCGACTACTCGTGGTGGGACTACTTCGGCGTCGCGTTCTTCAAGAACCGCGGCCTGCGCATCGACATGATCCTCGCCAACCCGCCGCTCGCCGCGCGCCTCGTCGACTGCACGATCGATCGCGACGCGCGCAAGGGCCAGGACGCGAGCGACCACGCCCCGGTCACCGCGACCTTCGCGGACTGACCGTCAGGGCGTGATGTCGGCGGCGGTGCGCGGGACGATGCGGCGGCGGTCGAAGCGGTAGAACATGACGCCGGTGACCGTCGGCGTCATGTCGGCGGCGGCCGCCGCCGCCTCGCTGGTCCAGCTGGCCTGGCCGTCGGCGTAGAAGCGGTCCCACGCGATGATCGCGTCGTTCAGCTCGAAGAGCCGCGCGTCCATGCACGCAGCGTTGTCGGCCGAGCACGCGTACGGGTAGTCGACCTTGGTGACGTCGGTGAGGGTCACCAGCGTGCCCTCGTAGGGCTCGGTCGCGGCCACCGCCACGGTCAGCGGAATGGGCGCGAGCGGCGCGCCGGCCGTGCGGGAGAGGACCAGGGCGCTGTCGATCTCGGTGTTCATGAAGTACTCGACGACCGTGCCGGCGACGGCGACCCGATCGCCGAGCGAGACACCAGGCGCTCCGCCGGTGAAGACGTGGATGCCGGCGTACATGCCGCTGGTCACGGTCGGGTCCTGGGCCATGAAGCCGTTGGACTCGATCGCGGTCACGACCACGTCCTCGACGTACACCGAGGTGTTGACCGCGACCGAACCGTTCTGGATCTCGACGATCGTCGTCGGATCGGGGCTGCACACGGAGATGGGGTTGGCGCGCATCGGGCACGCGTCGCAGGAGTCGCCCTTGCCGTCCATGTCGGCGTCGGCCTGGTTCATGTTGGCGTCGAACGGACAGTTGTCGAGCTCGTTGGCGATCGCGTCACCGTCGACGCTCGCGCGGAGCGGCGTCGGATCACACATGTCGCCCAGGCCGTCGCCGTCGTCGTCGGGCTGAACGTTGTTGTCGATGGGCCGCACCGGGTTGAACATCGTCGGGCAGTTGTCGCTGGCGTCGGGGACACCGTCGCCGTCCATGTCGCCGGCGGCCGGCGCGCTGTAGCCGCCGGTCCCGGGACGCGACGGGATGCACGTCGGCTCCATCGGCGGCGTGGCGCAGAACACCGCCGGGTAGGCGGCGGTGCCGCCGCTGACGGTGGTGGCGATCGACGCGTAGGTCACGCCGAACTCGCGCATCGCGCAGACGCGCCGGCTCTGGCCGCAGACGTCGAGCGTCTCGCACGTGCCGCCGGCGTCGAGCGCGGCGACGACGTCGGCCTCGCCGAAGATCACGTCGCCGTCGCGGACCACGAGCGCCACGTCGTCGGTGGTGGCGTCGATGACCGCGCGGTGCAGCTGGCCGGGCGCGGCCGCGTAGACGGCGAGGTCGGCGACCATGCCGGTCTTGAGATCGCCGATGAGGTCGGCGGTGCCGGTCGCGAGGGCGCCGTTCCGCGTCGCCATGAGCCAGATGTCCTCGTCGGTGAAGTAGCCGCCGTAGGCCGCCGGGTTCAGCTCGGCGATGCACGCCATCTCCCGCACGAGCGTGGCCGACCCCGAGTAGGTCCAGTCGGTGCCGAGCGCGATCGTGCCGCCCATGCGGTGGAAGATCGGCGCCTGCGCCGTGTTGCCGTAGAGCGAGACGTTCGAGCGCGGCGACCACACGAGCTTCGAGCGATCGCGCGCCATGTTGTAGTAGTCGACGGCCTGGAGCCCGACGCCGTGGATGTGGCCGACGTTCTTCTCGGTGTAGTCGCGGCCACCGCCAAAGCTCGTCGACTGACAGCGGAACTCCTCGTGGGCGTAGTTGTTGATGCCCTCGGCGGTGTGGGTGACCACGCCGTTGAAGAGCGAGGCCTGGAACTCCGACCAGACGTAGTTCCAGGTGCAGTTGGCGCGGAAGGTCTCGTTGCCGTCGCCGAGCGCGAACACCTCGTAGATGACCGGCTTGAAGCCGAGCGCCAGGTCGCGGCTCTCCAGCTCGTCCAGGTTACGCATGCCGGCGGTGGCGCGGGTCGATGCGGCGATCGAGGTGGTGCCGCTCATCAGGTGGCGGAGCTCGTTCCAGCGCATGCCGGCCGAGGTCGCGCCGGTGCCGTGCTGGTTCGATGGCGTGGGCACGCCGCCGCGCCAGTCGTGGCGGTGCTGGTAGCGCGTCCCGCCCGGCTGCGTGGACGCGAGCGGCCACTGGTTGTTGTAGTTGAGGTGATCGTGCGCGTTGACGAGGCCGGGCGAGACCACGTTGTCGCCGCAGCTCACGACCGTGGCATTGGCGGCGGTCGCCGCGGCCGCGCAATCGCAGCCCACGCAGGTGATCGTGTCGCCGTCGTAGAGCACGGCGCCGTCGAGATACACGCCGGTGTGGACCAGCACGTTGCCCCGGACGAGGACGGCGGTGCCGCTGCCGGCGGTGACGTCGCACGCGCCGTCGGCGGGCGTGGGCACGGTCGTCGGGCACTGCACGGTGCCGACCGTCGGCGGCGCGTCGACCGGCGCGTCGGTCAAGTCCGCGTCGGTCAGGTCGGCGTCGATCTCCGACGCATCGACCTCCTGCGAGTCCGGGCCGGCGCCATCCGGATCGCCCGGCTCGTCGTCGCCACCGCAGCCGCCACAGCCGGTTAGGCCGCCGACGGCGGCGAAAAGAACGATGGCGCAACGCAGCGTGAGCGACGACATGGCCGGCGTTTATGGCACAGCCGCGTGGCGGAACGAACCCCGTTTATTTGCGCGACAAAGACTACGCGAGCTTCCATAGATTCCGCCTACTTGGATCCCGTTGCGGACCGGCCAAACCCGCTGAAAACCGTCCCGCGTGGCAGCACCGTGGCAGCACGATCGAGCGCCTCGACGAGCGGTGCAGCGAGCGGCGACCTGTCGCCATTCAAGTCGTTCGTGGCCCGAACGCGATGAGCGCCATGCCCACGATCGCGACCGACCCGCCGATCACGTCCCAGCGATCGGGCTGTTTACCATCCACCAGCCATAACCAGACGAGGGCGGTCGCGACATACACGCCGCCATAGCTGGCGTACGTGCGGCCCGCGGCTGTGGGATGCAACGTCAACAGCCACGCAAACAGCCCGAGACTCACCGCCGCTGGTGCGAGCAGCCAGATCGATCGCCCCTGGCGGAGCCAGAGAAACGGCAGGTAGCAGCCGACGATCTCGGCGATCGCGGTGGCGACGAACAGCACAACGGTCTTCACCACGAACATGGCCACAGGATGCCCCATCAGGTCAGCGCGTGCGCAACACGGCAGGTACCCAGGCCACACTTGCGACGAGCGACAACGCGATCACGGCCGACAGGACGCCACCGATCCCGAGACCAGCGCACCCGAGAGCGGCCGTCATCGATGCGACGAGCAACGTGAGCAGCCATCGCCGGGCGCGTGGCGCGGATGAGTGGAGCGCGCGCCACGTGACGCCGAGGCCGGCCACTGCGCCCGCGACGAAGCAGGCGAGCTCTGCTTTCCCGACGGCACCCAGCGACGCACACTCGAGGTCACATCCGCGCAAGAACAGCGCGGCGACGAGCGGCACTGCGCCGAGCAGCAATCCGTCGCGGGTCGCCTCTACACCGACCCGATCGCGCCAGCGAAGGAACGCCGCCATGGCAAAGAGCGCCACCCCGAGGCATCCGCACGCTGCGAGCGAAGCGCCGCCGGCGAGCGGCACCAGCGTGAGCGGCGCGACGACCGCGGCGATCCGGCACGCCATCCGCACCCGGCTCCATTCGGCTGCCCGCCGAGCGCGTCTCGCGAGAGCGTCGAGATCAACCATGGGTCTTCCTCCACACGTCACGGAGTCGTCCGAACGCGCGGAACCGGCGCTTGCGCTCGGTCTCACCCGACAACACCACCTCGTCGAGCGCCTCCGCCAGGACAGGGTGGTCTCGCGCTGGCAGCTCGCCAATAGCCAGGCGGACGGCGGTACGCAGCTCTTCGCGGAGGATGTGATCGATCGGCGACGGATCTCCATCCGCCACGGCGAGCAGCGCGTCGGCGGAGTGCTCACGACGCCGCTGGTGTTGGCGCCGAAGGGTCATCACCTCGTAGGCAGCGATCGTCACGGCCCACGCGACGCCATCGCGGGCACGGTCCATGTCCGCAATGCGGTCGAAGACCTTGAGAAGCCCGCGTTGTGCGGCGTCTTCAGCGTCCGCACCGATCGTCAGGGTTCTGCTGGTGAAGGCGAGCAAGACGGGCCACAGCGCATCGAAGACCTCGCGGAACGCCGCACGTTCCCCGTCCGCGAAGCGAACCATCGCGTCGTGAATCGCGCGGCGTCGCGCTGGTGTCATGCGTGCATCGATGCTGTCAGCGCGGCGGCTGCAATACTGTCCAGCATCGCGATCGCTTCGATCCGATCGGGTGGGACCTTGGCTTCCCAATGCAGTTCGTCGCCCGAGCGGCGCACATCGAAGCTCCAGAACGAGCAGCATCCCTGCTCCGTTTTCGCGAGGGCGCGAGCATCCCGCTCCAGCTCGTGCGTCCAGGCGAACGTCCAGACGACGCGCGAGCCGTCGGCCTCGCGGCGCTTGAGCCCACGCGCAAACAGGCGTCGAAACTCCTCGCCTCGCTCACGCATGTCCTCGCGCGGCAGCGTGCAACCAACCGAGACGGCCCGCTCCTCCATCGTCGGGCCGCAGCCGCAGCTCCGATCGACCGCGCAAGCGCCCGCCGCTGCGCAGCTCGCGGCCGCAGAAGCGCGCCGGCGACGCGAATAGGCCAGTAGCGCCATCGCCACTCCTGCCGCGACGAGCACGGCTGCGAGAGGCTCGAGAATCAAGGCGGCCGTCGTGGCCGCCCCCGCACCGATCACGACCGCCGCCAGCGGCAACGCGCAGCACGCTGCGCATGCGGCGAGGCCGAGGAAAAGAGTCGTCCGGGGGCGGCGCCAGAATGATGACTTCGTGGTGCTCACATACCCTTAGGCGCCACATCGAAGCGGCGGGACACTCAACCGGCTACTTCGACACGTATTCGCCGCGGATGTGCTCGAGACCGTAGCCGATGGCGGTGCCCGCAATGGACGTGAACACGATCCAGGGCCAGGGCACACGTACGATCGCGAGCGAATCCAGCAGCGTGGCCAAGGCGGCCAGCAGGAACAGGGGGCCCGTGAGGTGGCAGTGCAACCGGCCGCAGCGCCGAGCGTTCAGGAGACATGCCGAGCCCATGACAGCGAACGACGGAATCCAGAGCGCCTCGCGCGCCTGCGGCCAGAAGATCCCGAGTACCACGAGTGCGGCGGGTAGGCACCAGATCAGGAGCGCGACACGCGTGCGCACGAGATCACGACCGGTGCACGACGCCTCGTCGCCGCGGCAGCTCACGGCGCCACCTGCGCCGAATAGCCAGAAGCACGAACCGCGGCGATTGCCGCGTCTACCATTCCGTCGCGACCGTCGTATCGAACGACGGCAAGCCCACTGTCGAAGTCGACCGTCGCCGAGACGACGCCCGGAACGTTCTTGAGCCGCTTCGCAATCGTCGTCGTGCAATCAGCGCAATCCATTCCTGACACCGTCAGATGGAGGGTCGCTTTCGCGGGAGACTGGGTGGATCCGGCGCGGGCCTGGCCATCGCCGAGGAGCGGGTACGTGGCCAACGCGACAGCGAGGGCAGCGGTGAACCAGAGCGCCACGCGCGTCGCGCGACGGCCTCGCGGTACGCTGCAGCCGCAGGCGTCCTTCTCCCGGCGGTACGCGAGCCAGAAGCCGACGCCCAGTGCCAAACCCGTCGCGGCCAGAAAGTAGTAACGGTACGGCGCCAGCGCGGCACCGAAACCCGCGCCCGAAAGCCCCACGACCGCGAGCGCCGCCGGCACCAGGCAACACGCCGACGCCGCGATCGCCGCGCCGATCGCGCCAACCATCGAGAGTGTCGCACGACCACCCGACCCGGCCGACGAGCGCCGAGTGCCGGCGAGTCGCGCACGAATCTCGGAGACGGCTGGCGCGCCGTTGGCGTACAGACGACAGGCGCTTCCGCTCGCCCGCGTCGCGCCCGTGACGTCCTGTCCATCGATGAGGATGGTCGGCGAGCCCCAGCCACGGAGATGCTCCGGTGTGGCTGGGGATTCGACGTCGATCTCCTCGACAGAGTCGTCGATCTGCTCCGCGCGCATCGCGGTGCGGAGCGCAAGGCGCGCAGGCTCGACGTTCGGACAACCCTTGAAGTAGAGCAGCTGGATGTTCATGGTGTTCGGTCGCAACAGTCTGTCGGGGTGGGCGTGCTTGCGCGGATGGGCCGCGCGAGCTCGTCGAGAAATGGGCAGGTTCCGGTCGCGCTCGGTTCGTCGCAGTTGTGCGCCAGCCGTGCCAGGGCATCGCGCATCGCTTGCAACTCCGCAATACGCTGGTCGATATCGGCGAGCTTCGAGAGCGCTCGCTCGCGAACTCGCTCGCATGGCGTGCGGGCCGATACGCGCAGTCCGAGCAGGCCCTTCACCTCGGCGAGTGAGAAGCCGAGGGCCGTCGCGCGACGTACGAAGGCGAGGCGACGCACGACCTCGCCGTCGTACTGACGTTGTCCCGCCGAGGTGCGGCGAACGCGGCCGAGCAGTCCCTCTCGCTCGTAGTATCGAACGGTGTCGATCGACAGCTCGGCAAGCCGGGCCACGTCCCCGATCTTGAGAGGCACCTCCTGCTGCACGAACGACATGAGGGGAGCATGGACCTGGACCTGACTCCAGGTTCAAGGAATTTGTGCGGCGGTCCGAAAGGACCTGATCCCTGGAGCTGACTCCAGGTGCATCTTGCTGTGTGCGTCAGAACATCGGTAACGCTTTGCCGACACCGTACAGCTCGCCGGTCTGCGCGTCGATCCCCTGGTAAGTTCGTCGGCAGTGACGGACCCTGACTCAAGTCGGCTCGCGCGCCGCCTCTCGACCGGAGACGCGGTCGTGATCGGTCTCGGATCGATGATCGGCGCCGGCGTGTTCGCCGCGATCGGTCCGGCCGCCCGGGTGGCCGGCAACGCGCTGCTCGTCGGTCTCGCGATCGCCGCGCTCGTGGCGTACTGCAACGCGACCTCGTCGGCCCAGCTCGCAGCCGTCTATCCGGAATCAGGCGGCGCGTACGTCTACGGACGGCGCCGACTCGGACCGTTCTGGGGTTACCTCGCGGGCTGGGGCTTCGTGGTCGGGAAGCTGGCGAGTTGCGCCGCGATGGCCCTCACCTTCGCGCACTACGCCGCGCCGAGCGTAGCGCGACCGCTGGCGATCACCGCCGTGGTCGTGCTGACCGCGGTCAATTACGTCGGGATCAAGAAGACCGCACTGCTGACCCGGCTGATCGTCGTGCTCGTCCTGCTGGCGCTCGCGACCGTGATCGCGGCAGTCCTGCTTGGAGGAGACCTCGATGCCGGGCGCCTATATCCGGTCGACGACGTCGGACCATACGCGGCCCTGCAGGCCGCGGGGCTGCTGTTCTTCGCATTCGCCGGCTATGCGCGCCTCGCAACCCTCGGCGAAGAAGTCGTCGACCCAGCGCGAACGATCCCACGAGCGATCCCGCTCGCCCTCGGAATCACCCTGTTGGTGTACGTGGCCGTCGCAGTCAGCGCGTTGCTCGCGCTCGATGCGGCGAGCCTCGGCGCAACGGCCGCCCCGCTCGCCGCCGCGGTGGAAGCCGGGAGCCTCGCGTGGCTCGCTCCGGCAGTGCGGATCGGTGCCACGGTCGCGTCACTCGGTGTGCTGCTCTCGCTGATCGTCGGCGTTAGCCGCACCGTGTTTGCAATGGCCGACAACCGGGACCTCCCGCACTTCTTCGCGTTCGTGCATCCGCGCTTCCGCGTACCGCATCGCGCGGAGGTCGCTGTCGGTGCGGTCGTGGTGGCCATCGTCGCGATCGCCGACGTGCGTTCCGCGATCGGCTTCAGCTCGTTCGCCGTGCTGCTGTACTACGCGGTGACCAACGCCGCCGCGCTCACCTTGCCAGCGGAACAGCGACGGTGGCCTCGGCCGGTCGCGGTCATCGGCCTCATTGGCTGCCTCGCGATCGCGGCAAGCCTGCCTGTCAGATCCGTGGCCATCGGTGCAGCGGTCCTCGCCGTTGGTTGCATCGTGTACCTGATACGGCGTGCCGACCGGCGATGACCGTGCACGTGTGACGTGGAGCCGGCGCCCTTTCGAGTCGACGAACGCGTGGACCTTGGGCAGTTGCGTCGTCCTTGCGGCGGCGCACGCGGCCACGTACAATCGCCGACGGTGCCACGGATCCTCCAGGTGCTCGCTGTTTGCCTCGCCCTCCTCTTGATCGGGGCGCCGGAGGTGATCGCCGAGCTCGTCGACGACGATTGTGCCGAGGAGTGCGCCGGCGATGACGGCAGCGAGAGCTGCCCGGATCGAGGTTGCACCGACTGCTCGATCGTGTGCTCGTCGTGTCCGCGCACACACGTCGTCGCAGCGAGCTCTGCCCTTGGGGCCGTTCCGACACCGCACGGCTATCTCGAGCTCGATGCCGAGCGCACTGAACGGGTACCTTCGGGACCTCCACCTGAAGGCGTATTTCACCCTCCGCGAAGCGCGGGCTGAGGAATCGATTCCCTGCCCTGCTCGGTGGACGCACGCGCGTGTGTCCAGCCGAGCGCACGTTTGCTCGTGGAGAAGACACAATGTCTGCACGTATCGCTCGCACGTTTCTGTTGATTGCCCTCGCGGCCGGCTGCAACAAAGATAGCGGCTCGAAGGCCGAGGGAGAGTCGGCGAAGAAGTCGGTGAAGGCCGACGACAAGCACGCCACATCCGAGGTCAAACCCGGGTCGCACGAGGACTGGTGCGGTGAGCATGAAGTTCCAGAGTCGCAGTGCACCCGCTGCAACCCGGAACTGATCCCGGCGTTCAAGGCGACGAATGACTGGTGCGAGGAGCACCAGCTGCCCCTCTCGCAGGACAAGATCCACAACCCTGGTCTCGTCATCACGCGTCCGCCGAAGGGCCAGTGACATGCGCACCGCATGGTGGCTGATCGCGGCGCTCGTACTGAGCGCCTGCGGCGAGAAACGTGCGCCCGCAAAGCAGAGCGAGGCCGCGGCGAACACGGCGACCGCCGGAGAACTGTGCGAAGAGCACGGTGTGCTCGAGGCGGTCTGCACGAAGTGCAATCCGAAGCTCGTGCCGATCTTCAAGGCGAAGGGAGACTGGTGCGAAGAGCACGGCTTCCCGGAGTCGTTCTGCCCGATCTGCCACCCCGAGGCCGGCGGCAAACCGGCCCAGGAAGTCACCGGCGGCGGCGATGGTGCTCCGCCGCACGGTACCAAGGTCCGATTCAAGACACGGGAGGCCGCGGGTCAGGCCGGCATCGAGGTCGTGAAGGCACAAGCGCGCGAGGGCGGTGCTCGACTCGAGGCGCTGGCGACGATCACGTACGACGCCACACGCCGCGCCGAGGTCAACGCACGGGCGCCGGGTGTCGTGCGTTCGCTCAAGGTGGACATTGGCGCCACGGTGAACGCCCGCACGCCGCTCGCGACCATCGACAGCGCGCAGGTCGGTGCCGATCGTTCTCGCCTCGCGGCAGCCGACTCTCGCATCGCGCTCGCCGAGACGACCTACACACGAGAGCAGGAGCTGTTTGCGAGAAAGATCAGCGCGGAGAAGGACGTGCTCGAAGCGCGGCAAGCTCTCGAGGAGGCACGCGCAGAACGTCGCGCTGCCGAGGCAGCGCTCGGTGTCGTCGGAGGAGGCAAGGTCGGCTCGAGCTACACGCTGACCGCTCCGATCGCCGGCACCGTGATCCGCCGACTCGCAACCATCGGACACATGGTCGACGTCGACGCGCCGTTGTTCGAGATCGTCGACACGAGCGTGATGTGGGCGGACGTCGAGATTCCCGAACCGCAGCTCCCGCTGGTTGCGAAGGGCCAGGCCGTGACGGTGAGAGTGGACGGCGTCGAGACGATGTTCAGCGGCGTGCTCGATTACATCGCTCCCGAGGTGGACCCCACGACGAGAACCGCGAAGGCACGAGTCGCGCTGAAGAATCCCGACGGAGTCCTGCGCGCCAATATGTTCGCGAGAGCAGAGGTCGCGCTCGGCAGCGCAAGGCCGACGGTCATGGTGCCCTCGGCCGCGGTACAGCGTGCCAAGAGCGTCGCGCTCGTGTTCGTGCGGGTCGCGCCTGACGAGTTCGAGGCCCGTCGCGTGAAGACCGGTCTCGTCGAAGGGGATCTCGTCGAGGTCATCGACGGCATCAAGACCGACGAAGAGGTCGCGACAAAGGGCAGCTTCCTGCTGAAGACCGAGACCCTGAAGGGCTCGATCGGCGCGGGTTGCTGTGACGTCGAGTAGCCATGCTCGACGCCGTCATCACATGGTCCTTGCGGCACCGACTGGTCGTCGTTGCGGCGTGGCTGGCGATCTCCGTCGCTGGCGTCCTCGCTTTTCTGCGACTACCGATCGATGCCTTTCCGGATACGACCCCAGTGCAGGTGCAGGTCAACACCGTCGCCCCTGCGCTATCGCCGCTCGAGATCGAGCGGCAGATCACCGCGCGCGTCGAACAGAGTATCTCCGGGCTCCCTGGCCTGGTCGAGGTGCGCTCGCTGTCGCGGTTCGGGATGTCACAAGTGACGGTCATCTTCGAGGACGGCGCCGACATCTACAAGGCGCGCCAGGTGGTCAGCGAACGTATCCGCACCGTGGAGCTGCCCTCCGGTGTGGATGCGCCGACGCTCGGACCGGTGGCGACCGGGCTCGGTGAGGTCTTCCACTACCTCGTCACCGGCAAAGACGTTTCGGCGTCAGACCTGCGCACGGCGCAGAAGTGGATCATCCAGCCGCAGCTCGCGTCCGTCTCCGGCGTCGCCGAGGTCAACTCCTGGGGAGGGGAGGAGCGCCAGGTCCAGGTCATCGTCGATCCCATCGAGCTCCAGGCGCGGAGCCTCACGCTCGCCGACCTCGCCGCCGCGCTCGGCGGCAACAACCTGAACGTCGGCGGGGGCACGATCGACGTCGCCGGCGAGGCCAGTCTCGTCCAGGGGACCGCGCTCCTCACCGAGAAGGCGCACGTCGAGCAGGTCGTCATCACCGCGAAGAACGGCGTGCCGGTCCGCGTGAAGGACGTGGCTCGCGTGATCGATGGACACGAGATCCGCCGTGGCGCGGTGACCGCCGACGGCAAGGGCGAAGTCGTGCTCGGCCTCGGCTTCATGCTCATGGGCGAGAACAGCCACGACGTCACGCGTCGGCTCGAGGCCCGTCTGTCGGAGATTCGCAAGTCGCTGCCCAAGGGGATCGACGTCACGCCGGTTTACGAGCGCACGACGCTCGTCGATCAGGTGCTGCGGACCGTGCGCACGAACCTGCTCGAGGGTGCCATCCTTGTCATCGCAGTCCTCTTCGTTTTTCTGGGCAGCATCCGTGCCGGGCTCATCGTCGCTGCGGCGATCCCGCTGTCGATGCTGTTCGCGTTCGATCTGATGGTCCGCGCGGGTGTCGCCGGCACCCTGATGAGCCTCGGCGCGATCGACTTCGGACTGATCGTCGACAGCTCGGTGATCAGCGTCGAGAACACGGTTCGGCGCCTCTCCGAGGACCGGACCGATCGCAGCAAGCTCGAGATCGTGCGTGACGCTGCGCTTGAAGTGCGGCGACCGACGATGTTCGGCGAGCTGATCATCCTGATCGTCTACCTGCCGATCCTTTTTCTCGAAGGTATGGAGGGGAAGCTGTTCCGTCCGATGGCGCTTACCGTCGTGTTCGCGCTGGCGGGCTCCATGCTGCTCTCCCTCACGCTCGTCCCGGTCCTCTCGAGCCTGCTGCTGCCGCGCCGGATGTCCGAGCGGGAGAATCCGGTGATCCGCGGCGCGAAGTGGCTCTATCGGCCGGTGCTCCGTTTCGCGGTGCGATGGCGCTGGGCGGTGCTCGCGTTCGCCGCGCTGTTGATGGCCAATGGCGTGTTCCTCGCGAGCCGGCTCGGGTCCGAGTTCGTGCCGCGCCTCAACGAGGGGACGATCGTGATCAACACGGTCCGGCTCGCCTCGGTGTCGCTCGACGAATCCGTCCGCTACGGGACGCAGATCGAGCGGGTGCTCCTGAGTGAGTTCCCCGACGAGATCGAGCGCGTCTGGACGCGCACCGGCTCCGCCGAGGTCGCCACCGACCCGATGGGCATCGAGCTGTCGGATGTCTTCGTCGTGCTGAAGCCGCGCGATCGCTGGAAGCGCGCCAGGACGCAGGGCGAGCTGGTGGCCGAGATGCAGGAAACGCTCGGTGTGCTGCCGGGCATGCGGATGATCTTCACGCAACCGATCGAGATGCGCGTCAACGAGATGAACGCAGGCATCCGCGGCGATGTCGGCGTGAAGCTGTTCGGCGACGACCTCGAGATGCTGCGCACGAAGGCGGCCGAGATCGAGGCGGTGCTCAAGGCGCTGCCGGGCGCCGCCGACGTCGTCACCGAGCAGGTGACGGGACTCTCCGTGCTCCAGGTCGAGGTCAACTGGGACGCCATCGCTCGCCGCGGGATTCCCGCGCGGGAGGTGCTCGACGTCGTCGAGGCGCTCGGAGGCGTCCAGGTCGGCGAGATCCAGCAAGGCGAACGCCGGTTCCCGCTCGCCATCCGACTGCACGAGCGATACCGCCGCGACGAAGCTGCGGTGCGCCGCATCCTGGTCACCGCGTCGAACGGCGACCGCATCCCGCTCGAACAGCTGGCGCGCATCTCGACCGTGGAGGCACCCGCTGCGGTCAACCGCGAGTGGGGCAAGCGACGCATCGTGGTGCAGGCCAACGTGCGAGGCCGCGACATCGGATCGTTCGTCGCCGAAGCGCGCCGCGCCATCGACAGCAAGGTGGAGCTGCCGCCCGCGTACTACGTCCGCTTCGGCGGCCAGTTCGAGCACCTTGAAGCAGCCAAGAAGCGCTTGATGATCGTCGTGCCGCTCGCGCTCGCGCTCATTCTGCTCTTGCTCTACTTCACGTACGGTCGAATCGTCGACACGGTGCGGGTGTTCACCGGCGTGCCGTTCGCGGCGGTCGGCGGCATCGCAGCGCTGTGGCTGCGCGACATGCCGTTCAGCATCTCGGCGGGCGTCGGCTTCGTCGCGCTGTCCGGTGTGGCCGTGCTCGGCGACATGGTCCTCGTGTCGACCATCCGCCAGCTGCTCGAGGAAGGCCGTAGCGTGGGGGAGGCGGTGCGGGTCGCCGCCGAACGCCGACTGCGGCCGGTGCTCATGACCGCGCTGGTGGCGAGTCTCGGCTTCATCCCGATGGCGCTCAACACCGGCATCGGTGCGGAGGTACAACGTCCGCTCGCGACCGTCGTGATCGGCGGCATCATCTCGGCGACGCTGCTCACGCTCGTCGTCCTTCCGGCGCTGTACACGACCTTCGCCCCGCGGCGTCGTCTCGGCGACCTAGGCGATCCGCCGAAGGACGCGACCGCGTGACGCACCCCGCCCGCATCGCGATTGCCGTGGCCGTGCTCGCCGCGTTGCAGGGCGCGGCGTACCTCGCATATCGCGCGGTCGAACGTTCGCGCGCCGCGGGTCCGACGGTGGCCGCGACGTTCGCGGGCGAGCGGTTGCGCGGCGGCGAGGCGGCGCCGTCGCTGGACGGCGTCCGCGCCGACGGGAGTCGTGTCGCCATCGCATGGCCATCGGACCGCATCCGCGTCGTCCACTTCTGGGCGACGTGGTGCGAGCCATGCCGCACCGAACTGCCGGGGCTGCTCGCGCTGTCCCGCGAGCTGGAGCCGCGCGGGATCGACGTCATCGCCGTTGCGGTCGACGACGAGTGGGCCGACATCCGCAGGTTCTTCGACGGCAACGTTCCGCCTGAAGTCGTCGTCGCAACCGACCCGGCGGTGCACAAGCGCTTCGGCGTGTCGACGCTTCCCGACAGCTACGTCGTCGATCGCGCCGGCACGCTCGTGGAGCGCTTCCACGGCGAGCGCGATTGGCGCCTGCCAGCGGCGCGCGCGCACCTGCTCGGGTTCACGGGCGCGTCGCCGCCACGTAGCCGATCGGGAACGGTCCCGGAATCGTCTCGGCCTGCACCACGGTGAAGCCCGCGGCCTCGATCGTGCCGCGCAGCGTCGCCGACGTCAGTCGTCGATGGCCGGGGAAACCGGTCAGCGCGAACAGCCGCGAGAGCATCGCGGCGAGGAACGTCTCCTTGTGCAGGTACGTCGGGGCGACGAGCACACCGCCGGGCCGCAACACGCGGCGGATGCTAGCCAGCGCGCCCTCCAGATCGGGCACAAGGTGGAGCACGTTCGCCGCGAACACCCCATCGAAGCTCGCTGTGTCGAATTGCAGGCCATAGATGTCCGCCTGCTCGCATCGCACGTTCGCGAGCCTTGCATCGCGCACACGCGCGTCGAGCTGCTTCACCATCTCGGTTGCGTAGTCCGTAGCGATCAGCTCGCCCACGACCGGACCGATGGCAGTCGTGACCAGACCGGTTCCAGCGGCGACCTCGAGCACGCGCGCTTTGCCGCGCGCGGCGCCGACCGCGAGCTCCAGCATCCGCGGAACCGGCCGTGACAGGAACCATGTCGAGCGATCGTAGCGCTTGGCGTGGCGCTCCCAGTACGGCCGCCCCTGGTCTTCAACCGACGTAGTCGGCATTGCGACCTCCATTCTCATCAGACGCGCCGGCCAGGATGCGACCGAGGTCCTCCGCGATCGGCATCGGCTTGTTGATCGGAACGCGCGCGCGGCCAGTGTTGCCGCGAGGGTAGCGACCCATCGCGGACCCTATGCCCGCTACCGAAACACGCACGACTTGACCGAACAGCTCACGGAGGTCCAGCGTGCGCAGCGCCAGCACGAGCATCGAGAAGTGCACACGGGTGTGCAGCCACGCGGATGGCTGCGACAGGATGTGGGCGCGCTCGAGGTGATGCCACGCCAGCTCGACGTCTCTGCGAGACCGTGCGCTGCGCGCCTTCGCGAGCTCGGAGGCGACGTGAGGCTTCAGCGTGATCCGTTCCTGCGACATGTCCACAGGGTGCGTCCTCTTCGGCGGCGACACTTGAACGATCCGGTCACCGCGAGCAGCTAGCCGTCCGCTGCTGTCATTTCGATGATCTGCGCCGCGGCGAGCACCAGCGATGGGCTGAGGCCGAACATCGCGCGAAACGTCCGGCTGAGATGTGCGGAGTCGCTGAAGCCGGCCGCTGCGGCGGCGCGTGTCAGATCGTCGCCCGCGTGCGTCGCCGCGACGGCTCGCTTGATGCGCGTCCAGAGCACGAAGCGACGGAAGGGAATGCCGACTTCCTTCGAGAACACGTGCGTCAGCCGCGTGGGCGACACGCCGACTTCCCGGGCAGCCTCGGACAGCTGCGGTGTGCCCTCGATGGCGCGTTCCACATACGCCACGGCGCGCCGAGACACCGACGACAGCGGCGTGCTCGACCGTTCCACTCCCAGCGCCCGAAACGCTGCGTCGCACCAGCGTGCTGCCTCGGCCGGTGTCATGCGCTTCGTCGGGAATTCGAGACCGCGCAGATCATCGGCCAGCTCGGCGCCGACGGCCGCGCGAGCACGTCGATCGAGCGCAGCACCGCGTGCGCCATGCGACTCGAGCAACAGGATCACGACTTGCTGTCCCGACGCACCGAAGGAGTGCGGCTCGCCCGCAGGTATCAACACGGCGCGCCGTCGCAACTCGGACCCCAGCATGACCGTCACGCTGTCGCTGCGTCCCCAGACCAGCTGCACGGCGTTGTGTGCGTGCTCGTCCGCGCTACCACCTGGTCCGATGTAGAGGATGGTGCCGGCGCTGACGAACAGCTGGCCGTGCCAGTCGCCGCCGGGCTCGGGTTTCGCGGTCGTTGCCAAGTCTGGACATGATAGGACGAACCGGCACGTGGAACATCCGGCTCCGGTCAGTGACGATGGCCGTGATGAATGTCGGGCGCGTGCTCGTGGTCGTGCTCGGCCTCGTCGTGATGGTGCGGATGTGAGTGCTCGCCCGTGACCGGTGGATCATGCGTGTGGGCGTGATGTCCATCGTCGTGCCGATGCGCGTGATCGTGATCGATCGCCTCGTGTCGATGGCGGTGACCATGGCGCTCGCTCACGTGCAACCACACGCCAGCGCCGAACAACGTGGCCGCGACCGCCGTCCACGGGCCGGCGGCGCGATCGCCGAGCAAGAAGGCGAGCGCGGCGCCCACGAAGGGTGCGAGCGCGAACACAGATCCGGTGCGTCCGGCGCCCACGCGACGCTGGGCCAGGAGGTAGAAGCGCAGGCTCAAGCCGTAACCGGTGGCGCCACACGCGACGAGCGCCGCCACGGCGGCGACGCTCGGGCGCGGCTCGCCGGCCACCAGCGCTGCGAACGTCGTGAACACACAACCGAGCCCGCCCTTCGCGGCGACCACGTCGAGCGGATCACGCTCGGCGAGCGGTCGGGTCAGCGTGTTGTCGGCGGCCCACGCCAGCGTCGCCGCCGCGACCGCCGCGACGCCGACGGCGCCCCAGCTCGCCCAGCTCGCGGCCTCGAGCGTCAGCGCAACGCCGCCCGCGACCATGGCCGCGACCGCGATCGCGACGCGATGTCCGATCGGCTCACGGAAGAAGGCGCGCGCGAGAAGGACTGTGAAGACGGCTTCCAGGTTCAGCAGCAGCGCTCCGATCGTCGCCCCCGCTCGCTGTAGTCCCCACGCCAGGAGCGTCGGTGCGATCGCACCGCCGACGAGCGCAACGGCAACGACACGCGGAACGTCGGCGCGTCGCAACCTTGCCACGGTCGCCTTCGAGAAAAGGCGCAGCAGGAGCGCCGTTGCCGCGGCGCCGCCATACAGGAGCGCCGCGGTCGTGAACGCGCCGACGTCGCGACCCGCGCGCGCGACCAGAGGCGTGGTAACGCCGAACGCGAGCGCCGCGATCGTGGCGTAGAGGACGCCCGTGGCGATCGGTGAGCGGGGCGACACGAGCGTCTCTTTCGCCCGGGTCAGTGGGTGTGTCCGCCGGGGCCGTGATCGTGGTCCTTACCCTTGCCGTGACTGTGACCATGGGGCTTCGCCTTCGGAGCCGCGAGCTCGGCAGGCACGTCGACGACGAAGCTCGCCAGGAGCGGCTTGCCGGCGGGGCGGAACTCTCCCCACACCTTGTACTTGCCCGCCGCCGGGATCGTGGTGTGGAACTGGACCTTCGCGCCCGTGCCACCCAGCGGATGGCTGTGCAGGAACGTCGTCGTGTCCTCGCTGATGATGATGCAGTGGCCGCGCGCGCCGAGATGATTCTGCAGGTCGGCCACCGGAGCACCCTTCTCGGAGATCTCGAACTCGAGCACGGCGTCGGCGCCCGCGACCAGGGGCGCCTTGGACCGCAGGCTCACCTCGAACCCGTCGAACGTTCCGCGCGATGGTAGCGCCTTGGCTTCGAGGCCCACGGCCGCAGCGGGATCCCCCGCCACGGCCAGCGTTCCTCGCGCGACCGACTGGGGCGCGCCGGTCGGCTTGAAGTCGGCGAACGCGACATACGTCGCCGGCGCCGGCGCCGTCAGCTCGGCTGCGTAGGTTCCGTCGGGACGAGCCTCGGGATGGAGATGCGTGAAGAAGCTCAGATCGGGCGAGACCACGATCAGATGCAGCAGCTTCTCGTGGATCACGTCGAGCGCCGTGACCGGCGTGCCGGCGGCGTCCTGCAGCGCGAGCGTCAGCGGCGCCGGCTTTCCGGGCGAAAGCTCGGCGGCTGGTGTGAGGGCCATCGTGAACGGGCCTGACGTCGTCTTCGCGACAGCGACCGCCGTCGCGTCCGGAGGCGCCGGTTTGTGCTCGTGCGTTGCGGACCCGTGCGCGTGACCGTGGTCGGATTTGGATGACTTCGACTCGCAGCCAGCGGTGGCGGCGAGCAGGACGACGGGCGCGATCAGGAGAGAGCGGTTCATATGGATTCCTCGGTGGCGGCCGACGCAGGTGCAGTCAGCACCGGTTTGGCAGGGCGGGGTCTGGCGATCCAGCCGTACAAGGCGGGGATCAAGAGCATGTTGAGCGCTGTCGACGAGAGCAACCCGCCCAGGATGACGACGCCCATCGGGGCCTGCAGCTCGTTGCCCGGCTCGCCACCGGCGATGACGAGCGGGATCAGCGCGAGACCGGCGCAGAGCGCAGTCATGAGCACCGGTGAGAGGCGCTCGAGCGAACCGCGGAGCACCGCTTCGTCGAACGATGCGTTCTCCACGGTGCGCAGGTGCTCGTAGTGCGAGATCATCATGATGCCGTTGCGCGTGGCGATCCCGAAGAGGGTGATGAAGCCGACCAGCGAGGCCACGCTGAGCACACCGCTGCCGAAGTAGATCGCGACCACGCCACCGATCAGCGCCAGCGGCAGATTGATCATGATGAGGAGCGCGTTGCGCACCGATCGGAAGGAGAGGAACAGCAGGAGGAAGATGCCGGCGATGACGAGGATGCCGAGCAGCGAGATCGTGCGGGTCGCGGCCTGCTCGCTCTCGAACTGGCCGCCATACACGACGTAATAGCCGGCCGGGAAGACGACCTTCTTCTCGACGCCGCGCCGGATGTCATCGACGACGCCACGCAAGTCGCGGCCGCTGACGTTTGCCGAGACGACGATCCGGCGCTGCACGTTCTCGCGCGAGATCGTGTTGGGCCCGAC
The DNA here is from genome assembly GCA_002344285.1 of Myxococcales bacterium UBA2376. Lineage (GTDB taxonomy): Bacteria > Myxococcota_A > Polyangia > Haliangiales > Haliangiaceae > UBA2376. The sequence goes on from DDTA01000036.1 coordinate 63,478, forward strand.
GTCGTCGCGGATCTCGGCCAGCATCTTGAGTGGCACCTTGGCGCCCGACGGCGTGTCGACCACGGTGTTGCGAATCGCGTCGAGGTCGGCGCGGTGCGAGTCCTGATAGCGGACCACGACGTCGTAGGTGCGCTGGTTCTCCAGCACGCGCGTCACCTTGTTGCCGGCGAAGGCCGTCTCGACGATCTCCGCGAGCTCGCCGGCGCGCAGTCCGTGACGTGCGATGGCCTCACGATCGAAGATGACCGCCAGCTGCGGCACGTCCACCTGTTGTTCGATCTGTAGGTCGACGACGCCCGACACGCCCTCCATGACCTTTTTGACTGCCTCGGCGGAGACTCGGAGCTGAGACAGATCGTCACCGAAGATCTTGATCGCGATGCTCGCCCGCGTGCCCGAGAGCATGTGGTCGATGCGGTGCGCGATGGGGCCACCGATCGTCACCGCCATCGGCACGACGCTCAGCTCCTTGCGCAACGCGGCGAGGAACTCCTCCTTTGAGCGCTTCCCAGGTCGCAGTCGGACATCGATCTCCGCGGCGTTCACGTCCTGGGCATGCTCGTCGAGCTCGGCGCGTCCGGTCCGGCGTGCGGTCGAGACCACTTCCGGAAACGACATCAAGATGTCCTCGATGCGCTCGCCGAGGCGGTCCGATTCCTCGAGAGAGGTCCCCGGGAGGGTCACTGCGCCGACGGTCAGTGCACCCTCGTTGAACTCCGGCAGGAAGGTCCGTCCGAGAAACGGTACGAGCGCAATCGCTCCGGCGAGCATCGCGCCCGCCGGGATCATCACGACGGAGGGTCGACGGACCACCGCCGTGAGAAGGGGCTGATAGCCACGCTTGAGCATGCGCACCAACCACGCGTCGCCGTGCGCCAACGAGCGAGCACGCGCCAGCACGTACGAGCACAGCGCTGGCGTCACGGTCAGCGCGACGATCAGCGAGGCGAAGATCGCGACCAGGTACGCCATGCCGAGCGGTCGCAGCAAGCGGCCCTCGACGCCGCTGAGGAAGAACAGCGGCACGAAGACCAGCATCACGATCAGCGTCGCGAAGACAATCGAGCCGCGGACCTCACGCGATGCCTCGAAGATGACCTCGTCGGCAGGGCGGCGCTGACCGTCGGGGAGCGCACGGTTCTCGCGCAGCCTCCGGAAGACGTTCTCGACATCGATAATCGCGTCGTCGACCAGCGCGCCGATTGCGATGGTCAGGCCCCCGAGCGTCATCGTGTTGATCGTGATGCCGAGCGCATCCATCGTGAGCATGGCAACCAGCAACGAAAGCGGCAGCGACGCCAGCGAGATCAGCGTGGTCCTCACGTTGTACAGGAACAGGAACAGGATGACCGCGACGAGCACGGCGCCATCGCGCAGTGCGACCGAGACGTTGCGCACCGCGGTGTTGATGAAGTCGGCCTGGCGGACCTTGTTGAGCTCGATGACCATGCCCTCGGGCAGGGTCTTTTGGATCGCGGCGAGCTCGGCATCGATCAGCGACGTCAGCATCAACGTGTTCGCGCCAGGCTGCTTCTGGATGCCGATCACCACGGCCGCCTCGCCGTTCGACGATCCTTCGCCGCGCTTGATGGCGGCGCCGACCTCGACGGTGGCGACATGCTCGACCAGAATCGGCACGCCATCGCGCACCGTCACCACCGCCTGGGCGATATCCGACTCGCTCTGGATGCGGCCGACGCCGCGGATCAGCGACTCCTGACCGCCTCGAACGAAGAAGCCACCCGTCGAGTTGGCGTTGGACTCGGAGAGGGCCTCGTTCACCTGCTCGAGCGTGACGTCGAACGCGCGCAGCCGGTCGGGATCGACGCGCACCTGGTACTGGCGGACCTCGCCACCGATCGGTACCACCTGCGCGACGCCCGGCAGTGACAGCAGCCGTCGACGGATGGTCCAGTCCGCGACCCCACGGACCTTCATCGGCGTGTGATTCTTGCTGCGTACCGCGACGAAGAGGATCTCGCCCATGATCGA
>DDTA01000036.1:65502-91508 GCA_002344285.1 Myxococcales bacterium UBA2376
GTCGAACTCGACCCACACGATCGAGATCCCGATGCCCGACGACGATCGGACTCGGCGGACGCCAGTGGCGCCGTTCACCGCCGATTCGATCGGAAACGTCACGAGCGTCTCGACCTCTTGAGGGGCGAGACCGTGTGACTCCGTCACCACGGTGACCGACGGCGCGGTCAGGTCGGGAAAGACATCCACCGGCATGCGCAGGGTCGTGATCACGCCGTAGATGAGGAGGCCGAGCGCAGCGATCACGACGAACAATCGGTTCGCGATCGACCAGCTGATGGTCCGGTCCATTATCGACATGGCATGGCCTCAGTGCGCGTGGCCGTGCGCCGGGACGTTCCCGGACGCCGAGGCGAGCTTGATTTCATAACCGCCGACGGAGACGACACGTTCTCCGGCGGCGACCCCTTCGAGGACCTCGACCCATCCATTCGATCGGACCCCGATGCGCAAGGGACGGCGCTCGAACGCCTCGCCCTCCACCATGACGTAGGCGACACTCTTGCCGCCGTCCTCGACGATCGCGGATTCCGGAATGGCGAGGCCCTTGCGAGGCGCGCCCGTGGCGATCACGACCTTGGTGAAGTTGCCGATGCGGAACTTGCCGGCTGCGTTGGCGACCTCGAAGATCACCGGCGTGGTTCGCGTCCTGGGATCGATCACGCGACCGACCGTGACCAGCTTGCCGTTGGTGTCGTCGACGGTGAACGCGTCGTTGTAGCCCTCGATCGTGAACCAAGCCGATCGCGCACCCTCGACGCGCGGAATATCGGGCTCGAACACGTTGGCGACCAGCCAGACGCGGTCGAGGTCGATCACGCGGAACAGGAGCTGACCCTCCTCGACGTTCTCGCCCGAGGCGACCTCGAGCGCGACCAACGTCCCGTCGATCGGCGCTTTCACCTCGAACCGGCGGCCGCCCGATCCGGCGTCGTACTGAGCGAGGCGGCCGCGGACGCCGCCGAGCCGTGCCTCGGCGATGCGAAGCCGCGTTCGAGCCTCGTCGACCGTCTTCGCGGGCGCCGCCTGTTCAGCGACCAAGCGCTCGGCTCGCGCCAGCTCCGTCTTGGCGGCGTCGACCTCCGCACCCGCAGCGGCGACGTCCGCCGTCAGCGTCGCGCGATCGCCGCCGGCGACCAGGCGTGGAGCGATCGTGGCCAGCAGCTGGCCTTGCTTGATCGGCATGCCGATCAACGGCACGGGCTGCACCAGGCTGATCCGGCCCCCACTCGGAGCGCTGAGCGGCGCCTCGCGACCGGCGACCGACCTGATCTCGCCGCTGGCACGAACGCCGTCCTGGAGGTCATGCTCGCTGGCCGCGATCGTCGCGAAGTCCGTCTTCCACTGCTGCTCCTTGAGGTAGACGATGCGTCCCGGTGTCTCTTCCTCCTCGCCGAGCGCCTTGCGGGCGGCCGCCTCGTCGGCGAAGACGATGCAACCACCGATGAAAAACGAATCGGTGAGCTGAGGTCCACCGATCGACATGCTCAGCTGGCATGGCCCGGCGCGTTCCGGCGTGACGACGGGACGGAAGATGCCCGGGTTGCTGGGCGCGTCCGCCTTCGCGTCGACCTTGGTGCCATCGGCGTAGGTGAGCGTCAGCGTGACGTCGCCCGTCGTGACCGCCTTGAAGCTCGGCATCTCCGTGACGTGCGCTGCGAACGAGCTCTCCTTGCCGACGATGAGCGGCCGGTATTCCATGAACAGCTCGGTGCGCGCCGCCCACAGCGTCACCGACTGGCCGGGGAGCTCGGCCTCCTCCTCGTGGGGCGGATGCGCACCGCCGGGTCCGTGGTCGTGACCCTTCTCGCCGCCGCATGCGCCGAGCACGGCAGCGGCGAGGAAGTTGACGGTGATCAGGGCACTCGATTGCGGTAGCTGCATCTTGGTTCTCATCGAGGTCGCAGGGGTTCTCATGGGCGGCGTCCCAGGGCCCGCCACAGGTCGAGCTCCGCGAGACGCGCGTCGCGTCGGAGCTCGAGGTTCCGTAGGCGCGTCTCTCGTGCCGTCTGGTAGGCATCGAGGAGCTCGACGACGCTGCTCTCGCCCTCGCGGTAGCCGGTTTCCGCCGTCTTCAGCAACGTGTCCAGTCGCGAGAGCTGCCCTTCGGCCAGCGTCCGCGCCTGCTCGATTCGCCGCGCCAGCGTGGCATGCCGCGCGCGCACGATCGCTGGTGCTCGCGTCTCGATCACGCGAGCTTCGGCTTCGGCGACTCGGCGCGTCGCGCGCGCACGAGCCGCCTGGGCGCCGCCGCGATCGAAGATCGGAAGGGTGATGCTGAGCCCCAGCGTGTAGCCGATGGCCGTCTGGTCCCCGACGTCGCTCGACATGACGCCCATCGCCAGACCGAGATCGGGAACCCATCCTCGCGACGCTGCGGCGGCACGCTGATCCGCGCTCTGCGCACGAAGCTGGGCAGCCCGAAGGTCGCTTCGATTCGCAAGGATCGTCGAGGAGTCGCCATCCAGAGGCGCCGGTGGTGCCGGCAACTCGAGCGACGACTCCGCGTCGACGAGGCCGTTCGCTTGACCGAGCAAGGCGGCCAACTCGGAGCGCGCTGCGAGCAACTCGGTCTCGACCGTCGCGATCTGATCGTCATAGGCGGCCAGCTCTAGCTCGATGCGTTGCAGGTCGTAGCCGCTGGCCGCCCCGGCACTGGTGCGGCGGCGAACCACATCGACGGCGCGCACCAGCGCCTCGCGCTCGGTACGAGACAGCTCGACCCGCAGGCGCGCGTACGCCGCTTGGTTGAAGATGCGGAGGCCGTCGACCAGGATCTCGAAACGCGCCATGTCGCTATCTGCCGAGACCGCGGCCGCGGCGCTGCGTGCAGCAGCCATCCGGCGACCGCGCCGACCCGACACATCCAGCGGCCACGTCACGCGCGCGTAGTTCGTCGCCGCGGTGCCGTTCTCGGGAAAGAGCTCCTCGCGATCGAAGGACAGGCTGGGATTGATCCGGACACCTTCGACTCCGACCTCGGCTTCCGCGGCATAGACCTCGGCGGCAAGACGCGCCAGACGTGGATCGGCCGCCTCGAGCGCAGCGACGAACTGTTTCTCGTCGAGGACGCTGACACTCGAGTCATCGGCCGCCGCGGCGCCAACGCCGACGGTTGCGATGGCGACTCCGACTACCATTGATAGTAGATAGCGATACACGAAGATCCTCCTGCGCGAGCGCATCCGCCTAGCCCAGCAATGACTCGAGAGCGTGATGTAGCGGCTCGACGTGAACCGCGACCGACGCGACCATCGTCACGACCACGGCCACCCATAGCGTCGTCACGACCGCGGCGGCGCGGTCGCCTCGCGGGCTCTCCGTCAGCAGCGACTCGACGCGATCGACGATGGCCGCGGGCTTTGGCGCGAAGCTCGTCGCACCCGCGGGAATTGCGGACGTGCCCAGGCGGCACATGCGCACCATCGCGCCTGCGACCGACTCCGGGCTGTCGACGGCATCCGCGGCCTCCCTATCGCGCAAGCGCTCGGTCGCATGATCCCAACGTGCCACGATCGACGATGAAGTGAGCGGCGCACCGAACGCACAAAGCACCTCGATTGCCGCGCGCCACGCCAGGTCACGGTGCCGCACATGCGCGCGCTCGTGAGCAATCATCGCCTCGCGCTCGATACCGACGATGCCGCGCCACGCCGCGCTCGACGCATAGATCTCCGGCCTGCGAAGTCCGGCGACGAAGCAGAACGGTTGGTCGGATTCGACCAGCCGGACATCTCCGATGGCCACGCTCGCGGAGCGCAACCGTGCGACGGCGCGCCCGCCGCGTAGGAGCGCACCCGCGAACAGCGACAGACGAATGGCCAGGACGGCGAACGCAGCCGACACGAGCGCCACCGCCCATGGACGGCTCGCCCAGTCATCACCGTGCGTGAGGCAGAGGTGCGCATGATGGTCATGGACCGGGCAGTGATCGGGGCCCGCAATCGAGGAGAGGATCAGCGCACCGACGAGGGCGGCGGCGACGAGCACAGGCAGTGCCGCCGCGAGCGCCGTTACGCGACGTTCGGCAGCCGCGCCCAGGCGCCTCAAAGGGCGCCCGGCCGCCTGAATCATCAGGGAGAGCAGGGCCGACATCGCCCACGTGAACAGCACGAACACGAGCGTGAACCCGACGATCGCGCCGAGACTGTTCATCGCTGCCTCCGCCGGGCGGCGATCAGTTGCTCGAGTCGATCCAGGTTCTCGGCGTCCGTTCCCGCTGCGACGTCCACGAAGGCCGCAAGCACCGGTCCGGCGCCCTGCTCGAGCAAGGGCGTGAGCGCCGCTTGAACCACGCGCCGCTGATATTCCGCTCGATCGATCGCGGGCTGATAGACGAACGCGAGACCGTTCTTGGTCCGTGCCAGGAGGCCCTTTCGGTAGAGCCGGTCGAGCGTGGTCATGACCGTGGTGTACGCGAGCTTGGAGCGACCGAGGCGGCGCTTGACCTCGCGCACCGAGAGCGGCGCGTCGTCCCAGAGGATCTCCATCAACCGTTCCTCGAGCTCTCCGAGGACACGAGAGGCATTGGCAAACGACCGCATCGAGACCCTGACGCTACCTCGACGGCTTACGACCGTCAATCGTAGGAGAGATGCCCTGAGTGACCGAGCAGTCGCACGGCGATGTGCTTCGCGCGTACAATCGATGAAACATCGTCGGAGCCACCATGAACGCCGCACCCCTGTTCGACATGTTCGTGACGCTGTTCGCAGTGGGTCTCGCGCTCAACATCGGCGTGCTCGTCGCGTTTCTGGTGATCAATCGGTACGGCGAACGGCGATCGAGTCTGCCACCCGCGCGTCTGGTATCGCGGGCTCGATAGCAGTCGTCCAGTGATGCCGAGCTGTGCGAGCTCGCGTTTCGACGACGCCGATACCGCAGGAGCGCCATCAGTACCACCGACAGGGTCACTGGGGTCCGAGTGTCGCGGCCAGCGCCGCAACACCCGCCGCTGCCGTTGGCGCCTCCACCCGCCGCGTCGACACCGGCATCGGTGCAGTCGATGTCCGAACCGGTGACGCCGAGTTGCTCGGCGACACCACACCACAGGATCGCCTGGCAATCGTCACGCTGCGAGGTTCCCTCTTCGCACCGGACCGGCCCGGCGAGTGCAGCAAACGACAGGAACGGCGACCAGGTCACGCCGTCGGTTGTCCTCGTCAGCGCGGCGCTGTCCGGTGGGAGATTGTTGCCACACGCGTAGAGGACGCCATCAGGGCGTTCGCGCAAGCACCGAGGGTTCACGGGTGGGTTTGCAGGGACGGGCGCGAAGGTCTGTCCCCCGTCGGTGGAACGAAAGAGGCCACTCGACGTCGCGCCCGCCCACACCTCGCCGTTGCGCCGTATCGCGAAGCCCTGGACGAAGTCGTTGACCTCGAGGACCTGCTGCCAGGCCGGTCCGCCAACCGCCGTGGTGCCGGCGTTGGTCGTCCGGTAGAAGCGTTCTTGCAGCGACGTGCCGGTCAGCGTCAGGCGCATGAAGACGGTGTCCGGGTCGGTCGGATGGATCCCCGCGATCAGGAGGTCCGAGATCTCGGTGCCGACGAACATGCTGGTCGGCAGCTCCTCCCACGTCGCGCCCGCATCTCGACTACGGAAGAGCAGGCGCTGGCGCGGCTGGCCGGCGGTCGTACGAAACGCGGTGACGTAGATGCGCGTCGGATCGCTGGGCGCCACCTCGATGGATGCCCACCAGTCGCCGGACTGCCCCAGCGGCGCCGTCGGCAGGAAGGTCGCGCCGTCGTCGGTGCTCTTGTAGATGGCGCTGCCGGCCACGAAGTCGGTCATGCCGGCCCAGATCGTGTCGTCCGCGCCGATCGCGATCGACGAGACGAGCGCAGCGCCGAGCGGCGGCGAGGCAGGTTGCCAGTGGCAGCGATCACGCGTGACCGTCATGCCCTTGAACGTCGTCGCGAACAATGCACCGCTTCGTGTCAGCTCGTAATCGGGGTCGTACGTGCCGTTGAATCCGACCGCGGCCTCGCAGATCCAACGCCACGACGCTCCACCGTCGGTGGATTCCATCACGCCGAAGGTGACGCCGAGAACCATGTGCTCGGGTTGGCCGGGCCGGAACACGAGCTTCACACTATCGGGCATGCGCCCGTTCGCGAGCGCGTCCCCACCTGGCAACGCGCATGTCGCCGCGAGCGCGATCGTGATGAGCGTCGTGGCTTTCACGCGGTGCCTCGTCGACGCGTTCGGAGACCGAGCAACCCGACGAGCAGCGCAGCGATGACGATGCTGGAGTGCGAGCTGCTCGCGCCGCAGCATCCGCCGTTGTCGCGAGGCGGCGGACCGGGGGCATCCACGCCACCCTCGTCCGGGATGCCGAACTGTTCGCGGAGCGCCGGCCACTGCAACGCTTCGCAAACGTCGCGCTGGTCCGTGCCTGCCGGGCACGAGAGCGGACCTTTGATGCCGACGAAACGCAGGACCGCACTCCAGGAGGCGGCGTCGGTGGAGCGGCCGAGCGTGAAGAAATCGGGCTCCCAGTTCGCGCCGCACGCGAACAGCGTCCCGTTGCGGTCGCCGAGGCACGCGGCTTTCGGTGCGCTGGCGAGCGGCTGAAAGGTCTGGCCCCCGTCGGTGGACCTCGACATGCCGCCTTCCACGGTCGCGACCAGCACCTCGCCACCGGTGCGCACCACGACATCGCGGATGGTGTCCGTCGTGACGAGCACCTCGGCCCATGTGAGCCCGGCGTCGGTCGAGCGATAGAGTCGATCGCCCAGACCCGCGGCTCGCACCGATCTCACGAAGAGCGTGCTCCCATCACCTGGCGCCACGGCCGGGATGAGAAGGAGCGGCGATGTCCCCAGCGTGAAGCTCGTGATCGGCAGCTGGGTCCAGTTCTGACCGCTATCGTCGGTGCGGTAGAGGTGAACCGTCGGCGAGATGGTGCCGCCATCGGGATCGGTCTGGGTGACGTGATAGCCAGTGACGTACGCACGGCCCCCCTGGCCAGGTGCCACGGCGACGTCCTTCCACCAGATCACCGGCGAAGCGCGACCGAGCGGAGCGAACGTCACGCCTGCGTCGGTCGAGCGATACACGTCGTTCGGTCGCCCGGCCTCGGCGGTGGTCACCCAGACCGCGCCATCCGGCCCGACGTCGAGCCCGTCGACCCAGACGTCTGCGATGTAACCCGGATCTGTGTTCGGTCGATCGGCGGTGGCGGTCTGGAACGAACAACCACCATCACGGCTGACGCGAAGACCCTCGAACGTCGACGCGTAGATCGTTCCATCCGACGCCACGCGGTACCGCGGATCGAACGTGCCCTGGTATCCGATGTTCTGCTCGCAGAGCCAATAGAAGCCTGCGCCATCGTCGTGACTGACGAGAAGACCGAAGGTGGTGCCGAGGTAGATATCGTTCGCGTTCCCGGGCCGGAAATGAACGCTCACGGACGACGGGAATCGCCCATTCGCATGGACGCTGGCACTGGCGACGACGAGAAGCAGCACGCCGATCAACATCGAACGCATGAGTTTCTCCGTTCGGTCATGAGGAGCGGGTCCGGATGCGCAGCAGGCTCAGCCCGTTCGCGGCGACGAGGAGGCTGGCCCCCATGTCGGCGAACACGGCCATCCACAGCGTCGCGCGGTCGAAGAGGGCAAGACCGAAAAAGACCGCCTTGATGCCGATCGCGAGGGAGATGTTGATCACCAGCGTTCGGCGTGTGCGATGGCTGAGGTCGACGAGCTCCGGGATGCGGCGCAAGTCGTCCTTCATCAAGGCGACGTCCGCGGTCTCGAGGGCGGTGTCGGTCCCCGCGGCCCCCATCGCGAACCCGATGGTCGCACGAGCGAGCGCGGGCGCGTCGTTGACGCCGTCACCGACCATGCCAACGGGACCGTCCTTCGCCAGACGATCGATCGCGGTGAGCTTGTCCTCGGGCAACAGGTTGGCCTCGACCTGATCGATGCCGACGGTCTTCGCGACCGCTGCGCCCGTGCGCGGGTTGTCGCCGGTGAGCATCGCAAGGCGAATGCCTTGGCCGTGGAGACTCTTCACTGCGGCGATGCTCGTCTCGCGCACGGTGTCGGCGACGGCGAGCACGCCCAGCACCTTGGAGTCGGCCCAGACGATCATCACCGACTTGCCCTCGGCCTCGAGTCGTTCCAGCTCCTTCTCGACGTGAGGTCCGCAGACGCCGCGCTCTTCCGCCAGACGGTGGCTTCCGATCGTCACGGCCCGACCGGCGACGACTCCTTCGAGACCCTTGCCGACGATGTTCGTCGAGCGCTCGACGGGCAACAGGGGCTTGTCCCAGCCGCGCACGACCGCCTGCGCGATCGGATGTGTCGAGGTGGCCTCGAGACTCGCCGCGGTCTGGAGCAGCTCGTCGCGAGGCACGCCTCCGAGCGGAACCACATCGACGAGCGATGGTTTCCCCTCGGTCAGCGTCCCGGTCTTGTCGAGCGCGAGCACGCGCAGGTTTCGAGCTTGCTCGAGATGCACGCCGCCCTTGACCAGGATGCCGCGACGCGCGGCAGCGGCCAGGGCCGACACGATGGTGACCGGCGTCGAGATCACGAGAGCACAGGGGCACGCGATGACGAGCAGGACCAGCGCCTTGTAGAGCCACGGACGGAACGCCTCGTCGGCGACGAGCGGTGGTAGTGCCGCCACGCCGATCGCGAACAGCACGACGACGGGCGTGTAGTACCGCGCGAACCGATCGACGAATCGCTCTGTCGGCGCCTTCTGGCTCTGCGCCTCGCGAATGGTGCGGCCGATCCGGGCCAGCGTGGTGTCGGATTGCCCCGCGGTGACCTCGACCTCGATCGCCCCGTGCTGGTTGATGGTGCCCGCGAACACCTGATCGCCCGGTGCCTTGTCGACCGGAACCGATTCGCCGGTGATCGGCGCCTGATCGATCGACGTCGTACCGGTCCGGATCGTGCCGTCGAGCGCCACGCGATCGCCCGGCAACACTTGCATCGTTTCGCCGGGCCGCACCGACGCGGCCGCGACCTCGACCCATGCGTCCCCGCGGCGCACGCGCGCCTTGTCGGGCGAGAGCGCCATGAGCGCACGGATCGCATCACGTGCCCGGTCGACGGAGCGTGATTCGATCAGCTCGGCGATGGCGAAGAGGAAGGTGACCATGGCCGCTTCGGGCCACTGGCCGATCGCGATCGCGCCCACCACCGCGATCGTCATCAGCAGGTTGATGTTCAACGTCAGCGTCCGCAGGGCGACGAAGCCCTTGCGGAACGTCGTCGGACCGCTGAGCACCATGGTCGCGACGGACAACGCGATCACGGGCCAGCTGTCCTCGGCAAACCGCGTCCACGCCAGCACCTCGGCCACCACGGCCAGCGCTCCGGCAAACGCGAGAACCCATCCCTTCCGCAGCCAGGCCTCGGCACCGGCCAGGCTCGGTCGATCGACGGTTGCCGCCGAGACTGCCGGATGATCATGGTCGCAGCACTCGTCGAGCGCTTCGGGCGATGGCGCGCCCTCGACGACACGCTTCGGGGCCATCCCGATGTCACGCAGGGCACTCTCGATCCGATCGTCCAGGCCTTCCCCGTGACGGACGGTCACGACGCGGTCGAGGAGATCGAAGTCGAGCCCCTCGATGCCGTCGATGCGCTCCAGCCGGTTGCTGATGACGTCCTTCTCGGTCGCACAGTCCATCGCAGGAACGAGGAATCGGGTCGTGGTGGTCACGGCTCACCTCGATTCTCCGGCGCGAGCGAACCCAACCGGTTCGGGTCGCTGCGCCCCATGATCCACGCGTAGATCGTGGGCAGCACGAGCAGCGTGAGCAGCGTGGATGTCACGAGGCCGCCGATGACCACCGTCGCCAGCGGCTTCTGGACCTCGGCGCCGGCGCCCGACGCGATCGCCATCGGGATGAACCCGAGCGACGCGACGAGCGCAGTCATCAGCACCGGGCGGAGTCGCACCTTCGCGCCTTCGTACGCGGCCTCGCGGGCCGGCAGGCCGCCGCGTCGCCGTTCCTCGAGATAGCTCACGAGCACCAAGCCGTTGAGGACCGCGACGCCGAAGAGGGCGATGAATCCGACGCCGGCCGAGATCGAGAGCGGCATTCCGCGCAGTGCGAGCGCGAAGAGACCACCGGTGACCGCAAACGGCACGTTCAGATAGATGATCATCGCGAGCCGAACCGAGCCGTTCGCGGCGAAGAGCATCACGAAGATGAGGGCGAGGGCGAGCGGAACGACGATCGCCAGGCGGCGACTCGCTTCCTGCAGGTTCTCGAACTGGCCGCCCCAGTCCGTGAAGTAGCCGGCCGGGATCACGCCCGACTTGTCGAGCGCGCCGCGCGCGTCCTCCACGAAGCCGCCGAGATCGCGGCCACGAACGTTCAGCTCCACGGTGACACGCCGTCGCCCCATCTCGTGGCTGATCTGCGCCGGGCCGTCCTCGATGCGGATCTCGGCGAGCTCGCCGATACGGATGAGCGCACCCGACGGCGCACGCACCTTCAGATCGCCAACCTCGTGGACCGAGTCGCGAACCGATGGCTCGAACCGGACCGTCAGATCGAAGCGACGCTGTCCCTCCAGCACCACGCCGACCTGCCGGCCACCGAGCGTGGACACGACATCGAGCACATCGGACGCGTTCAGGCCGTACCGCGCGATCGCTCGGCGGTCGACGATGACACGCAGCACCGGAAGACCGGCGGTCTGCTCGGCCTTCACGTCTGCGGCGCCGGGGACCTTCGACAGGACCGCCACGGCCTCCTGCGCGATTCGCTCGAGCGCGGCCATGTCATCGCCGTAGATCTTCAGCGCGACATCCGATCGGACGCCGGAGATGAGCTCGGCGACGCGGAGCTCGATGGGCTGCGAGAAGCTGAAGTTCTGCCCCGGAATGGCCTTCTTCAAGGCCGCCTCCATCTTGCTGACAAGCTCTTCTCTCGTGCTCGCGCTCTTCCATTCATCGTGTGGCTTGAGCATCGCGAAGATGTCGGAGATCTCGACGCCCATCGGGTCCGTCGCGATCTCGGCGCGGCCGGTCTTCGAGACCACCGTGGTGACCTCGGGGAACTGCTTCAGCACCTTCTCGATCTCGGTCGTCTGCCGGACGGACTCCTCGAGCGACACGCTCGGAAGGCGGATGGCCTGCAGCGCGATCGCGCCCTCGTCGAGCTTCGGCACGAACTCGGACCCGAGCCGCGTGGCGACAACGCCCGATCCGAGAAGCACCGCCATCGCGATGCCGATGACGAGCCACCGCGCACGCAACGCGCCCCGGAGGGCCGGTTCATAGCCGCGGCGAACGCCCGCGACGATGAAGCTCTCCTTCTCCGAGAGCTTGCGGGGCAGCATCAGTGAGGCGACGGCAGGGATGAAGGTCATCGCCAGCACGAGCGCGCCGGCGAGTGCGAACAGCACCGTCATCGCCATCGGCTTGAACATCTTTCCTTCGATGCCGATGAGCGAAAGGATGGGCAGATAGACGATCGCGATGATGATCACACCGAACGTCGCCGAGCGCAGCACCTCGCGGCTGGCCTGCAACACGATCTGCGAGCGCTCCTCCGAGCTGACCGGTCTTCCCAGCTGATGAGATCGCTCCGCCAGCAAGCGTACGGAGTTCTCGACGACGATCACCGCGCCATCGACGATCAGTCCGAAATCGATCGCGCCGAGTGACATGAGGTTTCCGGAGACGCCGAACTGCCGCATCCCCAGGAACGCGACCAGCATCGACAGCGGAATGACGAACGACACTACGAGGCCGGCGCGCAGGTTCCGCAGCATGAGGAACAGAACGACGATGACCAGGATGCCGCCCTCGATCAGACTCATCGCGACGGTGCGAATGGTCTTCTGAACCAGCTCGGTACGGTCGTAGAACGGGTCGATCGAGACGCCGAGCTTGGTGAGCGACGGCTTGATGCGTTCGATCGCGTCCTTCACGTCGCTGACGACCTGGCGCGAGTTCGCGCCCATGCGCATCATCACGATGCCGGTAACGATCTCGCCACGGCCGTCGCGCGTGACGGCGCCTTGTCGGACCATCGCCGCCAGCTCGACCGACGCGAAGTGCCGCACGTACACCGGCGTGCCGTCGTCGTCGGTATCGACGACGATGTCCCCGACGTCCTCCTTGGAGGTGATCAGACCCTCGCCGCGGATGAGGTACTGCTCCGCGTTCTGCTCGATGTACGCACCGCCGGCGTTGGCGTTGTTGCGCTCGAGCGCCTCGACGACGTCCTCGAGCGCGACGTCCAGACGCGCCATGTCGTCTGGACGCAGCCGGACCTCGTACGTCTTGAGCTCGCCGCCGAAGGCGTTGACCTCGACGACGCCCTCGACGGTGCGCAAGCGCGGCGCGATCTCCCATTCGAGGATCGTCCGCAACTCCATGGCGCTCTTCCCCTCGCCCCTCACTTCGAACTGGAAGATCTCCCCGAGGCCCGTGGATACCGGGCCCATCTCGGGCTCGCCGTAGCCAGGCGGGATTGCCTCCTTGGCCGCCACCAGGCGTTCGCTGATCTGCTGGCGGGCGAAGTAGATATCGGTGCCGTCCTCGAAGACCACGGTGACGGCCGAGAGCCCGAACTTCGATGTCGAGCGAACCTCGACGAGGTCGGGCAGGCCGCTCATGGCCTGTTCGACGGGGGTCGTGACAAACTTCTCCACCTCCTCGGGCCCGAGAGCGGGCGAGCTGGTCAAGATCTGGACCTGGACGTTGGTGACGTCAGGAACGGCGTCGATCGGGAGCCGCGACATCGCCGTGAGCCCGCCGACTACGAGCACCAGCGACGCGATCACCACCATCGCGCGGTTCTTGAGGGACCATTCGAGTACGCGCTCGATCATGTTCGCCTCCTAGTGCTCGTGCCCGCCGAAGCTCTCGCGACGAGCCTCGGACTTGAGTTGAAAGGAACCGGTGGTGACGACGCGTTCCCCTGGGGCGAGGCCGCGGACGACCTCGACCCATTCGCTGGTGCGGACGCCGATCTCGATCGTCCGCAGCTGGAACTGGTGCTCACCAACCGGCACGAACACGATCGACTCGTCGCCATCGCGTTGCACGGCCGCGGCGGGAACGAAGAGGCCCTCGCGCGCGTCGCCGGTGCTGCCGGCGAGCTTGACCGAGGCGAACATCCCGGGCTTGAGCGCACCGTCGGCGTTGTCTATCGCGACTCGCACCTTGATCGTGCGCGAGCGCGCTTCGACGATTGCGCCGATCGATTCGATCGTCCCCGTGAACGTGCGATTCGCCCACGCCTTGACCTCGGCGGCGACCTTGTTGCCAACGGCGATCTGGGCGAGGTCCTTCTCGTAGACGTCGACCTGGATCCACACCTTACGCGCGTCCATGATCACGAACGTCGTGACCGCCGGATCGATCATCTGGCCCAGGGTCACCGGTCGCTCGACGACCACTCCGTCGATGGGCGCGGCAAGCGTGACCGACGAGCCGTGGTGCTGGTCCGCCGTCAGCCGAGCGAGCTGCGCATCGGACAGGCCGAGCGTGTGCAGCCGGACCTCGGCTGCTTCCTTCTCCGCGCGCGTTTTGGTCGCCTCTGCTTCCGCAAGGCGATAGTCACGTTCGGCCGAGATCTTCCGTTCCCAGAGCGCCTTCTCGCGATCGGCGCTCTCTCGGGCGACCTTCGCCGCGGCAGCCGCCGCCACGTAGTCGGCCTTGGCGCGCCCGAGCTCGGGCGAGTCGATCACGCCGAGCACTTGCCCTTTCTTGACTCGGTCGCCGACACCGGCGCTGAGCTTGGTCACGCGGCCGGAGACCTTCGCGCCCAGCCTTGCGATGCCGTCGTCGGGCGCGACGATCTCGCCCGTCGCGACGATCTCGGAGGAGACCGCGCGCTTCTCGAGCGTGGCGAGCGTGATCTTCGCGCTGGCCGCCTGCGCGGGCGTCAGTGTGATCAGGCCCTCTTCGCCATGTTCGTCGCCATGTTCGTCGCCGTGCTCATCGTCCCCGTGGCCTTTCTCGCCCTTCTCGTCATGACCCTTCTCGTCATGACCCTTCTCGTCATGACCCTTCTCGTCATGACCTTTCTCCGCGTGTCCGGAGCCCTTGCCGCACGCGTGAGCACCGAGCGCCACCGCGAACAGGAGTGCGATCGTGTGTGCGGATCTCATGGCACCTGCTCCTCTCCCGAAGCGCGCAGCAGCGTGTGCCAGGCGTCGATCGCCTCGGCCAGAGCGTCGAGATAGGCGGCCCGGTTCGCGATCAGCTCGCGGCGGACGATGTTGAATTCGAAGTAGTCGATCTTGCCGCTCGCGAACGACTCTCGTGCCAGCTCGAGGTTGTCGTGCAGACGCGCGTTGACGTCGGCATCGAATCCCATGACGGCGTCGCGAGCCTTCGCGTACGTCCGTACGGCCAGACGCGTCTCGCGTACGATCGTGTCGCGCTGCCGCTGGTCGTCGATCTCGGCGCGGCGCAGCCTCGCTCGGCTGGCACTGCGCTCACCCTGATTGCGGTTGCGAAACGGGAGCGGAATGGACGCGGACACCAGCACCGTGTGCGCATCCGCATCGGGATCCTGTTCGAAGCCATAGGACAGCCCGAGCGTTACGTCCGGCTTGCCGTTCGCGTCCGCGAGTCGGACGTCCGCAGCCGCTGCTTCCCGCTCGGCTCGAACGCGAAGCACCTCGGGGCGGCCAGCGATCGCGCGCGCGATCAGGTCCTCCTCGCTCCATCGCGCCTCGGCGAGCGCGGGCAGGTCGCCCGTTGGCTCGAGCCGTTCTTCGGGGCCGGCGCCGACGGCCGTGGCGAGCGCAACGAGCGAGGCCTCGTAGTCATTCTCGGCGTCGTTCCGTTCGTGTCGCGCACGTCCGAGCTCGGCGGTCGCCAGGTTGATCTCGAGCTGAGTGCCCGAGCCCAGCTTCTGCCGCTCTTTGGTCGCGGCGTCGATCTGCGTCGCGAGAGCCTCGGCCTCGCGTGCAGCATCGAGCCGAGCGTTAGCAATCAGCGCAAGGTGAAACGCGCGGCGCGTCTCGAGCTGGGCCTCGCGTAGCGCGATCGCCAGCTCCGCATCGCTCGCGCGAACGCGCGCGTCGGCAGCGGCAGCGCGCGCGGCACGCTTGCCCCCGAGCTCGATGGTCTGCGCCAGTGAGGCCTCGACTTCGACGCCGGTTGCACCTCCCGCAAACCGGGGCCCCACGGCGGCGCCGAGCTCTGGGTTGTAGGTCGGCCGCCGTGCACGTGAGGCGAGCCCTTTGGCAGCGGCAACGTCTTCGCCGGCCATGCCAACAGCGGGTCGGCGAGCGGCTCGTGCCACCGCCTGATCGAGCGTGATCGAATCGGCCCGAGCGCGTTCACTCGCGCCGAGCACCGCCAGCACGATGGCTGGCGCGCAAAACAGTCTTCGCATGACGTCCTCCGGACCCGCGGGAGCCGCGGGCCAACGAGCAGTCGAATCCAGTGGACCGCGACAACGCCGCGGCCGAGGTGTCGGCTGCTCAGACGATCGGAGGGCGGTTCAACGGCGCAGGCGCGTCTTGGCCATCGCGCGACGTCGGTGCCGGAAGGTCAAGTGACGAGGACAGATCGGCGCCGCCGGCCACCGTCGTGACGGTCGCACCGAACGGCGCAGGAGCTGGATGACTGGTCGAACAGAGGTGGAAGGTGCCCGAGCACCCGTGCTCCTTCTCTCCGAGAGGAGCTTCCTCGTGATCATCGGCGGCGTCGTGGGCGAGGTCGCCGTGCTCGACGTAGTGGACGACCAGCTCCCCGATCTCACCGCCGGCGGGCATCATGCCCAGCACGAGCAACACGGCGATGAGGCGAGACCACACCTCGTCAGCCTAGGGCGCCCGCATGCCTTCGTCAACGTCCTGCGCCAGCTGCGTCGCTGTGCACGGTGGTCAAAAGGCGCCCGGCCGAGACCGACGACCGACTCGCAAGTTTGCGAAGCTCTTGGCGTATCGATTGGAGCCGTGGGGATCGAGCTCGGACCTTCACTCGACAACGGGGGGGGAGCCCTGAGCCACTTCTTCAGCGACAAGCCTCCGCTGCCATCGCCGAGTACCGCGCGTACACACTGGCGGGGTTCACGCGGTGTCGCCGGCGCGCGAGAGTTCCCGACAGTCGATGAACGCTCGCTCGCCGCAGAGGTGACGAACCGTGAAAGGGTCATCGTTAGCCGTGCCGAACACGACGGTCCAGACGTCGTGTCGAGTTCCATGCTCGACGTCTTGCCGTCGAATTGGAGGAGCTCTCCATGACAAAGACGCTGCGCCTCCGCAGGAGCGCACCCCGGCGCGCAGCTCTTGCGCCTACCGGCGGACGAATCGCATGAGTTGCGCGGCCTCGTGGGCCAGCGCGCATATGAACGACAACGGTGTTTGGATATGCGCACAAGAGGAGGGCCACGGCGTCCAGGCATGACCTCTGCAATGGCGAACGATCACCATGTTGAACACCCGGTCCATCGCCATTCCGTCGCTGTTGTTGACCATCGCTGCCTGCGGGCGACCGCCGGGAACTCTTCCCCGCGAGAACAGCGCCGCCGGCCATCGCGCCGACGCTGCGCACACGTACAAGACAGTACGTACCGCGCATCTCCGGGCAGCAGAGCAACTCGAAAACGACGTCGCGAGCTCCTGCAAGGACGACACGGCGATGAAGGCCGGTTGGCCCGCCATCACCTCGAGCACGCCATACGAGGGCGGCATCGTGGTGTACGCGCCAGCGGACGCCGGGACGACCGAAGCCATCGATTCGCGCATTCGATGTCGGGCAGCGGTGATCGCTCGCGACGGCGTGGACAACTTCCCGAACGATCCGCTCGCGCTCGATCTGGAAGTCGTGGTTCATCCCGATGCCAATGGCACAGCCATCATGCTCGGCCTCGCGGACGGCACTCAGCGCTCCGAGCTCGAACGTCGCGTTTCTGCGGTCGTCGCACCCTGATGGCGATGGAGGTCCCCATGCGCAGTCTCCCCTACGCGAGTGTCCTCCTGGCTTGCGGTCTAGCGGCCGCCTGCGCCAAGACGAGCTCGACGGCATCGTCGGGCGACCCGCCTGCCTCGGCCTCGACGGCCGCGCCCGTCGAGACGCATTCTCGCCTTACGCGAGTCGCTGACCGCAGTCTCGTATGCATGGTGAACAACGCGTACATGGGTAAGGCGCAGATTCCGGTCGAGGTCGACGGCAAGACCTACTTCGGTTGCTGCGCGATGTGCAAGGAGCGGCTGGCGCGTGAACCGGAGACCCGCACGGCGAAGGATCCTCTCTCCGGGGAGGTCGTCGACAAGGCCTTGGCGGTGATCGCCACGGACGCCGACGGCAACGTTCTCTATTTCGCGAGCGACGAAAACGTGACGCGCTTCGAAAGCACTCCGAGGTGAGCGACCGTGAACACTGAGTGCGAATGCCGACAGCTGATTCACACGCCGCGCCGGATCGCTCTGACGGGTGGTCCGGGCGCCGGCAAGACGGCGGTTCTCGACGTGATCCGGCGTTCGTTCTGCCGGCACGTGCTCGTGTTGCCAGAGGCGGCAAGCATCCTGTTCCAGGGTGGCTTTCCCCGGCACGATACTGCGGCAGGTCGCGAGGGGGCTCAGCGCGCGATCTTCCGCGTGCAGGACGAGCTAGAGCGCATCGCGCTCGAGGAGCAAGAAGCCGCGGTCATCCTGTGCGATCGCGGAACGGTCGATGGATTGGCCTACTCGTCCGCACCACGCGACTCGTTCTGGACCTCCGTGGGGACCAACCACCAAGCGGAGCTCTCGCGCTATGTCGCGATCGTTCATCTGCGCACTCCTGCCGGAGCGCAGGGCTACGATCGCTCGAACCCGGTCCGTCGCGAGTCGGCGCAAGAAGCGGCCATCCTGGATGCCCGCGTGCTCGACGTATGGTCGGAACATCCCAAGCGCTCGATCATCGCCGCAGAAGAATCGTTCGCGCAAAAGGTCGAGGCGACGCTCGAGGCGGTGCGTTCGGAGCTTCCGCGATGTTGCCGCTCGCACGCGCCCGACCGTCCGTCGACGCGCGATTGCGCGTAGGCTCAGATCTCGATCCGGCCGCCGTATTCGGCAACCTCGACTGGCCAACCCAGCTCCGTGGCGATCCGCGTCGCCAGCGCGGCTGCGGCGTCGGGTTCTCCATGGACGGCATACGTACGTTCGGGCGTGCGTTGCCACCGGCGCAGCCACGCGAGCAGCTCGTCGGCGTCGGCATGCGCAGAGAGGCCGCCGATCGACGCGACGGTCGAGCGCACGTCGACGCGCTCTCCCTGGAGCTCGACGACCTTGGCTCCATCGACGAGCGCGCGCCCCGGTGTTCCAGCTGCCTGGAACCCGACGAAGACGACTCCGTTTCGAGCGTCGGGGAGCAAACGTGCGAGGTGTCGCACGACCCTGCCACCGGTCACCATGCCGCTTCCGGCGAGGATGATCGACGGGCCGTGCCGGCGTGTCGCGCGTCGGGACTCCTCGGACGTGCGAGCCATCTCGAAGCGTCGGCAACACAATGGGCACCGCTCGGTGTCCATGAGGAGCTCCATCTCGAGGTTGTGTTCCTCCGGGAAGCGACAGAACAGATCGGTGGCGTCGACGGCCATCGGCGAGTCGAGCACCACCGGGAGCGACGGGATCAGCCGTCGATCCTCGAGCTGTCGAAGGTGCCAGAGCACCTCCTGCGCGCGGCCGATTGCGAACGTCGGGATCACGACCGTTCCACCGCGACCCGCGATGTCATTGATCTCGTCGGCGAGCTGAGCCAGAGGCGACGGCGCGTGCGTGCGATTGCCATAGGTCGCTTCGATGAGCAGCGTTCGAGCGCCGGGAACGTCTTCGGGGCTACGCAACATCGGGTGAGCGGGACGCCCGAGATCGCCGGAGTAGAGCAAGCGCGCATCCTCCATTCCCGGTTCGCGCAGCTCGATGGTTGCCGACCCCAGAATGTGGCCCGCACGCCGAAAGCGAAGCTCGAGGCCGCCGATCGTGAAGGGGTTCCCATACCCGTGGACCACGCGTTGCGATAGCAGCTGGTCGACGTCGCTTTCGTCGAACAGTGCGTCGCGTTCTCCGCCACGCCGCGTGGTTTCGCGCTGGAGTCGCGCGGCGTCGCGCAAGATGAGCGCCATCATCTCCGCGGTCGCTGGTGTGCAATGCACTGGACCCCGAAACCCAGATCGTACGAGCACCGGCAGGTAGCCCGAATGATCGAGATGGGCATGGCTGAGGGCGACGCCATCGAGCCCGTTCCAACCATCTGGCGGATCGAAACGATTTCGCGCACTCGCGTCGGGCCCCTGATAGAGACCGCAGTCGAGCAGCAGACGCGCGCTCGACGCCGTCACCAGGAAGCGGGCTCCAGTGACGGTGCCCGCAGCACCGTGAAACGTCAGTTCGAGATGTCGCATGAGTGGCAACGGTGCAAGGTCGGTTCCGCCCGTTGCCTAGCCGGTCGCGCGCAGCCCTTGCGCGGTTGCGAAACGTCAGCGCAGGAGATGCGCGCGCGGTGAAGACGGTGACGGGCAAGGTAGCGAACTCTGTCGCTGGGTGTGTGACGGTCCGGGTCACACCCGCCGGCACGTACCTGGCAATCGATTCGAAGCGATGGCCATTACCGCAACCGTCGCAGGGCTGAGTACAGCGGAGGCCGCTGCACGCCTCGATATCGACGGTCCGAACGAGCTCGAGCGGGCTGAGGGCGTCTCGCCGTGGCGCATCTTCGTGCGGCAGTTCGCGGGCGTGATGCCGGCACTCCTCGTCGGTGCGGTGGCAATCGCTGCCATGGTGGGCGAGACAACTGACGCGATCGCGATCTCCGCCATCCTCGTCGTCAACGCGATCGTCGGCTTTGCGCAGGAGTACCGCGCGGAGCGCGCCGTGCTCGCGCTGCGCGCGATGACGGCGCCTCGCGCACGCGTCATTCGCGATGGTCGCGCGATGGACATCCCGGCACGGGACGTGATGCGCGGTGACCTCCTGCTGCTCGAAGCCGGAGACATCGTCGCCGCGGATGCGCGATTGGAAGAGGCACATCGCCTCACGACCAACGAAGCGGCGCTCACCGGTGAGAGTCTGCCGGTCGAGAAACGAGTGCAGGACGATCCGCGCGACGCCCCGCTCGCCGAGCGCAACGGGCAGGTGTTCATGGGGACGATCGTGGCGACGGGTACCGGTCGCGCAATGGTGACCGCGATCGGTATGCGGACGCAGCTCGGTTCGATCGCGCACCTCCTCAAGCAGACCGAAAGTGAAGAGACGCCGCTTCAGCGGCAACTCGCGGGTGTCGGACGGCGCCTCGCGGTTCTCTGTATCGCGATCGTCGTGGTGATCGCGCTCGTCGGAGCAATCCAGGGCAGAGCGTGGACTGAGATCTTGATCTCGTCGGTCTCGCTCGCGGTCGCCGCCGTCCCCGAGGGCTTGACCGCCGTCGTCACCATCGCGCTCGCCATCGGCGTGCAACGCATGGCAGCTCGGCACGTGCTGGTGCGCCGATTGCCGGCCGTGGAGACCCTGGGATGCACGACGGTCATCTGCACCGACAAGACCGGGACTCTGACGACGGGCCGGATGGCCGTCCGTGAGATCTGGGGCACCGATCACACCGAGGTCCTCCGTGCCGGCGCCGCATGCTGCGACGCCGAGATCGGAGACAGCGACGAAACCGGAACGGGCGATCCGACCGAAATCGCGATCCTCGTGGCCGCACGGCTTCGAGGCATCGAGCGACATGAGATCGAACGAACGAATCCGCGCCGCACCGTCGTTCCGTTCGACTCCGATCGAAAGCGAATGACCGTCGTCCGCGCTGACGGCGGGGCGTACGTGAAAGGTGCCTTCGACGTGCTCGTGACGCGCCTGGCGCGCCACGACTCGAGAGCCGCCGCCGCCCACGAAGACATGGCGAGACGCGGTCTGCGCGTCCTCGCCATCGCCGTCGGTTCGGGTGACGGCGAATCGGGTCTCACGCTGGTGGGGTTGATCGGCCTGGCCGATCCTCCTCGAACCGAAGCCATCACCGCGATCGCGGATGCACGCCGCGCCGGGATCCGCACCGTGATGATCACGGGCGACCACCCCGTCACCGCAAACGCCATCGCGTCGGAGCTCGGTCTGGTGGCTCCCGGTGAGCCCACCACCGAACGTGTCCATGCGCGCGCGACGCCCGAGGACAAGCTGAGAATCGTCCGGGCCTGGAAGGAACGCGGCGAGATCGTCGCGATGACCGGCGATGGCGTCAACGACGCGCCCGCGCTCCGCAGCGCGCACATCGGCATTGCGATGGGACGAACCGGTACGGAGGTCACGCGAGAGGCGTCCTCGATGGTCCTGACCGACGACAACTTCGCGAGCATCGTCGCCGCCGTGCGAGAGGGCCGAGCGATCTACGACAACATCCGCAAGACGCTCGTGTACCTCCTGGCCGGCAACGCCAGCGAGCTTCTCCTGATGTTCGGCGCTGCCCTACTCGGGATGCCGCTTCCGCTGCTCCCGCTGCAGTTGCTCTGGATCAACCTGGTGACCGACGGGCTGCCAGCGCTCGCACTCGTGATGGATCCGCCGGAAAGCAACACACTCGCGCGGCCGCCCCGCCGCCCCGACGCGCCTCTCCTCGGTCGCGGTGAGTGGACGCGCGTCGCTCTCACGGGGCTGCTGGAAGCCACGGTCACGCTCGCCGCGTTTGCGTGGGTTCTCCCACGCTCCGGTGTCGAGACCGCTCGCAATGTGGCGTTCTCGGTTCTCGTATTCGGCGAGCTCTTCCGAGCTTTCGCTGCCCGGAGCGACACGCGTGTGTTCTGGCAGACCGGGGTGTTCGGAAATCTAGCGCTGCTCGGCGTCGTCGCGATCTCGGTTGTCCTTCAGCTCGGGATCCACCATATCCCCGCCGCTCAGCAACTCTTCGGGATCGGGCCCGTCACCCTCGAGACGTGTGGCGTCGCCCTGCTCCTCGGCCTCATCCCGGTCACGGTCCTCGAGCTCGCGAAGCTCGTTCGTGCAGGAGCCCGTCATGGATGACGCGGTGGGTCTCGTCCAGGTTTATCTGCGGCTCAACGGGTATTTCACGGTCACCGAGTACCCGGTCCTCGAAGCGCTCGGCCACGGACAGCATCGCGTTGCGACCGACCTGGACATTCTGGCGGTTCGCTTTGCTGGCGCGGGACGACCGTTCACGATGGGGCGGTCGCGCGAGCGCACGTTCAGGCCTGATCCACGCCTCGGTCCTCCCGCAGAAGCCGTTGACATGATCATCGGCGAGGTGAAAGAGGGCAAGGCGACGCTGAACCAGGGCGCCACCGAGCCACGCGTTCTTCGTGGGGCGCTGTTGCGCTTCGGCTGCTGCGCGGAGGAGGACATCGACGATGTCGTGCGAGCGCTTTTGCAGCGTGGCGCGACGCGGACGCACTGCGGTCACCACGTCCGGCTCGTGGCGTTCGGTTCCTACCCCGTCCCCGGTGCACGCCACCAGACCATCTTGCTCGGCGAGATCGTCGACTTCCTTCAGGACTACATCCGATCGAACTGGTCGATGGTCCGAAGCGCTCAGTTCAAGGATCCGACGTTCAACCTGCTCACGGTGCTCGAGAAAGCCCGCGCAGTACGTGCGCGAAAGCCGTGACGCCACCGGGCATAGCCATTGCTGTGGAGATCGTTAGCTCATGTTGAGTTTCATCGCCGCGCTCATCGTGATCCTCGCACCCGCACCTCTGCGGCTCGGTGACCTCTTGACCGAGGTGGATCGCAACGCACCCGCCGTTGACGTCGCCCGCGCGGACCTCGCTGTGCAGAGGGCTGCCGTCGACGTAGCCGGAGCCTGGCAGGACCCATCCGTGTCGGTCATGTCGGAAGCGATTCCGCTCGCCGCTATGACGGATGAATCGGACCCAGTGATGCTCGCGTACCGCATCAGCCAGCCACTCAATCTGTTCGGAAGGCGAGACATCGCCAAGCGGATCGCTTCCTCCGATGTGCGTCGGTTCGAGGCCGGTGTCCGACGCGTCCGCTGGGACGCTCGAGCTCAGGCGGTGCGGCTCTTCTACGAGCTGTGGATGATCGACGAAATGGTGCGCATCGTCGACGAGCAGCTGGCACTCTTGGCGCGCATGCGCGAGGCAGCGCTCGCTCTCGTGCGGGCCGGAATGGGTGGCATGGGGCATCACGACGTCCTCCGCGCCGAATCGGAGATGGCAGCGATGGAAGCGGAGCGTGCCTCGTTCGCCGACGAACGACTTGCCATCGTCGCGATGCTCAACACCCTGCGTGGTCGAGCTCCGACCGAACCGGTCGGCGCCGTCGAGCTCCCAGGCGCGGGCGCGCTTCCGCATCCGGACCGCATCGTCGCCGCAGCGTCGAGGACGCCGGAAGTCGCTGCGGCGCGGGCGATGAAGGAGAGCGCCGTCGCACAGCGTGAGCTCGCGCAGCGGATGTACCTGCCCATGGTCATGCTCGACATCGAGTACGAGCAGAAACTCGACGGAATGCCCGACGGGCTCGGGCTCGGCGTCAGCGTGACCGTGCCTCTCTGGTGGTGGGATCGACAGCGCAACGAGGTCGCCATGGCTCGGGCCATGGAGCGCGCCGCCGAACGCGAAACCGTCGCGATGACGGCGATGGCTGATGCCGAGCTACGGATGGCGTGGAGCCGGGCACGCGCGGCTGAGCGGAGGGTCACTGCGCTGGAGAACGCGGCGATCCCGAAGCTCCGCGAGACGCTCATCTCGATCGAGACCGCGTACGTGGCCGGCACCGAAAAGTTCATCACGCTGCTCGACGCCGTGATGGAGCTCAAGGCGCTCGAGGCGGCTCGCGCCGAGGCTGTCGTGCGTCGCGGGGTGTTGCGTTACGAGCTCCAGCGCATCGCTGGAAACCAGGTGCTGCCATGAACGTCAGGATCACAGCGCTCGCCATCGTTCTCGCCGGGTGCGGCAAAGAACCCGACGCGAACGAGCACGCGGGTGCTCACGGAAGCAGCGCCAGCACCGAAGACCATTCGGCGCACGGTGGACTACCGGCCGGACACACAGAGGTAGTCGTCCCGGCCGATCGCCAGCAGGTCATCGGACTGAAGGTCGCACCGGCCGAACGGACTCGCCTGGACGCGACGATTCGGGCGACCGCGATCGTCCGCACCGACGAGTCTCGCGAGGCGCACGTGCACTCCAAGCTCATGGGCTACGTGCGGAAGCTGCACGTGAGCGCCGTGGGGCAGAAGGTGAAACGAGGTCAGGCTCTGTACTCGCTCTACTCGCAAGAGCTGCTCGTGGCGCAGCAGGAGTATCTGAGAGCTCGCAAATTCTCCACCGATCTCGCCGACGCCGCGAGAGAGCGGTTGCGCCTGTGGGACATCCCGGACGATCAGATCCGCCTCATCGAGAGCTCGGATGCCCCCGTGGAGACGATCATGGTGCGCGCCCCGATCGCGGGCACGGTGATCGAGAAGAGCATCGTGCAGGGGCACTTCGTCGAACCCGACATGATGCTCTACCTGATCGCCGACCTCTCCCGCGTGTGGGTCATTGCGGAGGTCTACGAATACGAGCTCGGCCGCCTCGACCGGAAGGGCACCGCGACCATCCGGGTCGAGGGACTGTCCGATCCGATCGAGGCACCGATCGACTACGTGTACCCGACGGTGGACCCGCAGAGCCGTACGGTGAAGGTCCGGCTGGTCGTTCCGAACTCGGCGGGCCAGCTCCGACCCGGCAACTTCGCCACCGTCGAGCTTCCCGCAAGCGGCGCCGAGCTTCTGACCGTACCGGAGGAGGCCGTGGTCGATACCGGCTTCCATCGCGTCGTTTACGTCGCGGGCGCGGAGGGACGGTTTCGTCCTGTCGAGGTGGACGTCGGGCGTCGCGTGTCAGGACGCGCCGAGATCAGGAGTGGATTGCGTGAAGGCGATCAGGTGGTCGTGAGCGCACAGTTCCTGCTCGACAGCGAGAGCCGCCTGCGCGCGGGTGGCTCGGCGCCGGGTCACGGAGGACATTGACGATGTTCGAGAAGCTCGTCGAATGGTGTGCGCGACGCGTCGGACTGATGGTCGCGGTGGCCCTCGTGCTCGGCGCGCTGGGCATCTACAGCTGGCGCCGCAGCCCGATCGATGCGATCCCCGACCTGACGGACACGCAGGTGATCGTGTGGACGGAGTGGATGGGCCGCGGGCCTCAGCTCGTCGAGGATCAAGTCACGTATCCGCTCGTGACGAGCTTCATCTCGGCTCCGCGCGTGAAATCGGTGCGTGGGTTCTCGATGTTCGGGATGAGCTTCGTCTACGTGATCTTCGAAGACGGCACCAACCCCTACTGGGCGAGATCTCGCACGGTGGAATACCTGGCGAACGCCGCCGGGAAGTTACCCGACGGGGTGAAGCCCACGATCGGCCCGGACGCCACGGGATCCGGCTGGGTGTTCCAGTACGTGCTGATCGATCGTTCGGGCAAACACGACCTGCAGGAGCTCCGCGCCTTTCAGGACTTCAACCTGCGATACGCGCTGGCGAGCGTGCCAGGCGTCAGCGAGGTCGCCTCCGTCGGTGGTTACGAGAAGCAGTACCAGATCGTCGTCGATCCCGTACGCCTCGCCTCGTTCGGCGTCGACGTCGCGGCGGTGATCGACGCCGCACGAGGAGCCAACGGTGACGTCGGCGGCCGCGTGATCGAGTGGGCCGGTCGAGAGTATGTCTTCCGCGGCCTCGGGTACGTGAAGCAGAAGGAAGATCTCGAGAACGCGATGATCAAGGTCGGGCTCGATGGAACACCGGTGCGCGTTCGTGACGTCGCCCGCGTGGAGATTGGCCCTGACATCCGGCGCGGACTGCTCGAGTGGAACGGGCAAGGTGAGGCCGTGGGCGGCATCATCGTGATGCGAAGCGGGGAGAACGCGCTGGACGTGATCGATCGCGTGAAGACTCGCCTGCGAGAGCTCGAGCCGTCGCTGCCTGACGGTGTCGAGGTCGAGGTCGCGTACGATCGCTCCGAGCTCATCCGCCAGTCGATCGACACACTCGGCACGGCGCTCACCGAGGAGCTGATCGTGGTCCTCGTGTTCATCGCGGTCTTTCTCATGCACGTGCGCAGCGCGCTGGTC
>DDTA01000036.1:91530-92703 GCA_002344285.1 Myxococcales bacterium UBA2376
AACATCATGTCGCTCGGCGGCATCATCATCGCGGTCGGCGACATGGTCGACGCCACCGTCGTGCTCGTCGAGAACGCGCACCGCAAGCTGGAGCGTTCCGATCCGAGCCGTCGCGTCGAGCTCATCATCGAGTCCTGCACGGAGCTCGCCAGGCCCATCTTCGGCTCGCTGCTGATCATCGCGGTGTCGNNGGAAGGACGGCTGTTCTCGCCGCTCGCGTACACCAAGACGTTCGCCATGGTGTCGGCCGCTGTGCTGTCGGTGACGATCGGGCCGGCGTTGATGGTGCTGTGCATCCGAGGTCGCATCCGCTCCGAGCGCGCGAACCCCATCAACCGCTTCGCGATCGCCGCGTACCGCCCGATCCTTAGCTTCGCGCTGCACCACCGGATCCTCGTGCTGGTCCTGGCGGGTGCGATCGGTGCGTCGATGGTGTGGCCGGCGCGAAGGATCGGATCGGAGTTCATGCCGCCTCTCGACGAGGGTGTGCTGCTCTACATGCCGGTCACATTTCCAAACGTGTCGATCGAGCAGGCGAAGGATCTCCTCCAGCGCCAGGACAAGATCATCGCGAGCTTCCCGGAGGTCCAGTCGGTCGCCGGGAAGGCAGGCCGCGCAGAGACGGCCACGGACCCGGCACCCCTTTCGATGTTCGAGACCGTCATCGTGCTCCGACCGAAGGCCAAATGGCGCCCCGGCATGACACGCCAGAAGCTCGAGCGAGAGTTGATGGCGGCGCTCGCCATGCCAGGCATACAGGGCGCGGTCACCATGCCGATCAAGGCGCGCGTCGACATGCTGACGACCGGCATCCGGACACCGGTGGGCGTGAAGATCTTCGGCTCCGACCTGGAGAAGAACGAGGAGCTCGGCCTGGAGATCGAGCGGCGGCTTCGCACCGTGGAGGGCACGCGCAGCGTCTTCGCCGACCGGGAGACGCAAGGCGTGTACATCGACTTCAAGCCCGACCGCGAGGCGATCGCCCGCTACGGGCTGCGCGTCCTCGACGTCATGCAGGTGGTCGAGACGGCGATCGGCGGCATGGTGATCGACCAGACCATCGAGGGACGGGAGCGGTTCACGGTGAACGTCCGGTACCCGCGGGAACTTCGGAGCGACCTCACCTCGCTCGAGCGCGTGCTCGTGCCGGTCCGAACTGCGGCCACGGGCCCC
>DDTA01000285.1 GCA_002344285.1 Myxococcales bacterium UBA2376
CGCGTGATCCGGCTCCTGCCGCCGCGCCGGCAGACGCTCTTCTTCTCGGCGACCATGCCACCCGAGGCCCAGCAGCTCGCCGACGTGCTCCTCCACGACCCGGTGCAGGTCGCGGTCGCGGCCGTGTCGTCGACGGCCGAGCGCATCGAGCAAGAGGTCGCCTTCGTCCGGAAGGGGGACAAGCGGGCGCTCCTGGTCGACGTCCTGCGCGATGTCGCCATGCGCCGCGTCCTCGTGTTCACGCGGACCAAGCACGGCGCCAACCGCGTCGCCGAGTACCTCGACAAGAACGGCGTCGGCGCCGCGGCGATCCACGGCAACAAGTCGCAGGGCGCGCGTGAACGCGCGCTGGCGCAGTTCAAGAGCGGGCAGAACCGCGTGCTGGTGGCGACCGACATCGCCGCGCGCGGCATCGACATCGACGACGTCACCCACGTCGTCAACTTCGATCTGCCGGAGGTGCCCGAGACGTACGTGCACCGCATCGGCCGCACCGCACGCGCCGGCGCCTCGGGGTTCGCGCTGTCGTTCTGCGACGAGGAGGAGGGCGACCTCCTGCGCGCGATCGAGCGGCTCATCCGCCGCGAGATCCCGGTGATCGAGGGCCACCCCTACGAGCTGCCCGGCGGCCGCCCGCGCGCCGGTAGCTCGCCGTCGCCGCAGGCGCTCATGCAGCGGCGCCGGGACGAGCGCAAGCAGGAGGAGCGCGGCGGCTCGCAGGGGCACCCGACGAAGGGCGGGCACGCCGGCGGGCACGGCCACGGCGGCCGGCGCGCCCCCGCCGCAGGATCTGGGCGCCGGCGCCGACGATGAAGACGTGCCCGCCGCCGCCGCCGATCGCGTAGATCGAAGCCGCCGTCGGCAGCGGCACCTGGCGCCACGTGCGCCCACGGTCGGTCGAGTGCAGGAGCACGCCGTCGTTGCCCACGCTGTTGCCCCCGCCGACGTGGATGTCGTCGGGGCCGGTGCCCCAGATCTGGTTCAGGTCGCGCGTCGTGCCGGTCGCGAGGCGCTGCCAGGATGCGCCATGATCACGCGACCGCAGGAGCAGTCCCTCCCAGCCGACGAGGTACACGTCGTCGGGACCGCTCCCCCACACGCCGGTGATCACCCCTGACAGCGAGCGGCCGACGTCGGTCCACGTGTCACCGGCGTCGGTCGAGCGCAGCTGTTGCCCGTTGATCGTCACCAGGTAGACGTCGCGCGCGCTCGAGCCCCACATGCTGATGCCCGCGTCGTGGGTGAGGCCGGCCAGCTTCTTCCAGGTCACGCCGTGGTCGCGCGAGCGCAGGATCACGCCATCGCCGCCCGCGGCGAGCACGGTGGCTCCCTCACCCCACACCGTGTTCAGGTGCTCACGTGTGCCGCTGGCGCGCCGGTCGAAGGTGCGGCCGCCGTCGGTCGACGCCAGGATGAGGCCGCCGTCGCCGACCACGACGACGTGGTCGCCGTCACCGGCATGGACGTCGTGGAGGCGCCGGTCGGCGACGCCGGTGGGCACCCGGCTCCAGGCGCCGGCCGTGTCCCGCGCGAGCAGGACGCCGTCCATGCCGACGGCGAGCGCACGTCCCGACCGCGTCACCGTGACGGCGAAGAGGTTCAGCTCCTCGATCGCGCGCGCGCCGCCGCCGCTCCAGGTCGCGCCGCCATCGGCGGAGCGGACGACGGCGTCGCCGCGGACGAGGAAGAGCGCGGCGGGGTCGGTCGCGAGCAGCGCGCTCGCCTGGTGCACGTCGACTGGCGAGCGCGGGACCATGGTGAAGGTTCGGCCGCCGTCGCGCGAGACCTGGAGGCCGAGCCGATCGGCGACGTAGACGTCGCTGGCCGCGACGGCGCCCGCCAGCGGCGACCAGCGCGGCAGGGTGGCGGGTGCGTGGAAGCCGCCCCAGCCGCCGTGGACGGTGCCCGGCGGCGGCGACGGCGGTGGCGCCAGCGGCGCCGGCGTGCGCCACCCGCTCGCGCGCACGGCCGCGGGGGCGCCGGGATCGGACAGCACGCGCTCCTCCCAGGTGGCGCCGCCGTCGCGGCTGCGGTGGAGGACGAGGGTCTCGTAGCCGGCGTCGACGCACGAGCCACACACGCGGGTCGCGCCGTAGTGGACGCGCGTGCCGCCGAAACCGTAGAGCGCGCCGGCGCCGCCGGAGACCAGGCGCTGCACCGGCTGCGCCGGCGGCGTCGTCGGTGCGCCGAACGTCGCGCCGCCGTCGGTCGAGCGCCGGACCCCGACGCCGTCGGCGATCACGACCACGTCGTCGGCCGGCGCCGCGATCGCGTTCGCGCCCGGCCCGATCGGCGACCGTCCCGTGGGTGCGGGCGAACGCAGCTCGAAGGTCGCGCCGCCGTCGCGCGATCGCAGGATCGCGCCGTCGTCGCTCACCACGTACGCGACGCCCCGGGGATCCACTGCGATGCCGGTGAAGCTCGCGGCCAGCGGCGCCTTCACCGCGGTGAACGAACGCCCGCCGTCGACGGAGCGGAGGATCGTCGCGTCGGCGCCGACCGCGATCACCGCGCGCGTGCCCGGCCGCCGCGTCGTCGTGACGGCGACGGCGCGGAGGTCGGCGATCGTACCCGTCCTCGCCACCGACCAGGTCGCGCCTCCGTCGGTCGACAGGATCGCGGCCCCGTGCGCGCCCACCGCGTGCAGCGCCGTCGCGTCGCCGGCGATCGCGGCGAGCGGGCTGCCCTGCGGCTGCGGGTGCTCCCAGATCCATCCGAGCGCTCCGCCGGTGGTCGCCGCCGCGGTGGTCGGTGTCGCCGTCGTCGTCGGCTGCTGCTGCGGCGGCGGCGCCGGCGAGCGAGGACATCCCGTGACAACGGCGAGCATGAAGACGAGCGGTGCGAGCAAGAGCGACATGCTCGAACCTACGGATGAGCCATGCGCCGACGTGTACGAGGTGCGTCAGAGATCGACGCGCACGCCAAGCACGGCCAGGAGCGGCGCCTGGAACCGCGTCGGCGCGCCGTGGCGGCGGAAGTGGCGCGCCGGATCGCTCTCGTCGACGTTGTCCTTGACGAAGACGAGGTCGCCCTCGTCGCCGCCGTCGATCGGCGGCAGATCGTCGAGCACGTAGATCTCCTCGACGGCGGTCGTGCCGCGGCGGTTGAACAGGTTGAAGACGTCGAGCGAGAAGGTCAGCCGCCCCCGGCGCGCGGCGAGCCGCGCGTTGGCCTGGGCGAGCGCTGGCAGCCGGCCACCGGCGCCGCGTGGCAACAGGAACGACTGCCCGACGATCGTGCGGTAGCTGCGTGGACGACCCGAGGTGGCGATGGCGCGCACGCCGAGGTCGAGGTCCATGCCGAAGCGCCGCCCGCGCCCGGCGACCTCCGCGAAGAAGCGGTGCGGCTGGTCGTTGGGCAGCGGCCCGGTCGCGTTGATCGGTGGGCGATCGAACATCGACGAGACGTAGAGCCCGAAGCCGTCGACCGGGTCGAACGGTCCGGGCCAGTTGCCGCGCAGGCGCGACCACGCGTAGCCGAAGCGCACGTGGACGACGGCGCTCGGTGCGTTCTCGAACGACGCGCTGACCTCGGTGAAGTCGCGGGTCGCCGCCGCCGTCCCCGGCTCGGCGCCGACGACGGTGAAGGTCCCGCCGACGTCCTCGAGCGTGCGACCGAGGCGTCGATGGCGCACGTGTACGCCGGCGCGGACGACGTCGGCCGCGCCGAGCTCGAGGCCGCCGACGGTCTCGTCGACGCGCACGCCGCGCAGGTCGGGCGCGATCGGCACGGCACCGCCCGAGGACACCGCGTGCGTGGTCGTCCCCGGGAAGCTGACCTGCTGGTAGATCGTCGGCCCGGCGAACACGCGCTCGCCGGTGCCCGCCGGCAGCATCGCGCCGTAGCGCCCCCATCCAGCGAACAGCCGCGATCGCCCGCGGCCGAGCACGTCCCACGACGCGCCGAGGCGCGGCAGCAGGTCGCGCACCTTCACCGACTCGCCGATCTGGCTCGACTCGGCGCGCAGGCCGATGTCGACGGAGACGCTCTCACCGGGCCGCCACGTGTCGGCGATCCACGCGGCCATCCCGCGCGTGCGGACCGTGCGCTCGTGCTCGTCGAGCCAGTTGCAGGACACCCCGTCGCCGCAGCTGTCGTCGAAGCCCGCGCCGCTGCCGATCTGGACCAGGCGGTAGTCGACGATGAGCTCCTCGGCGAGCTGGCGGCGCAGGTAGCCGCCGGTGTAGCGCGTGCGCAGGACGACGCGCGAGTCCTCGCCGCTCGCGCCGACCGCGATCGCGTGCTGGCCCACCGTGCGCTCGACCTCGCCCAGCACGCCCGGGCGATCCTGGATCACGTCGAAGAGCTGGCCGGCGCCGCCGACGTGGTAGTAGCCCGTCGGGAACGGACAGTTCTGGACCCCGGGGTACGGGTCGTCGGGGGAATCGTCCTGGCAGCCGGCGCGCACGGCGTTGTCGCCGGCCGCGCGCGCGGCGTCGGGCGGCGGGAAGTAGGCGAGGCCGACGTCGGGGGCGTCGCCGCCGGCGGCGCGTGGCGACTCGGTGCGCGCGTCGCGCAGCCATGTCGCGAGCACGCGCGCGCGCGTCGACGCCCAGGTCCCGCGCCACGTCGCCGACAGCAGCACGTCGAGGTCTCGCCGCGCGACGCTCGCGCCCGGCTCCTCGGCGGTCACGATCCAGCGCGGGTCGCCGCCCGCCGTGGCGAGCGCGGTCGCGGCGACCTCGTGGTGCGGCGAGCGCGCGCCGAGCCGGCCCATGACCGGCACCGACCAGGCCAGCGCGCCGCGCTCGATCGTGCCCAGGCTCTCGTGCACGACGAAGCCGGCGGCGGACTCGTCGGCGACCATGTCGCCGTCGGCGTCGGTCCGACGCCACGCGTGGCGGACGAGGGTCGCGTCCCACAGCCGCGGGGCGACGCCGGCCGCATACCAGAGCTCGGCGGCGCCCGCGCGNNTCGCGCAGGCGCGCGTCGATCACGGCGCCGGTCGTCGCGCGATCACGCACCGAGAAGCCGCCCGTGGCGATCCGGATCTCCTCGACGAACGCGAGCGGCACGCGGACGCCGAGCACGCCGTTGCGCGGCGAGTCGACCGCGGCACCGTCGACGAGCCAGCGGTTCTCGACCGAGGTCGCGCCCGCGAAGTGAAGCCCCGCATCGTCGCGCCCGACGGCGCCGGCGGCGAGCCCGGCCGCGCTCTCCAGATCCGCGGCGGCGAGCGGCAGCCGCGCCACCCTGGTCGCCGGCAGCCGCGTCTCGAGCAGCGCCGGCGCGCGCCCGGCGTCCGGCGTGCCCGGGCAGGGCAGCGACTCGGGGTTCGCGCACGTCGCCGGCGCGTCGTCCGCGGGCGCGAGGCCGAACAGGTCCTGCGGTCGCGCCTCGTCGCCGCGCGCCGCGGCGGGAAACGCGAGGGCGAGCGCTAGCGAAACGATCGCGCTCCGGCGAGTATCCAAGCCGGATGGCGAAGCCAAGGCCATGGATCGAAGCATCGCACGGACCGCTCACCCCGTTGGCGGACGGGCTGTGGCATGTGGATGCGACCCTCGAGGTGCTGCCCATCGGCCGGCGGATGGTGATCCTCCGCATGGGCGACGGCACGATCGGGATCCACGGCGCGGTCTCGTGTAACCCCGAGACCCTCGCCGCCATCGAAGCGCTCGGTTCCGTGCGCTGGATCATCGTCCCGAGCGGGCATCACCGGATGGATGCCCCGGCCTGGAAGGCCCGCTTCCCCGACGCGAAGGTGGTCGCGATGCCTGCGTCGCAGGGGCGGGTCGCAGCGCTCGTCGCGGTCGAGGGCGACTACGGGGCGCTGCCCACCCACGGCGGCGCCGTCAGCTGGCAGCCGCTCGACGGCGTGCCCGCCGAGGGGGTCTTCCTCCACCGCGCGCCCGACGGGGCGGTGACCATCGTCTTCAACGACGCCTTCATGAACCTGCCGGACTCGCTGCCTGGCGTGAAGGGCTGGTTCGTGAAGCTCGTCGGCTCGACCGGCGGCCCCAAGGTCACGCGCACCGCGAAGTGGTTCATCGTGAAGGACCGCCCCGCCTACGCCGCGCACCTGCGGCGGCTCGCCGACACGCCGGGCCTGGCGCGGCTCGTCCCCGCCCACGGCGCCATCCTCACCGACGATCCGGCGGGCGCGCTGCGCCGCGCCGCCGACGGGCTGCACCGATCGTCATGATCGGCGTGCCGGCGCTCGCCCCGGCGCTCCGCCTCACCGCGGCCAACGACGCGCCCGTCCGCGCGCGCGGCCGCCACGTCCTCTACTGGATGGTCGCCGCCCGCCGGGCGTCGTACAGCTTCGGGCTCGATCACGCGCTCGCGCGTGCGGCCGAGCTGGGCAAGCCCCTGGTGGTGCTCGAGGCGCTGCGCGCCGGCTATCCATGGGCGAGCGACCGTCTGCACCGCTTCGTGCTCGACGGGATGGCGGACAACGCGCGTGCGTTCGCCGCGGCGGGTGTCGCGTATCACCCGTACGTCGAGCACGCGCCCGGCGACGGCAAGGGGCTGCTCGCCGCGCTCGCCGCTGGCGCGGCGCTCGTCGTGACCGACGAGTGGCCGTGCTTCTTCGTGCCGCGCATGGTCGCCGCCGCCGCCGCGCGCCTCGACGTGCGCGTCGAGCAGGTCGACGGCAACGGCCTCCTGCCGCTGCGGGCCGCCGACCGCGCCTTCGTCACCGCCGCCGCGTTTCGCTGGCACTGGCAGAAGGCGATCCATCCCCACCTGCTCTCGTCGCCGTCGCCGTCGCCGCTCGCGGCTGCGTCACCCGTCGTGCGCGGCGGCGAGGTCGACGGCGCGATCCTGCGCCGCTGGCCGGCCGCGGCGCCGGCGTTGCTGGCGGGCGACGCCGGCGCCCTCGCCGCGCTGCCGATCGATCACGCCGTCGGGCCGGTCCCGGATCGCGGAGGCAGCGTCGCGGCGGCGGCGACGCTCGAGGCGTTCGTCGCCGAGCGCCTCCCGCGCTACGCCGACGATCGCAACCACCCCGACGCCGACGCCGCCAGCGGGCTCTCGCCGTGGCTCCACTTCGGCCACGTCGGCGCGCACCAGATCATCCACCGCGTCTGGCGCGACGCCGACTGGGATCCGTCGCGCCTCGCGCCGCGGGCCAGCGGCAAGCGCGAGGGCTGGTGGGGCCTGCCGCGCGCCGCCGAGGCGTTCCTGGACGAGCTGTTCACCTGGCGCGAGCTCGGCCACGGCTTCGCGTTCCACCGCCCCGACGACTTCGATCGCTACGAGTCCTTGCCGGCGTGGGCGCGCGCGTCGCTCGACGCCCACGCGAGCGATCTCCGCCCGACGCTGTACGACGCGGCCACGCTGGAGGTGGCGCGCACCCACGATCCGATCTGGAACGCGGCGCAGACCCAGCTGGTGCGCGAGGGCCGGATCCACAACTACCTCCGCATGCTGTGGGGCAAGAAGATCCTCGAGTGGACGCCGTCGCCACGCGCCGCGCTCGCCGTCCTCGTCGACCTCAACAACAAGTACGCCGTCGACGGGCGCGATCCCAACTCGTACAGCGGCATCTTCTGGACGCTCGGCCGCTTCGACCGGCCGTGGGCACCCGAGCGCCCGATCTTCGGCGTGATCCGGTACATGTCCTCGGACGCCGCGCGACGAAAGCTGGACCTGGCCGCCTACCTGGCCCGCTTCACCCCGTAGTAGGATGCCGTGATGCGAATCCGGGGTCTCTTCGCCGTCACCGCCGCCGTCGCGCTCCAGGCCGGTGCGTGCGGCGGCACCGAGGTGGACGAGCTGGAGAACGCCTGCGACGACTACTGCACGCTCGTCATGCGCAACTGCCAGGGGCCGGTCGCGCAGTACTCGGATCTGTCGAGCTGCCTCGCGACCTGCCGCACGATGGACGTCGGCGCGCCGGGCTCGCGCGACGGCAACACGATCGCCTGCCGCACCTTCTGGGCGGCGATCGCCGAGGGCGAGATGGGCGAGTGCACCAGCGCGGGACCGGGCGGCGACGGCACGTGTGGCACCAACTGCGAGAGCTTCTGCAACTCGACGCTCGCGATCTGCGGCGACCAGAACAACCCGCCGTACGCCTCGACCGCGGAGTGCGCGACGGCGTGCGCGGGCTTCTCGGCGACCGAGCCGTTCGACGCCAGCGACATCGCCGGCAACACGCTGGCGTGTCGCATCTACCACATGACCGCGGCGGCGACCGACCCGGCCACGCACTGTCAGCACACGGGCGTCGGCAGCGTGACCTGCATCTGACCGGCGATCGCGTACGCTTGACGTATGCCCCTCGATCGGACGCCGATGCCGCTCTCGCAGCGCGCCCGCTGGGCGCTGGCCGCCAGCGCGGCGGTCACGGTCGCGCTCTACCTCATCCCGTACGGACAGTACGTCGCGTATCCCCTGCTCCTCATCTCCACGCTCGTGCACGAGCTCGGCCACGGCATCGCCGCGGTGCTCGTCGGCGCCGACTTCGTCGAGTTCAAGATGTGGAAGGACGGTTCGGGCGTCGCGATGCACACCGTGCCCGGCTCGGACGCCGCCCGCGCGTTCATCTCCGCCGGCGGGCTGTGTGGGCCAGCGGTCGCGGCGGCCGGGATGCTGTACGCCGCGCACAACGCGAAGTGGGCGCGGCTCGCGCTCGGTGCGTTCGGCGCCGCGCTGGCGCTCGCGCTCCTCCTCGTCGTGCGCAACGGCTTCGGCGCCATGTTCACCGGAGTCCTCGCGGCCGCCGCGCTGGTCATCGCGATCCGCGCCAGCGCGCACCTCGCGCAGGTCACGCTGCTCTTCCTGGCCGTGCAGCTCGCGCTCTCGGTCTTCTCGCGCGGGGACTACCTGTTCAAGCAGTGGGCCGAGACCACGCAGGGGCGGATGCCGTCGGACAGCCAGCAGATGGCCGAGGCCATGGGCGGCGCCTACTGGTTCTGGGGCGGGGCGTGCGCGGTGTTCTCGGTGGCCATGCTGCTCGTCGGCGCGGTCGCGTTCTGGCGCGGGACTCACCCGAAGTCGAGCGTGAACGCCTCGCGCGCGACGTTGTAGGACGCGCGCGGCAGGCGCAGCGCCCACACCGCCTCGACGAGACACGCGGTGATCGGGAGCTTGTCGCCGGCGGTCGGGTACACGTCGACGACCTCGTCGTAGGTCGACTCCATCGCGAGCGTCACCTTCCAGCCGGCGGCGGGCGCGTGCTTCGCGACACAGGCCCGGGTCGCGTCGGCGAGGAGCGACTTCGGGTCGGGCTTCTTGCGCGACGAGGCCGCGCCCATCCGCACGCTCGGGACCAGCGTGCCGCGGCCGCGTCCCATGCCGCCGCCGCGCCCCTCGATCCCGATCGTGGAGGGCCGCGTGCCGGGCTCGACCGCGAGGTACGACGTCACCGGCGAGACCGCCTTGCCCATCAGCGCGACCTTCATCATCTCCTCGGGCGAGAGCTCCTGGTGATCGTCCTCGGAGAAGACCCAGCCCGCGGCCGCGACCGAGAACGCGCGATCGACGGCGATGGTGCGCCGGAAGCGGTCGCCCCAGATCATGCCGGTGACCTCGACCTTCGCCGGCGCGGTCGCGTGCGCGACGACGATGCGCACGCCGGCGCCCTCGTCGAGCACCGCGGGGAGGGTCTGGTCGTAGCGGCCCTTCTCCAGGTCGAAGCCCTTGATCGCGAAGTGATCGATCCGCACGGGGCGCACGAGGCCGAGGACCAGCTTCGGCAGCTCCTTGCCGAGGTCGCTGCCGCCCGAGAGCACCGCGGCGATGCCGTGGTGCGTGAGCGCGAGCTCGGCGAGCGCGTGGTCGTCGTCGCGCTCGAGCGCGAGCTCGCCGCCGCCGCGCGGACTGGCGTCGACGACGTGGACCACGGTCCCGGCGGGGATGCGGGCGAGCGCGGCCAGCGCGTCCTTGTTCTCCCACCGCTTGCGCAGGAGATCGTCCGTGGTGAAGACGACGCGCAGCGGGCCCTTCTTGCCGGCGAGGGCGGCGGCCGCGGCGCGCGCGCCCTCGTCGAGCGCGCTGCCGTTGCCGGGCGCGAGCTTGCCCGCCGCGGCCGCGGTCGCGAGGCGCGCGTCGAGGTCGGCCGCCGGCACGAAGCTGCCGAAGAGGCGCGTCGCGTGCCGACGGAAGAGCACGAGCTCGACCTGCGCGTCGGGCACGTGCGAGAGGTAGGCGCGGACCAGCGCGAGCTGCATCGCCACGCCGGCCTCGCCCATCGAGTGGGACGCGTCGACGGCGAACACGACCTGCGCGGCCCGGGGCAGCGGCGCGAGCTCGGGCGCCGCGTCGAGCTCGAGGCGCCCGAAGGCGTGCGCCGGCGAGGCGACGACCTTGCCGAGCCGCGCCGCGACGACATCGATCGGCGGCGGCGCGATCTCGATCATCGCGACGCCGCCGTCGGACGCGTTCTCGGGCGCGTCCGGCACGAACACCGGCGTGTCGGTCGACGCCAGCTTGACGACCTTGCCGTCACCGAGCTGGAGCGTCCAGCGCTCGAGGGTGCCGGCGTCGAGCGCCGCGTGATCGGAGACGACGAGGCGCCAGGTGCCGGCGCCGGTCGTCTTCGCCGGCAGCTTCAGGTCGAACGTGCCGCGCACGTCGTTGTCGCCGCCGCCCTCGCCGCCGAAGACGTCGACGCGCATGTTGGCCGGGGTGTAGAGCGCGACGCGCAGGTCGCTGCGGTACGTGTGCTCGATGTCGAGCGTCAGCTTCGCGGTGGTGAACACCGCGCGCGTCGCCGGCGTCGCCTTCACCTCGATCGTGCTCGCGGCGTAGCTCGCGTCGGCCTCGTGCGGGATCGCCTCGAGCCAGTCGGGGACGACCGGCGGCGCCAGCACGACCGGCGCGTCGGTCGCCGAGCGGACGCCGTCGAGCTTCATCATCGTCGTCGCGTCGGCCCACGCCGGGCGCACCGTGAGCACCGGGGTGGCGAGGTTCGGCGCGACGTCGGCCGACGGCCGCGGGTACGAGAGGAAGACGCGGCCGCCGCTGTAGCGGGTCGGGACCGTGAGCGTGTACTCGACCGTGCTCGTCGAGCCGGGCAGCACGGGGAACACCTGGAGCGCGAGCTTGTCGGCCCACCGCCAGTAGAGGAGCGCCGGGTCCTTCGGCTTCCAGATGCCCTTGCCGGTGAGCTCCTGGTAGAGCTTCGCCGCCTGCTCTGCCTCCATCAGCTCGCCGTCGTACCACTGGCTGCGCGCGCGGATCCGGAGCCCGGTCGCGGCGGCGCCGTACGGCAGGTCGATGTCGAGGCGAGCCTCGTCGGCGATCTTGCCCGGGTTGGCGAACACGCGGCGGACGCGGTAGAGGGCGACGCCGTCCTCGATGGTGACGTCGACGGAGTGCGACGCCTCGAACAGGTGCTGGCCGAGCGTGCTCTCCAGCTCGTCGGCGCCGGCCGGCGCGGCGACGACGGAGGTGACGGCCAGCACGGTGACGACGACAGCACCCGGAGGAGCGCGCACGAGGGGTACGACACCACACGCGCCTCGGGGTTTCCGGCATAATGCCGCGCGGAGGGAATCCATGGCCTTGCTCCGCGCGCTGATCGTGTCGCTGTCGTTCGCTGTTGTGATCTCGTGTGGGCCGCCGCCCAAGGGTGGACCGGGAGGCGGCGGCGGCGGCGGTGGCGCCGGCATCGACCCCGACGCGTGCGGCGACATCTCGACGTCCGACGTCGGCCGCAAGCTCTACCAGTTCCTGCTGGCGTCGGCGGAGCTCGACCGCCGCACGCTCGAGCTCGAGGGCTCGGTGCGCGACGCCTGCCGCAAGATGGCGGTCGAGCTCGGCGTCTCCCCCGACGGTGACACCCGTACGGTGTGCCGGACCGCCGCGCAGGCGCTCGAGGCCAACCTCGAGGTCTCGGTCAGCCAGGAGACCCGCCTGGTGACGAAGTACGATCCGCCGGTCTGCACGACCGACGTCGACTTCACGGCCCAGGTGACCGCGCAGTGCGAGGCCAAGGCGACCGCGGACATCTCGGTGTCGTGTGAGGGACAGTGCGGCGGGACGTGCAACGGCACGTGCGAGGGCACCTGTCAGGGCGCGACCGGCGCGGGTGGCTCGTGCAACGGCGTCTGCCAGGGCACCTGCCGCGGCAGCTGCTCGGCGGACTGTCGCGGCTACGCCAACGTCGACGCGTCGGTCGAGTGC
The DNA here is from genome assembly GCA_002344285.1 of Myxococcales bacterium UBA2376. Lineage (GTDB taxonomy): Bacteria > Myxococcota_A > Polyangia > Haliangiales > Haliangiaceae > UBA2376. Next base: position 12,073 of record DDTA01000285.1, read on the forward strand.
AAGGCCAGCGCCGAGCTGCGCGCGAGCCTGCGCACCGAGTGCTCCGAGCCGCAGGTGCGGGTCGTGCAGGAGCAGGTGACCGTGGTCGACGACGCCAAGTTCCAGGCCGCGATGCGCGCGATCGAGGCCGGCATGCCGACGATCCTGCAGGTCGGCAAGAAGGCCGAGCTGACGCTCAAGGCGATCGGCGTCTGGGCCGTCGCCGGCGGGCGACTGGTCAAGTCGTCGGGCGAGCTGGTCAAGCAGATCGGCGACAAGGGCCTCTGCGTCGGCGGCCAGCTCGCCGTCGCCGTCGCCGCCGCCGCGCAGGTCCAGGCTCGCATCGAGGTCTCGATCGAGGTCTCGGCCGAGATCAGCGCCAGCGCCGGCGGCAGCGCCCGGTAGCGCACCGAACGGGCCGACTCACGCGCCCGGCAGCGGCTTGTGCGACTCGCCGTTGCCGCCGACCACGCGGTCCTTCACGCGGTCCATGATGCCGGCCAGCGGCGTGCCGGCAAAGACCTTGTCGATCACGTCGGTGAGCGTCTTGCCGCCGACGAACGACTGCACGCTCATGGCCTCGGCGACCTTGGCCAGGGTCTCGCGCGACGAGAGCGCGAGCAGCGCCTCGCTGAAGCCGCCCTGGGCGGCCTCGAAGCGCTTGACCACGGCCTCGACCTCGGCGGCGAGCGCCTCGAGCGCCAGCGCCTGGCGTCCCTTGGCGACGGCGAGCTGGGCGGCCTCGATCTCGTCGGAGCGGCGCAGGTTCGCCTTGTGGTCGACGTCGACGGCCGCGTTCTTCGCGGCCGCGGCGGTCTCGCGCGCCTTGGCCTCGTCGAGCTCGCCCTGCACGGTGGCCAGCGCGACGCGGAAGCGCGCGGCGATCGCCTCGATCTCGAGCTCGGTCAGCTGGCGCCGGGTCTCGGCCTGCGCGATCGCGGTCTCGCGCGCGATCGCCTCCTGCTTCCTGGTGACGTCGAGGCCGCGCTGGGCGCCGAGCAGCCTGATGTTCGACTGCACCGCCTCGTGCTGGGCGTCGCCGAGCAGCTCGGCGATCGAGTCGTCGTCGATCGAGACCTCGAGGATCTCGACGTCGGTGACGTGCATGCCGTTCTCGGCGAAGTGCATGCCGGGGCGTGCCGCGCCGCCGTCGATCTCCTTGACCTTGCCCAGCATCACGTCGCGGATGATGTCGATCGAGCCGCCGTAGAACTGCTCGATCGACACCTTCTTGATCGCGCCCTTGAGCACGCTGCGGACGTGGTCGCAGAGGAACTTGACGTAGTTCTCGACCTCGAACCAGCGGTTGGCCTCGCCGGTGAAGTTGACGCGCATCGAGTACTCGAGCGTCACCTGCACGTGGTCGCTGGTCTCGACCACGCAGATGTCACCGACCTTGTTGTTGAGGACGCGCAGGAAGACGGTCTGGATGAGCCGATCGGTCGACTTGGGCTTGCCCGTCGACAGCTCGATCACCTCGAGCGTCTCGTCGTAGCCGAGGAGCAGGTTGACCGGGCCCTGCTCGACCCGGCGGTGACCCTGCTTGTCGACGACCATCACGGCGTAGCCGACCCACACGTTGATCGCGGGCACGCCCTGGAAGCGGGTGTCGAGCACCACCGTGCGCGGCTGGGTGAACTGGTTGCCGCGCTCGAGCACGTCGCCGGCGAGCTGGTTCGACGCCGGCGCGGCCGCGCCCATCGCGACCTGCTGCGACGCCGGCGCCTTCTTCTGCTGCTTCTGGATCTCGGCCTCCGACACCACGCCCGCGCGGCCCACCGGCGCCGCGTTCTCGAGCTGGCGCAGCGAGCGGTTGTACGCGAGCACCGCGTCGTTGCCCGGGTACCAGGTCGCGCACTCGCGGTCGGTGAGGACGCGGCGCACGATCACGTCGTCGACCGGGTTGGGGAGCAGCATCGCCGGCCCGCGCGTCATGCGGATCTCGCCGGTCTTGCGGTTCATCACGTAACGCGCCTCGCCGGCCGGCACCGCGACCGCGAAGTGCTTGTCCTTGCCGTCGTAGCGGACGATCGAGTGCTCCTCGCGCGGGAAGTAGATCGCCGTCTCCTTGCCGGTGATGAAGAGCTCGTCGCCCTCGCGGTACGAGCGCCCGGCCTCGGTGTACGGCGCGATGATCTTGACGTGCAGGCCCTGGATCTCCTGCAGCTCGATCGCCTTGTACTTGCGGACGCCGTCGCGCGCGATGAACGTCTCGGTCGGCTCGGGGAACACGACCTGCGGGCCGCGCTCGTAACGCTTCTTGCCGTTCTGGTCGACCAGGATGCAGTACTCGAGGCGCTCGAGCGTGAGCGCGTCGCGCACGTACGAGCCCGCCTCGTCGGGGACGACGCCGACGCCGGTGGGCGGGATGTAGAAGGAGACGTCGGTGCCCTTGATGATGAAGAGCTTGCCGACGGTGAGGTCGCGCGGGGCGCCGCCGATCGGCTGCGCGGGCTCGCTGCCGTCGCCGGCGGGCTTGATCACCGCCTGGCCCCAGTGCTTGCGCGCCTCGTCCTCGTTGTAGACGCGCACCAGCAGGTACTGGTTCGAGCGCAGGTGGTGGCCCTGCACGAGCTTCACCATCTGGCCGGGCCACAGCGCGAACGAGCACGGACCGGTGATGTTGATCTTGCGCCCGACCTCGAGGTCCGGAGACGGGTACACGCCGCCCGCCGGCGGGTGGTCGTTCTTCGCCGACGGGTTCTTGAGGGTGACGTAGTAGCCCTCGGGCGCGATCGCGATCTGCTGGACCGCCTGCTCGAGCGTGCACGGCTCGAAGCGCTTGTTGTCGGCGTTGAAGACCACCGGCCGCTCCTGCGCGGTCGGGTTGATCACCGTCGGGCCCGTGTAGGTCTTGATGATGCCCTTGGTGACGTCTTGCATGTAGGCGTACTCGCTCGGCGCGAGCACGAGGTCACGCTTCTGGTTCCGCTCGTCCATTGATTCCCCCCGGCGCGGTTACGTCGAATGTGGTCCGGAGTGAGATCCGGAGCAACGGCATGCGACTGGGATGCGGTGCGGACGGAGGTCGTTTCGTGGCGTACCGTCGCGGCGCATGCCTCCGCTGGCTCCGCTCGACATCCCGTGGACACGCAAGCCGCTCGCCTCGGCGCGGACCGAGGTGTCCGTGCTCGCCGACGGTCGGGTGAAGCTGTGGATCGAGCATGACGTCATCCGCGGGGTCACGCCCGCGATGCTGGTGTGGTGGTTCCAGCACCTGGACGGCGACGTCGAGATCGCCGGGCGACGCGTGCCGAGGTATCGCGCCTGGCATCCCGTCGATCACATCGCGTTTCGCTACGTGAAGCGCCGGCCCGACGGCACGATCGGCCCGGGCGCCGTGTTCCACATCAACGAGGCGTTCGCCGGCAACCCGGCGTGGGAGATCGACGTGCACACGCGGGTCGAGCAGCTCGACGAGACCGGCTTCGTCCACGGCCCGCGCAAGCTGGGCGCGCGGGCCGCGCTCATGGCGTACGAGTGGCACGCCGTCGCCGCCGGAACGCAGTACACGAACTGGCTGATCGCAGGGCTCGACGCGCCGCTGCTCGGCCGGGCCATCAACCCCGTGGTGCGCCGCCTGCTGTTCCCGGACGACAAGGCGCGCGCCTGGCTGACCCACAACGTCGAGGAGGTCGGGAACTTCGAGTCGTTCCTGCCCGCGCTCTACGCGCGCGAGACGCGCTCGTGAAAGTCCAGGAACGCGCGCAGGACGCCGTCGGGGTCCTCGAGCTGGGGATAGTGGCCGATGCCGGGTAGCTCGACGGTGTCCGGATCCCGGACGAGCTCGCGGTAGCGCGCGACCATGTGCGCGCCCGAGACCGGATCGACCGCGCCGTCGACGACGCGGAGCGGGATGCGGGCGTTCACCAGGGCGCCGACCCAGCGCTCGCGGTGGCGGCGGCGCTCGGCCATGTAGCCGAGGAGGGCGGGCAGGACGCGCCGGCCGCGTTCGTGCTCGAGCAAGGTCCACAGCTCGTCGAGGAGCTGCGGCGACGGCGGCGTCTCCGGCCCGAAGATCGCGGTCATGCCCGACGCGAACGCGCGCTTGCTCGACAGGCGCGCGACGACGGGTCCGAGCGGGCCGGCGAGGAGCTTCTGGATGAAGCGCGGGCGGTGGGTCTCGGGGAAGAGGCCGCCGTTGAGGAAGCAGACCGAGCGCAGGCGCAGGCGGCCGCCCTCGCTGCTGCCCTCGTTGCTGCGCGCGAGCAGCTCCTGCGCGACGGTGTCGCCGTAGTCGTGGGCGAGGACGTGCGCCTCGTCGACGCCGAGCTCGCGGGCGAGCGCCTCCTGGAGATCGGCCTGGTCGAGGATCGAGTACGGGTACGGGTGCGGCTTCGCCGACCAGCCGAGGCCGATCATGTCGCAGGCGACGACGCGGAAGCGCGCGGTGAGCGCCGGCCAGATCGGCCACCAGTCCCACGACGCGCTGGGAAAGCCGTGGATGGCGAGGAGCGTCGGGCCGCGGCCGTCGGCCCGGTAGAAGATGTCGTGGTCGCGGTAGCGGAGCGTCTTGCCGCCGGCGCGCCAGTCCTCGAACGCCGTCATGGTTCGTGGCCCCACGCCTCGCGGCCGGTCCTCACTGGACGCGTGCGCGCACGACGCGATCGCCGATCTGCAGGCGATCGATCACGTCGGCGCCCTCGGTGATCGCGCCGATCCACGTGTAGCGGCCGTCGAGGTGCGGCGCGCGCCCGTGCATCGCGAACCACTGCGAGCCGCCGGTGTCCTTGCCGGCGTCGGCGATGCCGATCGCGCCCGCCGCGTACTCGGGCGCCGGGGCATCGAGGCGCGAGCCGGTCTCCGACGGCAGCGTGAAGCCGGGGCCGCCCCAGCCCGTGGCGGTCGGATCGCCGCCCTGGACGACGAAGTCGGGGACGACGCGGTGGAAGACGAGCCCGTCGTAGAAGCCCTTGTAGGTGAGCTCCTGGATCGCCGCGACGTGCCACGGCGCGAGCTCGCCGGCGAGCGCGATCGTGACGTCACCCTGCGTGGTGGTGAGCTTCCAGGTGCGCGGGCCGGAGAGCGCCGCGAGCGGATCGACGGGTGGCGTCGGCGGCGAGGTCGAGGGCGCGGCGGGGCCGGGGTCCTCGCCGAGGAGCTCCTTCACGCACGTGCGCGCGGCGGCGCGGAGCGACGGCGCCGGATCGGTGCGCAGCGCCTGGCACGCGGGCAGCGCGTCGAGCTTGGCCTTGCCGATCGCGCCGAGCAGCGTGGTGGCGAGCTCGGCGTCGTCGCCGGCGGACTGGAGGCGGTCGACGATGGCGTCGGCGAGCGGCGCGAGCGGGCCGACCTTGCCGTGGGCGGCGAGGAGCGGTCCGCCCGCCTCGGCGGCGGCGCCGGCGACGCCGGACTCGGCGCGCGTGACGGCACGCGTGAGCGCCTCGCCGATGGCGGCGCGGTCGGCGGCCGTCGCCTTGTCCCAGAGGCCGGGGAGCAGCTCGGCGGCGCGCGCGGCGATGCGCACGTCGCCGTGATCGGTGAGCTGGGCGAGGCGGCGGACCGCGTCGCTGCCGCCGCGCGCCGCGACGACCTCGAGCGTGAGCTTCTGCGCCTCGTGGTCGGGCACCAGGCCGGCGCCGCACGTCGCGAGCTGCGACAGCGAGACGTCCGGATCGTTGAGCGCGTCGCCGGGTGGCACCGTCGACAGCGGCCGCGCGAGCGCGGCGAGCGCGAGGCAGCTCGCCCACGCCGACGCGAGCTGGAGCTGCGCCGGGCGCCGGCTCGGCGGATCGTCGGCGTAGCCTCGCGCGGTCGCCACGAGGAACGCCCGCGTCTTGGGCTCGGCGGCGCTCTCGGGGAGCTGGCGCAGCCCCTCGAGCAGGACGTGGGCGAAGGGCACCGGGTGTCGCCCGGCGTTCCACTCGCTCTGCACGCGCGCGAGGTACGCGAGGAGCGCCTTCCGCGTCTCGGGCGTGCCCGACGCGCCGCCGAGCACGCGCACGAGCTCGACCGCGACGCGCCAGTCGCTGTCGTCGAGCCGCTCGACGAGCGGCGGCGTGGTCACCGGCACGGCCCGGCGCGCGCCCAGCCCGCTGACGGCGACGGCGCGGATGAGCGGGTCGCTGTCGGTGAGCCGATCACGCAGGGCGCGCACGGCCGGATCGGTCGCCGCGGGCGGCGGCGACGCGGGGTCGACGAAGGCGCGGGCGAGCGCGTAGGTCGCCGCGTAGCGCACCGGCGCGGCGTCGTCCCGGCTGCGGCCGATGAGCGCGAGCTCGGCGGTCTCGTCGAGCGGGTGCCTGGCCCGGCCGAGGCGTCCGAGGCCGATGCCCGCCGCCGCCACGACCGCCGGGTCGTCGCTGCCCAGCGCGCTCGTGAGCGGCGCGAGCGCCGACCGATCGGCGATGCGCCCGATCGCCTCGATGACGGTGGCGCGGTCGTCGCCGGTGGCCGACACGGTCGACAGCTCGGCCGTGATCGCGGCGGCGTCGGCCGGCTCGAGCGCGCCGGTCGCNNGGTCGCGCCCGCGACGCCGAGCGCGGCCGCCGCGGCGACGCCGTCGTCGCCGGAGAGCGCGGCGCGCAGCGCGCGGATCGCGTCGGGGCTGCCGATGCGTCCGAGCGCCCGCAGCGCCAGGCCGCGACGCGCCGCGAGCTTGTCGCGCGACAGCTCGACGAGGCGGGCGACACCGGCCTCCCGCTGCGCCTCGAGGCGCGCGAGCTGCAAGCGGTCCTCGCGGGTGAGCGCCACCGGGACCGCCGGCGTCGTCGCGTCGTCCTTCTTGGGGCAGCCGGCCGCGAGGGCGGCGGCGAGGACGACGAGCACGAGGATCGGCAGCGCGCGCATGTGCCGACCATAGACCAATTGCGTGCGAGGAAGCGGCGTCAGGGCGGGGCGAGCGGACCGGACGGCTTGGGGTCGCGCGGGCGACGCACCTCGAGGTCACCACTCTCCGGGTGCCACTTCACCTCCCATCGGGACTCGTCGGCGGCCTTGAAGATCGCGGAGTGCGTCGTGCTCGACTGCGCCTCGCTGATCAGGAACTTCAGGTACTCGCGGTGCTCGGCGGCCATCGCCTTGAGCGCCGCAACGCCATCTGGATCGCCGACGACGTGCATGGCCCATTGATAGCGTGGCGGCCGGGCTTGGACAACGGCTCGCGCCGGCGGTTCCCGCGATCGTGCGTTGCCGTGAACGTCGATCGCGTGACAACGTCAGCGCTCGGCACGTGTCTAGAGGGAACCCATGAGCACGAGCGCGCGCTTCGTCACCATCCTGTTCGTTGCGGTCACCGCCGTCGCCTGTTCGGGCAAGAAGAAGGAGGCGGCGACCGAGAAGGCCAGCGGTGCGGCCACGGCCACGGGCGCGACCGGTGGCTCGGCGGCGACCGCGGAGCCGCGCGTGGCTCCGCCGGCCAAGCCGTTGCCCGGGCTCGCCGAGGCGACCGCCGGCGGGACCGGCAAGGTCGCGTGGGTGACGAGCTTCGGCGGCGTGAAGGTCGACACCGCGCGCCGCCTCACCGTCGGCCCCGATGGCTCGCTGTACCTCGTGGGCGACTTCGAGGACGCCGCGACGTTCGGCGCGCTGGGCGAGAAGACGGCGGTCGGCAAGAGCGACGCCTTCGTGGCCAAGATGGACGGCAGCGGCGCGTTCCAGTGGGTGACGACGATCGGCGGCAAGAACGAGGAGCGCGGCGACGCGGTCGCCGTCGACGCCAGCGGCAACGTCGCGTTCGTCGGCCTGTACTCGGACACGGCGACCGCGGGCGGCCTCTCGGGCAAGGCCGAGGGCTCGGACGACCTGTTCGTCGTCATGACCGACGCGCGGGGTGAGGTGCAGTGGCTGTGGGACACCGGCGGGCTCGCGTCCGACGCGGGGACGGCGGTCGCGGCGGCGGGCGACGGCGGATGGATCGTGGCGGCGTCGTTCGGCCAGAAGGTGAAGTTCGGTGACACCGAGCTCGCGGCCAGGGGCATGGAGGACGCGGCGCTGGTCAAGCTGTCGTCGGAGGGGGCGGTCGTGTGGGTGACGCACGTTGGCGGCGAGTACCCCGACGAGATCACGCACCTCGACGTCGACGCGTCCGGCAACATCTACGCGCTCGGCCGCTTCAAGGGCTCGCTCGAGCTCGGTGGCACGACCATGCAGAGCGCGGGCGACGACGACCTCTACGTGGCGAAGTTCGACTCGGTCGGCAACCCGACGTGGAGCACGCGCATCGGCAACGCGTTCCAGGAGCGCGGCGGCGGCCTCGCCGTCGATCAGGCGGGCAACATCGTCGTGGTCGGCTCGTTCGACAAGGATCTCGACTTCCTGGGCACGCCGGTCCTGTCCAGGGGCGAGTCCGACGCGTTCGTCGCGCGCATCGCCCCCGACGGCAAGCTCCTGTGGGTGAAGACCTACGGCGGCGAGCGCGCGGACGCGGCCTACGGCGTCGACGTCGACGCCGCCGGCAACATCGTGGTCGCGGGTGGGTTCGAGACCCGGATCGATCTCGGTGGCGGCGTCTACAAGACCGCCGGCTACATGGACGGCTTCTTCCTCAAGCTCGATCCCGGCGGCGCGCACGTGTGGAGCCGCCGCTGGGGCGGCAAGGATCAGGACGTCGGCCTCGCCGTCGCCGCGCTCCCCGAGGGCGACGTGTTCGCGGCCGGCGCCTACCGCTACACGCTCGACCTCGCCGCCGGCGGCCCGACCGCGGTGCAGGCCGAGGGCGCCAAGCTGATGAAGCCCGACGCCTTCGTCGCGCGGCTCGAGCGGTAGTCGCGCGAGCGCGGGGTCAGTACGGCGGCAAGAGCCGGCGGAGGCCGGTGAGGAGCGCGATCGCCGCGAACGCGGCGTTGCGCACCGGGATGGCGGGCCACGCGATCGGCAGCGGCGCGCCGCGATCCGCCATCCGGTGGGCGAGCGCGCGGATCCAGGCGACGGAGCGGGGCCAGTCGATGATCGCGAGCCACTCGGTTGGGAGCCGCGACGCACCGGCTGACGCGCCGGCGAGCGCGCCGACGATGGCGCCGGTGGTGTCGGCGTCTCCGCCGAGGGCGATGACGTCGGTGACGGCGCGGCGGACGTCGCCGGGAGAGCGCAGCCAGGCGTGGAGACAGACGGGGACGGTGTGATGGACGTAGCCGGTGACGCCGCGGTTCAGCGCCTGGCGCGCTGATGCGCGCCTCGGTCCGAGGTCGGCGGCGAGCGCGGCCGGCTCGTGGCCGTGCGCCAGCGCGAGCTCCATCCGAGCCAGCGCCGTCAGGAGCTCGCCGTCGTCGGTGCGCGCGCGGATGTCGCGCAGGACGAGCGCCGGCTCGAGTCGCGGCGCTCGCACGGCGTGATGCGCGGCGATCGCGATGGCCAGCGCGCCGGCGTGTGCGCGCGGATCGCGGTGCGTGATGCGCGTCGAGACGCCGACGAAGGCCTCGACGTCGCGCAGGTCGTCGAACCACGCGCCGATGACGGGTGCCCGCATCGCGGGGCCGTTACCGGCCGAGCGGACGCCGCTGCGCGCCGGCGGGAAGCCGACCCACAGCTTCGCGATGGCTCGCAGCGTGCCCCAGCCGACGCCGGCCGGAAGTCCGAGCAACCACCAGCGCAGCTTCCAGCCGAGCGCGCGGGCGAAGCGACGCGGATCGTCGCCGGCTGCGAGCAGCGCCTGCGCCGTCATGCAGGCGTGCTCGGTGTCGTCGCTCAGCATGCCGCGCCCGAGCACGAAGCGTTGCCGCAGCGGCCCCGGGTAGAGCCGCGCCGCGCGGCGTGCGCCGAGCCCTTCGCGCGGCAGCCCGAGCGAGTCCCCGACGGCCGTGCCGAGCAGGAGCCCGGTCACGCGATCGACGTCGACGGCGGAGCTCATTCGCGCGCCAGCGAATCGGGCAGGGCGTCACGTGCGCGCTCCAGCGCTTCACTCGTCATGGACGCGTCGTGAAGCAGGTGGCGTGCCGGACCTCAGATGGCCGGAATGCCGCCCCGACCTTCGCGGCCCGTGTCGTTCTGGCACCGGAGGTCGCCGTGCGGCGTGCCAGCACGGCGCGGCGCCAGCGTCACGTGCGCGCGCGAGCGAGCGGGCCGGGTGTCTCGCGCACGTCGATCCAGCCACGCTGGCGCCAGCCGATGGTGAGCAGCCAGGATCGAGGCGCGCATACCGGAAGCGGCTCGTAGCCGTCGGGGATCGCGAAGCGGTAGGGCGCGGGGAACCCGGGGACCTGCCAGCCGTCGAAGAGGATGCCGGTCGAGTACGGGTCGACGCTGGCGCGCCGCTGCGCGGTCCCGTCGAGGTCCTCGCGATGGCGGCGCCAGTTGTTGATCACGTAGGCCAGGGCGCGGCGGGCCTGGAGCGGCGAGCCGATCTGGACCGCGTGATACCGCGCGGTGAACACCTTGCCGCGCCGGCCGCGCAGCGCGTTGAGCCGCCTCGTCGCCGAGATCATGAACGCGCGCATGCCGTTGGCGAGCCCCCGCTTGTGCTCGGCCTCGACGAGCAGGTGCAGGTGGTTCCCCTGGATGCTCATGTGCACGATGCGGAAGTCCGCACGTCCGAGGCACGTGGCGACCGCGCCGCGGATGGCCCGGTACGCGTCGCGGCGGCGCAGGCGCTTGACCACGCGATCCGCGCGTAGCGAGACGTGGATCGGGAGGGACCGCGAGACGTCCGGTCGCCGGTCGTGCCGGATGGCGCCCGGCTTCTTCTTGCGGCCGGCCCCGGGCCGAGACCCGCCACGCTTCGATCCACGCAGCTCGAGCTGCACCTGAACAGGCGCCTTCGCCACTCGCCCCATTTGATTATCGCTTATATTTGTACTTGCAACGTTTGTCAACACCCTGGACGGGTCGCTGCGAGCGCCCGTGCGCCGTCCGGTCAGCGGCGCGAGCGGAGCGTCACGTCCCAGCGGAGGTCGGGGGTGACGGGCACCTTGACCTTCTGCGGGACGTGGCCGCGCTTGCGGACCTTGAGCCACACGGTGTCGCCGCGCGGCGTGAACGTGCCCGTGTACGGCGTGCGGCCGAGGCGGTCGCCGTCGACGACGACGGTGGCGTCGGGCGGCGTGGTCGTGATCGTGAGGCGGATCGTGCCCGGCGGAAGGGGCTCCGACCGCGGCCGGCGCTCCGGCGGTGGCGGGCGGCGCTCTGAGGGCGGCGGGCGGGTCGACGCCGCGGGTTTCGCGATGGCTTCCTGCGGCTGCGGCGGTGTCGGCGGTTGCGTCTGCGTCTGCGGTTCCGTCTGCGTCTGCGTCTGCGGACGCGCTTGCGTTTGCGTCTGCGTCTGCGTCTCGGTTGGCGCCGTGAGCGCCTGCGGAGTCGTCGGCGGCTCGGAGACCGTCGCCACGGGGGCGACGTCCGGCACCGTCACCGACGCGACGATGCCGACGAAGACGCCGAGCGCGACCGCGGCGGCGGCCCACTGCAGCGTCGAGCGGCGCGTCCAGCGGAACGATGGCTCCTCGGCGTGCCCCGGCCGGCGCGAAGGCAGGACGATCGGATCGGGCGCGCTCGGGTCGAGCCACGACGGCTCGCTGTGCGCGTCCGCGTCAGCATCGGCCGGCACCATCGCCGCGGCCGCGAGAGGCAGCCGCGGCACCACCGGCGCCACCTGCGTCGTCGGGGTCGGCGCCTTGAGCGCGAGCCCGAGCGCGACGCCCACCGTGCCGGGCAGGCGCTCGGTCGTGCCCTCCTCGTCGACGTCGTCGCGGCCCGCGGTCGGGATGATGCGCTGCCACGGCTCGGGGCGGACGCCGAACAGCGCGCCGACGACGCGCTCGACGATGTCGGCGCGCGCGTCGAGCCCGTCGGTCCGCGCCGCGTCGGCGAGCGCGGCGCCCATCGCGCGCGCGGTCGCGAACCGGCCGCCCGGCTCGCGCGAGAGCGCCGTCAGCACGACCTCCTCGAGCGCGCGCGGATACCCGCGGACCACCCTCGACGGGCGCCGCACCTCGGCCTCCACGCAGCGCTGCGCCGACTCGAAGTCGGTCGCGCCGGCGAACAGGCGCTCGCCGGTCGTGAGCTCGTAGAGCACGATGCCGAGCGAGAACACGTCGGTGCGGGCGTCGATCGGCTGGTTCAGGATCTGCTCCGGCGCCATGTAGCCGGCCTTGCCCTTCACCACGCCGGTCATCGTCGTCGACGTGCGCGCCACCGCCTTGGCGATGCCGAAGTCGATGAGCTTCACCGCGCCGTCGTGCCCGACGAGCACGTTGGCCGGCGTCACGTCGCGGTGCACGATGCCGAGCGCCAGCCCGCGGTCGTCGGTGCGCTCGTGCGCGTACGCGAGCGCGCTCGCCACCGCCGCCGCCACCGCCACGCCGAACCCGGGCGGCAGCGGCACCGAGCGCGCGCGCGCCGCCGCCATCACGTTGCGCACGGTCTCGCCGTGCACGTACTCCATGACCAGGTAGTACGAACCATCCTCGGACGTGCCGAGGTCGAACACCTGCGCGATGTGCTGGTGGTGCAGCGTCGCGGCCAGCCGCGCCTCGTCGAGGAACATGCGCGCGAACGTGCCGTCGAGGCCGGCGCTGGGTCGCATCGCCTTCACCACCAGGTGACGGACGAACCCGCCGTCGCCGATCGTGCGCGCGAGGTAGACCTCGGCCATCCCACCCGATGCGAGGTGCTGGATGACTTCATACCTGCCGAAGCGAGGCATGCCCCCCACGATCCTCACCGTCGTCGCTCCTCGATCGGCGGTCAAGGCTCGTGCCTCGACTTCTCGTCTCGTGGACAGCCACGCGTCATGCGGCGCACAGTCGACGACGCGGATGCCCACCGCTGTGGGCAGTTCCGATCGCGCCGCGTGACGGATCCGGTCACGTGTGGCCAAATGCCGCACGCCGGAGGCCCCATGGCATCATCCAAACGGCCACCGCCATGGATCCGACCGCCTATCCCGTGAACGACTTCGGACCGGCGATGCGGGGCATGGTCATCGGCGCGGTCGGCATCCTCCACGTCTTCCTCGCGCAGTTCGCGATCGGCGGCGGCTTCGTCCTCACCTACGTGCAGTGGCTCGCCGGGCGCGGCGT
>DDTA01000330.1:0-9706 GCA_002344285.1 Myxococcales bacterium UBA2376
GCGGCGGCGGCGGCGGCGGCGGGATCGACGCAGCACGTGTTCAAGGATCTCTACCGGCTGCAGGTCGCGCGCTCGCTCCTCGTGATCGATCAGGACACGTGTGTCCGCTGCGGTCACTGCGCGTGGAGCTGCGCGGAGGTGCACGGCGAGAGCCGGCTGGTGCGGCGGGGCGACAAGGTGGTGACGCCGGTGGACCGGGCGCTGGCGCGGACGACGACGGCGGCGACGGCGGCGGCGACGCTGCTGCTGCCGAACACGTGCCAGCACTGCCGGCACGCGGCGTGTCTGCACGACTGCCCGACGGGCGCGATCGGGCGTGATCTCGACGGCGAGGTATTCGTGCGCGCCGAGGCGTGCACGGGGTGCGGCAACTGCGCGCGCGCGTGCCCGTGGGACAACATCGCGATGGCGGAGCGCGGCGGCGGCGCCGGCGGACTCGGCGGGCTCGCCGTGAAGTGCGATCTATGCCGCGAGTACGCGGCGCCCGCGTGTGTGACTGCGTGTCCGACGGGGAGCGTGTTGCGCGTGGAGCCGGAGCGGGCGTTCGCGGAGGTGGCGAGGGTGCTGCGGGGAGGAGGCGGCGGCGGAGAAGGAGAGCGAGAGCGAGAGCGAGAGCGAGAGCGAGGACGAGAGGGAGAGCGAGAGCGAGAGGGTGAGCGAGAAAGGAGACCGTCCACGTCGCCGTCAAGGTTCACGACCCCGTCCACGGCTGCGCCTGCGACCCCGTCCACGGCTGCGGCCACGTCCTCGTCTGCGTCCTCGTCTGCGTCCTCGTCTGCGTCCTCGTCTGCGTCCTCGTCTGCGTCCTCGTCTGCGTCCTCGTCTGCGTCCTCGTCTGCGTCCGCGTCTGCGTCCTCGCCGAGGTTCACGTCCACGATGATGGCCGGTGCGCGCGGGATGGTCGCGGGAATGATGGTGTGCCTGGGAGTCGGAGGATGGGTGATGGGGAGAGGCTGGAGCGCGGGAAGTGGCTGGGGGCTGGCGGCGGGCGTGGTGGCGGCGCTGATGGTGATCGGGCTGGCGTTGCACGTGGTGCCGAAGCGGTTCGTGCGCGTGTGGATGAAGCCCAGGGATCGGCGGCGGAGGGAGATCGCGCGGAGCCGGGTGAAGGCGTGGCTCGTGGGGCACGTGGTGGTGGGAGGGCTCGCGCCCGCCGCGGTGCTCGCGCATGTCGATGGGATGAGCGGATCCGGAGGCGTGTTGCTGGCGGCCTTCGGGGTCGCGAGCGTGCTCGGCGCGTTCGGCGCGGTGGTGTACCGGGCGGTGCCGCGCGCGCTGACGCGGATCGAGCGCGGCGGATCGTTGCCGGAAGACCTGAAGGGAGATGCGGACGAGCTGCGCGCACGGATGTTCCGCGAGATGAGCGGGACCGGCGAGCTGGTGAAGCGCATCGCGGACCGGATCCTGGTGCCGTACGCGCGCGCGCCGTTCGGGTGGGTGAGCCTGGTGGCCTCGGGGCGGACGCTGGCGGAGGAGGAACGCAGGCTGAGGGCGAGGATCCAGATCGTGCTCGAGGGGCGCGGCGGCGATCGGCTGGCGGGGCTGGACAAGCTCATCCGCGTCGCCGTCGAGGTGCGCGCCCTCCCCGGCCGGCGCGCGATGACCGTCGCGCTGCGCGCGTGGATGCCGCTGCACATGGTGATGGCGGCCGTGACCGTGGCGCTGCTCCTCGTGCACGTCGCGCTGGTGCTGCGATGAGACGTGTCGTCGCCACCAGCGACGTCACGCGCTTCCGAGGCGTCGCGATCGCGGCGATCGCGGCCGCGGCGGTCGCCGCGATCGCGACGGTGATGCTCTGGAGCGGCACGACGAGCCCGGGCCCCCTCTCCGCGTCGCACCGCGCCGCGGGCGTCGGCTGCGCGACCTGCCACACCCGGGGCACCGACGAGGCGCCGCCGGCGTCCGCGTGCGCGAGCTGCCACGGCGAGCACGCGACCGCGCGCCCGGGCCACGCCGCGCTCCGCGCCGACGCAACGCTCGCGTGCAGCGGATGCCACGGCGGCCACCGCGATCACGGCACCGTCACGTTCTTCCCCGACGGCACCGCGCTCCGCCGCGATGACGCCGGCGACCGCCCCGTTGGTCTCGTCCATCCCGCGCGACGGCGCGAAGCGCCGGCGTCGACGGACGCCGTCGCCGCAGCTCCCGTTCGTCCCGAGCGACGGCGCGAATCGCCGGCGTCGACGGACGCGGTGTCGTTCCGCCCCGCCCGCGCGGTGACCGTGCCGCTCCTCGCCGCGGCTCGCTGCGCACGCTGCCACGACGCGGCCCGCGCCCCGCTCGCAACGTGCACCAGCGCGGGCGTCGTCACCTGCTTCGACGAGCACACACCGATCCGTGCGCGCGACGGCGCGATCGCCGCGCGCGCCGCCGCCTGGGACGCCGCCCGCGCCGTCGCCGCCGCGATGCCGCCGCGCCCACGCTCGCCCGATCGCAGCACCAGCCCGTGGCTCGTGCTCGCGTTCTCCGCGTTCACCGCCGTCGTCGCGTGGTCCGCCGCCCGGGCCATCGCGGCGCGCCGCTTCAGTTCGACGCCTGGCGCCGATGTCGCGACGTCCGCCCTCCGAGGCCCGAGGCCCTCTTCCCGAGGCCCTCTTCCCGAGGCCCGAGGCCCGACCGCTCAGGCACCGGTCCCGCGCGCCGACGCCGCGCGCGCACTCCGCCGCTTACCCACGATCGAGGCTTCCACCTGCCTCGGCTGCAACGCCTGCGTCGAGGCCTGCCCGTACGACGTGCTCGAGGTCCGGCGCTACGTCGCCGTCGTCGCGCGGCCCGACGCATGCTGCGGGCTCACGCTGTGCGCGCAGAGCTGCCCGAACCAGTCGCTCACCATGCGCGACCTGGGCGGCGACGTTGCGGCCATCCCCGTCCGCCGCGGCCTCGAGGCGCTCGACGCGCCCGGCGTGTTCCTCGTCGGCGACGCCGGCGGCGGCTCGCTCATCCGCAACGCCGTCGACGAGGGCGCGCGCGCCGTCGCCGAGCTCGCCGCGCGCCCGCGGCCGCCGGTGAGCGACGCCGACCTGCTCGACGTCCTCGTCGTCGGCGCCGGCCCGGCCGGTCTCGCCGCCGCGCTCGAGGCCCGCGCCCGCGGCCTGCGCGCGCTGACGCTCGAGCAGGGCACGATCGCGTCGAGCATCCAGAGCTTCCCGCGCGGCAAGCTCGTCCTCGACGCCGCGCCCGCCGGCGCGACGCCACCGCGCCTGTGGCTCGCCGAGACGACGAAGGAAGACCTCCTCGCCCGGTGGACACTCGCGATCCGCACCGAGCAGCCGCCGATCCTCGAACGCCACCGCGTGACCGCGCTCGACCCCGCGCCCGACGGCACCTGGCGCGTGACCAGCGCCGACGCCGCCGGCGCCCGCGTCACCCATCGCGCGCGCGCCGTCGTCGTCGCCATCGGCCGCCGCGGCTCGCCGCGCCGCCTCGCGGTCGACGTCCCGGCGGCGATGGCCGCGCACGTCCACTACGCGCTCGCCGACGCCGCCAGCTTCGCCGGTCGCCGCGTCGTCATCGTCGGCGCCGGCGACGTCGCGATGGAGACCGCGATCGCGCTCTCGCGCCAGCCGGGCACCGACGTCGTCGTGTCCTACCGCGGCGCCGAGCTACGCCGCGGCCGCGCCCGCAACCTCGCCGAGCTGCGCCGCCGCATCGCCGCCGGCGCCGTGCGCGTCGTGTGGTCGAGCGAGGTCACCGCCGTCGACCCCGGCGCCGTCACGCTCGGCACGCCCTCCGGCCCCATGCACGTCCCGTGCGACAGCCTGTTCGTGATGATCGGCTCCGAGGCCGCACCCGACGGATCCGACCTGCTCTCACGACTTACACCGACCTTGCGGGCCCGCCAGACCGATCCGCCGCACCATGCGTTCGACACCCGTTGAGGAGGCCCCCGTCGTGAAGCTCTCGACCTTCCTGACCCTCGCCACCACCAGCGCCATCGCCACCGGAGCCGCGGTCTGGGTCTCGATCGACCCGGCCCAGGGCGCGCGCAAGACGTCCGACGCACCGGCCGATGTACCGACCGACCCCGCCGATCCCGGCCCGACCGCGCCCGGGGCCAAGACCCCACCGCCGCCGGCGATCGATCGCTCGCACTTCACGGCCGGCAAGACCCTCATGATGGAAGGCCGCCTCGGCCACCCCGTCCTCCCCGCCGACGCCGACAGCGAGACCTTCCTCTTCGTCGACGTCTCCGCCGACGCCGGCCGCACCGCCGCCCGGGTTCCGCTCAACCTCGCCATCGTCGTCGACAAGTCCGGCTCGATGAAGGGCAAGCGCATGGCCAACGCCATCGCCGCCACCCGCCGCGCCATCGAGCGCCTGCGCGACGGCGACATCGTCAGCCTCGTCGCCTACGACACCAGCGCGCAGGTCCTGGTGTCGCCGACGGTCATCGACGCCACGTCGCGCGCCCGCCTCCTCGAGCGCCTGTCGTTCCCGCGCGCGAGCAACGACACCTGCATCTCGTGCGGCCTCGACGCCGGCATGCGCATGCTCGGCCAGCGCCCCGGCATGGTGAGCCGCATCCTGCTCCTCTCCGACGGGCTTGCCACCGCCGGCATCCGCGATCTGCCCGGCTTCAAGCGCCAGGCCGAGGACGCCCGCCGCCTCGGCGCGTCGATCACGACGATCGGCGTCGACGTCGACTACGACGAGCGCCTCATGTCGGCGCTCGCCCGCGACTCCAACGGCGGCCACTACTTCGTCGAGAAGGCCGACAACCTGCCCGTCATCTTCGACAAGGAGATGAGCTCGCTCACCCGCACCGTCGCCAACCAGGCCGAGCTCGTCATCGACCTGGCGCCCGGCGTCTTCGCCGATCAGGTCTTCGATCGCGTGACCGTCGGGATGGGTAGCCAGACCGTCATCCCGATGGGCGCCTTCTCCGCCGGCGAGCACAAGACCGCGCTCGTCCGCCTGCGCGTGCCGCGCGGCGTCGCCGGCGAACGCCCCGTCGCCGCCGTGCGCCTGCGCTACGACGACCTCGTCGACCAGAAGCCCGGCCAGTGCGAGGGTTCGCTCGCGGCCATCGCCACCGCCGACACGTCCAAGCTCTCGCCGCTCGACGGCGTGGTCTCGGCGCGCGTCTCGGCGAGCGAGACCGCGGCGACCCTCGAGACCGCCAACCAGCTGTTCCGCACCGGCAAGAGCGCCGACGCGTCGAACCTCCTGCGCCGCCGCGCCGAGCAGGTGCGCGACACCGGCTGGAAGATGAAGCAGGACCCGTTCTTCGCCGGTGGATCGCGCGGCCGTGGCGGCGGCGTCGCGGAGGCCACGGCCGCGGCGTCGTTCGACAAGCAATCCGACGCCCTCGATCGAGCGGCCCGCGGCTTCGAGGGCGAGTCGCCGTCGGCGGCGCCGCCCCCGCCGACGAGCACGCCCGCCAAGGCCAACGTGCGCAACGCGCAGGCCGACGCCTTCACCCTCGCGCACTGACGCGGAGCCGCGCTCAGGACTCGCGTCTGGGGCCCGGGCAGCACACCGGGGCCATGGCGCGGACCTCGCCCAGGATGTGCTCGAGCGCGCCGACGAAGGCGCCGCCGTCGAGCTCGTAGCGGCGGTGACGGCCGTCGCGCTCGGAGCGCACCAGGCCGGCGTCCTCGAGCGTCTGGAGGTGCCGCGAGACGACCGAGCGGTCCTGCGGCAGGTGGCTGGCGAGGGCGCCGATGTCGGCGGGCCCGTGCACGAGGAGCACGCGCAGGACCTCGAGGCGCGCCGGCTCGGTGAGCGCGCGCAGGACCGGCGAGTCGAGGAGCTCGACGATCCGCGCCGCGGCCTTCGCGCGACTGAGCGTCACGGCGCCGACCTCGAGCGGAGCCGGGACGTCACCGCGAGCGCGACGGCGAGCACGTACATGACGAGGCCGAACGATAACACCGCGCCGACCGCCGCCGGCGGCGCGCTCACCGCCGTGAGCACGACCAGCGCGAGCGTCAGGTTCCGCACCAGCGCCACCTGGCTCGCCGCGACGCGCCGCGGGCGCCCCGCGAGGACGACCGCGGGCAGCGCCGACGCGACCAGGAGCGCCGCCGACGCCGCGAGCGCGTCCGGGCCGGCGAGATCGCCGCCGTGCTGCACGGCGAGCGCGACCACCGTCGCCAGCAAGAGGAGCGCGCCGAGCCGCGAGAGCCACCGCGCCATCGTCGCCGCGAGCGCCGGCCGTCGCGCGCGCACCGCGACGCCGACGAGGAGCGGCGCCAGCGAGACCGCCGTGACGATCGCCGCCGCGCGCGCGACCGACCCGACGCCGGCGACGTCGAACACGAGCGTCGCGCCGAGCGCGGTGACGGTGCCGGCGACGGTGAGCACGGCGAAGAGCGCGGCGGCGACGCCCTCGTCGCCGCGCGAGAGCAGCGACAGGAGCGGCCCCGTGCTGCCGCCCGGCGCCGCCGCCGCGATCACCAGCCCGGCGCCGGCGCCGCCGAGATCGAGCGCGCGGCCGAGCGCCCACGCCGCGACCGGGAGCGCGAGCAGGTTCACGAGCAGCAGCCACCCCGCGCCGCGCACGTGCGCCCGCCAGTCACGGTCGCCGACGGCGGCCCCCGCCGACAGCGTCGACACCACCGAGAGCACGAGGACGAGCGTCGCGGTCACGAGGTCGCCGCCGCGCGCGGGGCGAGCCCGCGCGCACCGAGCCACACGTGCAGCCCGGCGACCGCGATCGCGCCGGGCACGAGCTGCAGGACGAGGAAGGCCAGCGTCGACGAGTGCGCGCCGATCGTGAGCGGCGCGTCGAGGCTCCACGCCGCCGCCGGTCGCGACGCCAGCGCGAGCGCCACGGCGCCGGCGCGCAAGGTCACGAGGATCGCGTGCACCAGGTACTCACCGGAGCCGAGCCCGCCGATCGTCTCGCGGCTGCCTCGCTCCTCGAGCACGTCCAGCACCTCGAGCACCTGATCGACGGCGAGCAGCGCGACACCGGCCCACAGCGCCGCGCCCGCGGTCGGCGCCGCGAACACGAGCAGGACGATCGGCGCGAACAGCACCGCCCGCCCGGTGTGCAGCCAGTGCTCGGCGCGCGAGTCGGCGCGCGCCCACAGGCGGTAGCGCCAGAGGTGGAGGTAGACGCCGTCGATCATCGAGAGCACGGCGAAGCCGAGGAGCAGCACGGTCGAGGCGAGGATCATGACACATGCATATGTGCACTCATATGCACATGTCAAGGATGGGCCGTGAGCGGCGCGGATAACCTGGTAGATTCCGGCAGGTTGCACTCACCGCTGCTTCCCGTACGACGGGGTTGCAATCCTGCACCCGCGTGACCGATCGTCCCTTTCCGGGAGCCCGGGGGGGACCTACGGAATGAACGTCTTGTTACAGACGACGTACCTGGATCGACCATCAGAGCTTCGTCCTGCTGGTCGTCCCATTCGCGCGGGGAGGCGCTCGTGAACCAGTTGCTCGATGCATCGGTGCAGTTCCCGACCGTCATCTTCACGATCGGTCTCGGCATCTGCCTCGTCTACTGGCTCTTCGTGCTCCTCGGCGCGCTCGACATCGATCTGTTCGGTGACGCGGCGGGCGCGAAGGGCGGCGCGGAAGGCCTGAAGGGCATCTCCGTCGAGCACGACGTCGACGCCAACGCCGACGGTGGCGGCTTCTGGCATGCGCTCGGCCTCACCGCCGTACCGATCACGATCTCGGTCTCGATGATCATGCTCGTCGCCTGGGTCGGGTCGCTCCTCGCGATGCAGCACGGCGGCGCCGCGCTCGGCAACCTCGCCGGCTGGCTCCCGGCCGTCGTCCTCCTCGTCGTCATCGTCGTCGGCGTCCCACTCGCCGGCCTGCTGGTGCGCCCGCTCGGCCCGGTGTTCCAGATCAAGACCGGCAAGACCAACCGCGACTACGTCGGCCACACCTGCACCATCACCACCGGCCACGTCGACGACGACTTCGGCCAGGCCACCGTCGAGGACGGCGGCACCGTGCTGGTCATCCCGGTGCGCTGCGACCGGAAGGGCGTGCTCGCCCGCGGGAGCAAGGCGCTCATCATCGACTTCGACGACGCGCGCGCCGCGTACGTCGTCGAGCCCACGGCCGAGGCGCTCATGGCGTCTCCCACGAGCTGACCGAGAGAGAGGAGCACTCACATGGAAAAGCAGCTGCTGTTCGCGTTGATCGGAGTCGGAGGCGTCCTCCTCCTCGGCATCCTCGTGCTCATCGCACGCACCTGGCGGCAGGTCGAGCAGGGACGTGCGCTCATCGTCAACAAGATGGGGAGCGAGCCCAAGGTCGCCTTCACCGGGGCGATCGTCCTGCCCATCATCAACAAGGCCGAGGTCATGGACCTGTCGGTCAAGACCATCGACGTGGCGCGCCGGGGCAAGGAAGGCCTCATCTGCGCCGACAACATCCGCGCCGACATCAAGGTCACGTTCTTCGTGCGGGTCAACAAGACCACCGATGACGTGTTGCGGGTCGCGCAGTCGATCGGCTGCGCCCGCGCGTCGCAGCAGCAGACGCTCGAGGAGCTCTTCGCCGCCAAGTTCTCCGAGGCGCTCAAGACCGTCGGCAAGAAGATGGAGTTCGAGCAGCTCTACACCCAGCGCGACGTGTTCAAGGACCAGATCATCTCCGTCATCGGCAAGGACCTGAACGGGTACGTGCTCGACGACGCCGCGATCGACTACCTCGAGCAGACACCGATCGAGGTCCTCGACCCCAACAACGTCCTCGACTCGCTGGGCATCAAGAAGATCACCGCGATCACCACCGGCGCGGCGATCGACACCAACCAGCTCAAGCAGAAGGAGCGCATGGAGCTGGGCAAGCAGAACCTCACCTCGGACGAGGCCGTGTTCCGCTTCGAGCAGCAGCGCGCCGAGGCCGAGGCCAAGAAGAACAAGGAGATCGCGATCGCCAACGCGCGCGAGGAGAACGAGGCCAACCGCTTCCGCCTCGAGGAGGAGAAGCGGACGCACGTCGAGCGCCAGCGCGCCGAGGAGGCGATCCAGATGGCGGAGCAGGCCAAGCTGCGCTCGGTCCAGGTCTCCGAGCAGGGCCGCATCCGCGAGGTCGAGGTCGAGAAGGTGCGCGTCACCAAGGCCCACGACCTCGAGGAGGTGCTGCGCAAGCGCGAGGTCGAGCTCGGCCAGATCGACATGAACAAGGCCGTCGAGACCGAGAAGCGCTCGATCGCGGACATCATCCGGGCCCGCGTCGCCGTCGACAAGACCGTCGCCGTCGAGGAGGAGTCGATCAAGGACCTGCGCACCGACTCCGAGGCCAAGCGCCACAAGCACGTGACGATCGTGCACGCCGAGGCCGCCGCGCAGGAGGTCTTCATCAAGGACATCAAGAAGGCCGAGGCCGAGCAGCAGGTCGCCCAGGCCCACGCCAAGAAGCAGCTCATCCTCGCCGAGGCGGCGATGGAGGCCTCCGACAAGGAGGCGCGCGCGGCGATCCGTCGCTCCGAGGGCCAGCAGGCCGAGCACGCCGCCGAGGGCCTCGCCCTCGTGCGCGTGAAGGAGGCCGACGCCGTCGCGGTCGAGAAGCTCGGGCTCGCCGAGGCCCGCGTGCGGGAGACCCAGGTCGCCGTCACCGACAAGGAAGGCACGGTCATCGCCGAGAACGTGCGCCGCAAGGCGCTCGCCGAGGCGGCCGGTCGCGAGGCCGAGGCCGCCGCGATCGAGAAGACCGGGCTCGCCGAGGCGGTCGGCAAGCGCGAGGCGCTGCTCGCCGAGGTCGCGGCCAAGGAGGCCGAGGCCGT
>DDTA01000330.1:9760-27381 GCA_002344285.1 Myxococcales bacterium UBA2376
CGCGTGCAGATGACCGAGCAGCAGGCCAAGGTCATGGCCGAGGCGATGAGCAAGGCCGACATCAAGATCGTCGGCGGCGACGGCCAGTTCTTCGACCGCTTCGTCAAGGCGGTGGCGCTCGGCAACTCGATCGACGGCGTGGTCGATCACTCCGAGGTCGTGCGCCACGCGCTCGGCGACCGGCTGAAGAACGGCAACGGCCAGCTCGTGCAGGACCTCAAGGACGTGGTCGGCGCCGCCGCCGGCTCGTCGGAGGCGCTCAAGAACCTGACGGTGTCGGCGGTCCTGGCCAACCTCATGGTCAAGGCCGACGACAGCACGCGCGTCAAGCTGCAGGCGCTGCTCGAGCAGGCGCGCAAGCTCGGCTTCGACGACGACAAGGTGAGCTGACCATCCCGCCCCGGCGTTCCCCCAGGAGCATGAGATGGCCGACGTCGACGCCGCGCTGACCGGCGGCAACTACGAGGTCCTGCGCCAGCGGCTCGCCGCCGGTGGTCAGGAGCTGGCGAAGCGCGCCGAGGCGCTGAACCTCCGCCGCAAGGCGGTGTTCGGCACGACCGAGCCGCAGCTCGTGGCGACCGAGCGGCTGCGCAGCGAGCACAACTGCGCGCCGGTCGACATCGTCGCCGTCGGCAAGCACCTGCTCCTGGGGTTCAACGTCTTCCTCGGCCTGAAGCACGAGACCAAGGTCGCCGACGTCCTCGCGCTGCACCGCTTCGAGGCGCTCCCCGATCAACAGGGCGACGGCTCCTTCGACACCGCGGCGCTCCCCGCCGAGCAGCAGGACTTCCTCGCCGCCGCCGATCTCGAGCGCGACTTCGCCAACCTCTATCGTTACTACCGCGACGCGCGCCTCATCCAGCTGGTCAAGCTCGACACCCAGCTCCTCGCCGTCTTCCAGGCCGGCGCGACGTGGAAGGACCACAAGGTCCTGCGCTGGCGCATCGAGCCCGACGGCCGCGTGGTCTACGTCGACGACCGCGGCGATCGCGATCTGGCGGCGGTGTACCCCCCGCCCTACGACTTCGAGTGGCGCGAGGTCACGCGCGACCACCAGGTCGCGGGCAAGCACCCGCACTACAACCTCCTCGACACCCTGTTCATCGAGTGCGTCGGCGGCAACCTGACCATCAAGGTCGAGGACAACACCGAGAGCGGTCAGGGCATCTACGAGGAGCCGGTCGACGACGCCAACCAGTCGCTCGACGACGCCCGGATCTTCTTCGCGCCGATCGGCAAGCCCGGCGGGCTCGTGCTGCTCAAGGTCCTGCCCTTCCGCGAGACGGCGTGGCGGTACATGGTCTTCGACGGGCGCTCGAAGAAGGTCGTGCGCGCCGACGGCATCGGCCAGGGCTGCCGCAGCCTGCCCGAGGATCACGGCGTCATCTTCCCCGGCGGCTACGTGCTCGTCGGCGGCGAGCACAAGCAGTTCGACGGCGACGCCAGCGACTACGTGCTCAAGCGCGAGCTCCGCTCGCCCAACGGCGAGGACGTGCTCTACGTCTACCACCGCGGCGCCGACGGGACCTACCTGCTCTACCCGTACAACCTGATCGAGAAGCAGGTCGCCTCGCCGATCGCGTGCGCCGGGTACTCGCTCTTCGCCGATGGCCGCATGGTCGTGATGCGCCAGGTCACGGGCGAGCCGACGCGCGTCCACCCGATGCAGGTGTGGAAGACGCCGTTCACCAGCGCCGAGCACGCGGCCAGCGCGCCGACCGACGGCAGCTACCTGGCCAAGGTCGGCAACGCCGACCTGGTGCGCGGCCTCTCCGACGCGCTGTCGATCGCGCGCCTCGCCGGCGCCGACAAGCCGTCGCGCTCGACCTTCGAGGACATCCTCACGCTCGCGACCCGCGCCGGCGACGCGTACTACTGGCTCGGCCACGCCGACGCCGGCGACCTGAAGGGCGCGATCGCCGACGTCCGCAACGCGGCCAAGCTCATCCTCGACGAGTACGAGAAGGTCGTCGCGCTCGAGGCGGAGGCGAAGCAGCAGCTCGCCGAGGCCAGGACCCTGGTCGCCGAGCGCCTGCGGGCGACGCGGTCGGAGGGCTGGGACCGGATCGACCCGTTCCTCGAGGCGCTCACCGCGCTCCGCGGCCTGCGCGGTCAGCTCATCTCGAAGAAGGAGGTCCGCTTCATCGACGTCGCCGCCCTCGACGTGCTCGAGCGGGAGGTCGCCACCGCGTTCGAGCGCGTGACCACCGACTGCGTGGCGTTCCTCGCCCGCGGCGACGCCTTCGGCGAGCTCGTCGGCCGGGCCACCAGCCTGGCCGAACGCGTCGGCGAGCTGGAGACGGCGGTGGAGGTGAAGCCGATCCGCGAGCAGATCGATCAGGTCGCGGGCGGCCTCGATCTGCTCGGCAACGTGATCGGCTCGCTCAAGATCGACGACGCGACCAGGCGCACGGCGATCCTCGAGAACATCACCGACGCGTTCGGCCACGTGAACCGGGCGCGGGCGACGATCGAGGGGCGGCACCGCGAGCTCGCCGGCAAGGAAGGCCGCGCCGAGTTCGGCGCCCAGGTCAAGCTGCTCACCCAGAGCGTGGCGTCGGCGCTGGCCCAGTGCGATACGCCGGAGCGGTGCGACCAGGAGCTGACGCGGCTGCTGGTGCAGCTCGAGGAGCTCGAGGGCCGGTTCGCCGACGTCGACGAGCTGACCACCGAGCTGGCGACCAAGCGCGAGGAGATCGTCGACGCGGTCGGCGCGCGCAAGCAGCTCCTGGCGGCGGAGCGCCAGCGGCGCACGAGCAACCTGCAGAAGGCGGCCCAGCGCATCCTGGAGGGCGTCGCCCGCCGCGCGGCGCAGCTGGCGACCGCCGACGAGGTCAACGCGTACTTCGCGTCCGACGCGATGGTGCAGAAGCTCCGCGACATCGCCGGCGAGATGACGACGCTCGGCGACGCGGTCAAGGCCGACGAGCTCGAGGCCCGGCTCAAGGCCGCGCGCCAGGACGCGCTGCGCGGGCAGCGCGACAAGGCCGACCTGTTCGAGGGCGAGGGCGAGCTCCTGCGCTTCGGCGCCCACCGCTTCCCGATCAACAAGCAGCCGCTCGAGCTGATGATCGTGCCCCACGAGGACGGGCTCGCCGTGCACCTCGCCGGCAGCGACTTCTACGAGCCGCTGGAGGACGACCGGCTGCTGGCGGCGCGGGCCTACTGGGACCAGGACCTGCCCAGCGAGTCGGCCGAGGTGTACCGCGGCGAGTACCTGGCGGCGTCGGTGCTCGCGGAGGCCGAGGCCGGCCGCGGGCCGCTGTCCCTGGCGGCGCTCCACGATCACGTGCGCGACGGCACGCTCGAGGGCGCGCTCCGCCAGGTCGCGCAGGATCGTTACGACGAGGGCTACGAGCGCGGCGTGCACGATCACGACGCCGCCAGGATCCTCGAGCGCCTGCTCGCGATGCGCGACGGCGCCGGCCTGCTCTCGTTCCCGGCGGCGGCGCGCGCGCTCGCCGTCGTCTACTGGGCCAGCGAGGCGACCCCAGAGGAGACCGCGGCGCGCACGCGCTGGAGCCGTGCGGCGCAGAGCCTGGCCCGGCTCGCCGATGTGCTCGGCGATCTCGGTGGCCGCGCGCAGCTCGCGGGCGAGCTGGCCAGGTCGATCGCCGGGTTCGTCGAGCGCGATCCGTCGCTCGCGGCCGGCGGCCTGGCCGCCGCCGACGCCGGCCTCGCCGCCGCGTACCTGGTGCGCGAGCTGGCGGCGCCGGCGCCGCGCTTCGTCGTGAGCGGCGCCGCCGTCGCCGTCCGCGACGCGCTCCACGCCGAGCTCGACGCGCGCAACGCGCGGGTCAGCTTCGACGACGACCTGCGCGCGCTCGCCGGCGCGCCCGGCGCCGCGCTGGCGCTCGCCCGCGCCTGGGTCGACGGCGTCGTCGCCCGCAAGCCGGAGCTGGCGCCCGCCGCGGTCGAGGCTGCCGCGCTCCTCGCCACCCCCGGGCTCACGCGCGACACCTCCAGCGCCGTGGTCGACGCGACCGTCACCGGCCTGCTCGGCCGCCACCCGCGCGTCGAGGGTGGCACCCTGCGGGCCCGGCTCGACGAGCTGACCGCGCGCCTCGATCACTTCCGCACCGTGCACGTGCCGGCGTTCCGCGCCTACCGCACGCTGCGCGCCGAGATCGCCGAGCGCGAGCGCAGGCGCCTGCGCATCGACGAGCTGGTCCCGCGCGTGATGTCGTCGTTCGTGCGCAACCGGCTCATCGACGAGGTGTACCTGCCGCTGGTCGGCGCCAACTTCGCCAAGCAGCTGGGCGCCGCCGGCGCGGCCAAGCGCACCGATCAGATGGGCATGCTCCTGCTCGTCTCGCCGCCGGGCTACGGCAAGACCACCCTCATGGAGTACGTGGCCGCGCGCCTGGGCCTGGCCTTCGTCAAGGTCAACGGGCCCGCGCTCGGCCACGAGGTGACGTCGCTCGATCCGGCGGACGCGCCCAACGCGACCGCGCGCCAGGAGATCGAGAAGGTCTCGCTCGCGCTCGAGATGGGCACCAACGTGATGCTCTACCTCGACGACATCCAGCACACCTCACCCGAGCTCCTGCAGAAGTTCATCTCGCTGTGCGACGGCCAGCGCAAGATCGAGGGCGTGTGGCGGGGGCGGACGCGGACCTACGACCTGCGCGGCAAGAAGTTCTGCGTGGTCATGGCCGGCAACCCGTACACCGAGAGCGGCGAGCAGTTCCGCATCCCCGACATGCTGGCCAACCGCGCCGACGTCTACAACCTCGGCGACGTGCTCAGCGGCAAGCAGGACGCGTTCGCGCTCTCGTTCCTCGAGAACGCGCTCACCTCGAACCCGACGCTCGCGCCGCTCGCGACCCGCGATCTCGGCGACGTCTACAAGATCATCCGCATGGCCCGCGGGGAGCCGGTGCCGACGACCGAGCTATCACACGGCTATTCGGCGATCGAGCTCGAGGAGATCCTCGCCGTGGTGCGCCACCTGTTCGCGGCGCAGGAGACGCTGCTCAAGGTCAACCAGGAGTACATCCGCTCGGCGGCCCAGGCCGACGCCTTCCGCACCGAGCCGCCGTTCAAGCTCCAGGGCAGCTACCGCAACATGAACAAGATCGCCGAGAAGGTGGTCTCGGCGATGACGGCCGACGAGCTCCAGAACCTCGTCACCGATCACTACCAGGGCGAGTCGCAGACGCTCACGACCGCCGCGGAGCAGAACCTCCTCAAGCTCGCCGAGCTGCGTGGCCGACTCACCGGGGCGCAGCAGACCCGGTGGACCGAGATCAAGGCCGAGTTCGTGCGCCAGCGCCGCATGGGCGGCGCCGCCGATGATCCGGTGACGCGGCTGGTCGGCACGCTGTCGGGCCTCGGCGCCGAGCTCGGCGCGATCAAGAGCGCGCTCACGCTCGCCGCCAAGCAGGCGTCGGCCGACGCGGCGACCCGCGACCCCGAGGACTGGCTCGCCCCGCGGCTCGACGCGCTCGCCGAGACCCTGCGCACGCACGCCACGAGCGCCGCCAACGGCAGCAACGGCGGCAACGGCGGCCACACTGCGCCGGCCGCGTCCTCCGCATCGGCTGCCGATCTCCTCGCCCAGGTCCGCCGCCTCGAGGAGACGCTCGTGCCCGTGGTCGGCGCCGCCGTCGAGCAGCGCGCCGGCGATCAGGCCCTGGCGCTCAAGATGGTGCAGATCATCGAGCTCCTCGAGCAGCTCGACGCGCGCCTGGGCGGCCGCTGACGCGCGCGCCGGTGACGGGCGGAAGCGGCGGGCGTGATCAGTCGCCGAGCGGGGTGGTGGTGCGGACGCGGAGCCGGAGCGTCTCGCCAGCGCGACGGCGCGCCGCGCACGCCAGGAAGTGGCGCGGGCCGGGCTGCATGCTCTCGAAGTGCCAGCTCGCAGGATCGTCGTCGATCGGCGGCGTGAAGGCGATCGTGATCGGCGTCGACGACGACGCCGGCACCTCGAACGAGAACCGATCGAGCGGGATGGCGAGCCCGAGGCCGCGGGCCTTGATGTAGGCCTCCTTGAGGGTCCACAGCGTGAAGAAGCGCGTGGGCTGCGCCGCCGCGGGCAGGGCGCGCAGCGCCGCGACCTCGGCGGGCGCGAAGTGGTCGCTCACGCGGTCCAGCGGGTTGCCCGGGCGCTCCTCGGCCTCGACGTCGACGCCGACCTCGCGCGCCAGGCTGACCACGCACGCCACCAGGCCGCGCGTGTGCGAGAGGTTGAAGCGCAGCGGCACGCCACCGTTACCGGGCAGCAACTCGGGCCGACCATGCGGCGTCGCGACGAACCGCCACGCGGCGGGCGCCACGGGCGCGTAGCGCGACAGGCTGGTGCGCACCAGCGCGTGCGCGACCCGGTAGAGCTGTCGGTCGCGCTCGAAGTGGAAGCGATCGTGCCGCGCACGCTCCTCGGCGGACAGCAGTGTCGCGCAGCGGGCGTCGGCCACGGGATCGACGGCGTCGGTCCAGGCCAGCCAGACGTGCACCTCGTCGGCGCCGAGCTGGAGCGGTGCGCGCACGCTCAGGCCCGCCCGTCGCCAGGGAGCATGTGCGACGCGAACGCACCGGTGGGGCGCGGCGACGGCCGGCGCGAGCGGTGGAACCTGTGGGAGCGTGCGGGTGGCGTCATGCGCGCGACGGGACGTTAACTCGATCGATGCGCAAAGCCGGGGCGAATTGCCGGTGTCTCAGTGGGCATGCGCACCGGCACGCTCCTCCTCCTGCCGTTCGTCCTGGGCCTCGTGGCGCGCTCGGCGGGGGCCGAGTGCGCGATGGCGGGGCCGGCGCTGTTCCCGGATGCGGCGACGGTCCCGCCGAACCCCGTGCTCTACCGGTTCGAGCTGGCGTGGGCGGAGCCGGCGGTGCTGCGTGTCGAGGGTGAGGACGGAGCGGTCGCGTTCACGGTGACGGACGTGAGCGCGACCGACGCGGTGCGCGTGCAGGAGCTCCGCGTCGCGGCGGCGCGCGGGTCGTTCACCGTGCACGGCGGTGCGTACGAGACGCCGACGACGTACCGGATCGAGCCAGGCTGGACACGCCCGGCGCGGGCGCCACTGGTCGACGGCGTGCGCTGGGTCGAGGACGCGTGGACGTGCAGCCACTCGCTCGGGCTCGTGATCGACGCGCGCGGCACGGACGTCGTCGCGTTCCGCGCCGCGTGGGGCGGGGGCGGGGACGGGGGCGGGGACGGTGTGAGCGCGATCGTGCCGCCGAACGACGGCTACTTCTGGAAGCTGATGGGTGGGGAGCGTGATCCGGCGGCGCTGCGCGCCTTCCTCGGTCATCCGAGCTGCGTCGCGGATCTGATCCCGAACGCGATGATCGGGCGGAAGGACGTGCGGCTGTTCGCGCGGTACGCGGATGGCAGCGAGGTGGAGGTGGAGCTGCCGAGGGCGGGGGAGACGGAGACGGAAACGGAGACGGAGACGCAGACGGAGACGCAGACGGAGACGCAGACGGAGACGCGGACGCAGACGCGGACGCAGACGCAGACGCAGATGGGGATGGGGGCGCGGTCGCCGGGTGGGGGCGTGCGGATCATCGTCGCGGGGCTCGTCGGGCTCGCGGGGCTCGTCAGCGTGTCGACCCTGCTCGCCGCGCGCCGGCGACGACGAAACGCGATCATCGTGCCCTGAAGCGTGGGCCCCGTTACCTGAGCGATCGCGCACGAGGATTCCCCGCGGCGGTTCGTCGCACGGGGCGTAGACTCGATCGCATGGCGAGTCCCCCGATGACCGTCATGGTCACGGGCGCGAGCACCGGCATCGGCCTGGCGCTCGCACACGCGCTCCTGCGCGACACGCCTCATCGGCTCGTGCTCACGGCGCGTGCGGAGTCGCTCGCGCGCTTCGGGGAGGCCGGCATCGTCGAGAACGAGCGGGTCGCGCTGGTGGCGCTCGACGTCACGCGCCACGCCGAGCGCCAGGCCGCCGTCGCCGCCGCGGAGGCGCGCTTCGCCGCGGTCGACGTGCTCGTCAACAACGCCGGCGTCGCGTACCGCTCCGTGCTCGAGCACGTGACCGAGGAGGACTTCCTCGACCAGATGGACGTGAACTACGTCGGCCCGGTCGAGCTCTCGCGCCTCGTGCTCCCCGGCATGCGCGCGCGCCGCCGCGGCCGCATCATCAACCTGTCGTCGGTCGGCGGCATGATGGCGATGCCCACGATGGCGATCTACAGCGCGTCCAAGTTCGCGCTCGAGGGCGCGACCGAGGCGCTCTACTACGAGGTCCGGCCGTGGGGCATCCACGTCAGCCTCATCCAGCCCGGCTTCGTGCACTCGGAGTCGTTCGAGCACACGCGCCTCACGGCCGCGAGCGAGCGCTCGAACGCCGACCTGGGCGAGGCGTACCACGCGCACTACGAGCACATGACCCCGTTCATCGCGCGCCTCATGCGCCGCGCCCACGCCACGCCGGAGTCGATCGCGCGCCGCATCGTCCGCACGATCCACCGCCGGCACCCGCCGCTCCGCGTGCCGGTCACGATCGACGCCTGGGTCTTCGGCTACCTGCGCCGGTTCATGCCGCGCTTCCTCTACCACTGGCTCCTCTACCGCTCGTTGCCCGGCGTCGGGCGCTGGGGCGATCGCAAGGCGCTACCCGGCCCCTACCCCGACCCTAGCCCCCCGGCCATCTCGGTCGAGAAGGCCGCCGGGCGATAGTTTTCCCGTACATGCTCGCGCGCCGGGTCGAGAGGCGTCCTGACGGCCGGACGACCGTGATGCTCTCGGGGCTCATCGACGAGACCGCGGACCTGGAGGCGCTCGTCGCCGATCTCGACGGCGAGCTCGCCTTCGACCTGTCGGGTGTCCACCGCATCAACTCGATCGGCGCGCACCGCTGGATCCTCATGATGGCGCGCATCACGGCCAGCCGCCGCGTGGTCATCGAGGCCGTCCCCTACTGCGTGGGGATGCAGGCCAACTACGTCGCAAATTTCTTCGCCCGGGCCGAGGTCCTGTCGTGTCTGGCCCCCTACGCCTGCGACACGTGCGATACCAGCACCGAGATGCTGATCCACCGCGACGAGGTGTCCCTGCGGGCTCCGACCCGGTGGTGTAGCTCGTGCAAGCGCGAGATGCGCTTCGACGAGCTCGATGGCTACCTCGACTTCCTGGTGCGGACGCGGCTGACATGACCACGGTCAAGCCTCCTTCGGCGCGGGTGATCGTCGACGACGTCGCGGTCGGCGAGCGCGTCGACGCGGTCCTCGCCGTGGCCGACATCCCGCGCATCGAGGGCAAGGGCGCGGTCACGATCGTCAGCCACGGCAAGGTCGATCAGGCGGCGGACGCGCCCGGTCCGGTGCTGGTGCTCTGCAGCGGCACGGGCCGCCGCGCGGCGCTCGAGCTGATCGCGAGCCGGGCCCTGCGGTACCTCGTGCCGGTCGACGATCGGCTCGAAGACTCCCTGCTCACGATGCTCGGCAAGCTCTCGGGCGCCGATCTCTTCGGCCTCGATCGCTACGTGCGGCACGGAGGCCTGTTCGACACCTACGACGTCGCGGACTCGGTGGCCAAGGTGCGCGTCCTCCGCGAGATCGGCGCGCGCGCCCAGCGCCTGGGCTGCCCGCAGCTCATCGCCGACCTGTTCCTGTCGGCGATCGACGAGATGGCGATCAACGCGATCGAGCGCCACAACCGCGCGGGCCTCGGACCGATCGAGATCGTCGCCGCGGCCGAGGTCGGCCGCTTCGCCGTGGCCGTGCGCGATCGCATCGGCCAGCTCCGGCCCGAGCACGTGCTCGGGTCGCTGGTGCGAGGCGGCGCCCAGAAGCAGGGCGGCATGGCCCTCGACGCCGCCAGCGCGCAGCTCGGCTTCCGCATCATGTTCGACACGCTGTCGACCCTGGCGATCAACGTCGAGGCCGGCTGCCGCACCGAGATCGTCGGCGTGATCGACCTCGGCAAGAGCCTGCGCGAGTACCGCGACACCGTGCCGGGCTGGAGCTGCTTCGTCCGCGAGTAGCGGCGCCGGAGTCAGACCGCGCTCTTGCGCGCGCGATCGATCGGCCCGTAGATGTCGGGCAGCTTCTGCTCGAGCTTCTCGAGCAGCTCGTCAGCGCCGTGCTTCAGCTTGTACTTCATCTCGGCGTCGGTCACCGGCAGGATCTGGAAGAAGCGCAAGGTCGGCTTCCCCTCGGCGATGAAGAGGTCCTCGCCGTGCCCGAACGGCGGGATGATGATGGCGCCCGAGAGCCTGGTGTCGGGCGCGTACGGCTGCGCCGGGTCGCCGTTGGGGATCGAGTGCCCCCAGCCGAGCCACGTGCCGTACTCGTGGGGCAGCCGGGCGAGGGTCTTGAGCAGGCGGATCGGCCAGTAGTTGCGCTCGTCCTTCATCGCTTCCTGATCGAGCGGCCAGTCGGGCGGCAGGAAGACACACAGCTCGGCGAGGCTCCACTCGGCGGCGTCCTTCATCTGGGCGGGCATCGTCATCGGCCGCGCGCTCATGCCCGCGCTGGCGAGCGTGATGAACGGGCGATCGTCCGCCGCCGGGATGACGTGTACGTCGACGTGGATACGATCCGAGATGAGCTCGTGGAACACCGACGTCGGCGCGGCGATCGCCCGGGTCAGGTGCGCCGTGATGCGCTCGTCGTCGGCGTGGGCGATCTCGCCGTCGCCGGCGACCGCCTCGTGCCGCAGGATGTCGCTGCCGCCGGGTGACTTCTCGTGCTTGGTCACCCGCCGACGCTATCAGTTCCCGAGGTCGCAGGCGAACCAGAGCACGAGGCGCGGCGCCCCCTTGCCGGTGTCCAGCATGGCGGGGCCGAGGAAGAGGCCGGGATGGACCTCGCGGAGCTCGTCGCGGATCATCCGGATCGGCCGCGGGTTCACGACGTGCCGGTAGTCGAGGAAGATGCACGGCGCGCCGTCGATCGCCGACGGCTCGAGCTTGGTCGTGAAGGGGAACCAGCGCTTGCCGCCGAGGAGGCGGACGCGGTTGATGCCGTTGCCGGCACCGTCGGCCTGGGCCGCGAAGCTCTTGCCGGCCCACGGGAACCACGCGGCGCGCGCCAGGTTGCGCACGAAGCCGGCGCGGCCGCCCTGATCGAGCCCGCGGATGGCGAGCATGCGGCAGACCGGGTTGCCGTCGAGCGCGTGGAGCGACGACGGCACGGTGCCGCGCCGGTACACCGCCTCGAGGGCGGTGACGTCGAGCGCGGCGAGATCGTCGAGCGTCCGGGGACCGGACACGGACGAGGTGGTGACGGGGCGTGCGGTGGTGGTGGTGGTCTCGATCACGGTGAGCTCCCTCGGATGGCGTCCCAGGTGGTGTGCTCGACGGCGCGACACATGTCGTCGTCGAGGGTGAAGTAGCCGGCGCGCGCGGCGCGCACCATGCCGACGAAGGCGCCCCACACGGTCACGATCAGCGCGGGGGCCGGCTGCGCCTTGAGCACGCCGGCGGCGCGGCCGCGCTCGACGACCTGCGCGATCGGCGCCAGGACGCGGAGCTCGACGGCCCGCGACTCGGCGTCGAGGTAGTCGCCGTGGTGGTGCAGCTCGAGGAACGCGAACGCGCGCGGCTCGCGGCGCGCGAAGCCGACGAGCGCCCACCACAGATGATGGAACTGCTCGCGCAGCGGCGTGCTCGCATCGACGGGCACGGCGGAGAAGAGCGCGCTCGCGAGCAGCGCCTTGGCGCGCCGGTACACCTCGTTGACGAGCTGCTCCTTGCTCTCGACGTGGCGGTAGAGCGACGCCGGCGCGATCCCGGCCGTCGCCGCGAGCTCGGGGATCGACGCGCCATGAAAGCCCCGCTCCGCGAACAGCGTGAGCGCGGCGTCCAGGATCTGCTCCTTGCGCCCTGGGGTCACCGGCCGTCCCCTCCGATTTTGCGACTGAACGTTCACTCGCAAAATATCTACACCCCACAACCCCGCCCCGTCAAGGGGACAGGTTCCTGGGTCACAGGCGCCAGGAATCACTCCAGAATCCTGGCGTACCGCGACCAGGGGCTGCGCTTCCCCAGGGACAGGTTCCTGGGTCACAGGCGCCAGGAATCACTGCGGAATCCGGGCGAACCGCGACTCGCGTCAAGGGGAGCGCTTCCCCTTCAGCTTCTTCCGCTCGGCGGGCGAGAGCTTCGGCTCGGGAACGGCGTTCCCCGCGTCGCCGACGGGCTCGATCGACTTCTCGTCCTTCGGCATCGGCTTCGCGGACGGCTTCGCCGGCGCCTTCGCGGGCCGGGACGCTGGACGCTTGCTGGGCGTCGGGCGGCTGGTCGTCGGCGGTCGCGACTTCTCCTCGATCGCGCGCTCGTCGGAGGGACGCGCGGCGGCGACCACGGCCGCATCGGGCACGGTGACGCCCGCGTCGGTGAGCGCGAGCGCGGTGGCATCCACACCGGCGTCGGCGCCCTGCGACGCCGCCGGCGAGGCGGCCGCGCTGGGAGCCGGCGACGCGCGCTTCTCCCACGCCGACGGCGAGCGTGATGACGACGACGACGAGGTCGCGATCGCCGCCGCCGCGGACGCCCCGCCCAGCAGGCCGACGGTCGCGAGCGCCGCGACGACGAGGCGCCGACGCGGCGCGCCCGACGAGAGCGCGCGCACCGCCGCGCCCAGCTCGCCGACCGAGGGGAAGCGCGCGGCCGGATCCGGCGCGAGCGCGCGGCGCACGATCGCGGCGGCGCGGCGATCGCCGGGCGGTGCGAAGCTGCCGAGCGGCAGCTCGCCGGTGAGCATCTCGTAGAGGATGACGCCGAGCGCCCAGATGTCGGCGCGGTGATCGACGGCGCGCGCGTCCTTGCGCTGCTCGGGCGCGAGGTAGTGGAACGTCCCCATCGCCACGTCGGTCCGCGTGAGCGTCGTGACCGCGGCGTCGGGGCCGAGCTGGGCGAGCCCGAAGTCGGCGACCTTCACGCCACCGTCACCGACGAGGATGTTGGCCGGCTTGAGATCGCGGTGGACGATGCCGGCCGCGTGCGCCGCGGCGACCCCGTCACACACCTGCTCGAAGATCGACACGACCTCGGCGAACGGCATCGGACCGAACGCGAGACGCGCCGCGAGGTCGCGCCCGGGCACCAGCTCGGTGACGATGAACGCGGTGTCGCCGTCCTGGCCATGGTCGAGGAAGCGGACGACGCGCGGGTGATCGAGGCGGCGAAGCGCGGCCGCCTCGCGGGCGAAGCGGGCCAGCACGGCGGCGCGATCGACGCCGAGCCCGGGGCGCAGCACCTTCACGGCGACGTCGCCCGACGGCCCACGCGCCCGGTAGACGGTGCCCATGCCGCCGGCGCCGATCCGCTCGACGACCTCGTGGCCGCCGAGCGTCGCGCCGACGAGGTCGCGCTCGAGCTCCACCAGCGCCGCGCCCGGCGCCGTGCCGACGCGCGACACCGGCGCCGCCAGGCCGCACGACGTACACGCGAGCCGCGTGTCGCCGGCGGCGAGCGCGATCGACGCGCCGCACGACGGACAGCGGACGTGATTGGCGCGCGTCGCGGCGTTCACGAGAGGAGCTCCTTCAGCTTCTTGTCGAGCGTCGGACGCGAGATGCCGAGCGCGCGCGCCGCCGCCGCCTTGTTGCCGCCGCTCGCCTGCATCGCCGCGGCGATGCGCTCGCGTTCGAGCGCGGCGACCGCGTCGCCGAGCGTGCCCGGCGCGGGCCGTCCGGCGTGCGCCCGCAGCTCGGGCGGCAGGTCGTCGACCTCGACCACGCCGCCGTCGAACAGCACGAGCAGGCGCTCGACCGCGTTCTTGAGCTCGCGCACGTTGCCCGGCCACGGGTGGCGATCCCACAGCGCCTGCGCCTCCGGCGAGAGCGTCGGCGGGCGGCGGCCGAGCTCGGCGCCGAGCCGCGCGAAGAAGTGCGCGGTGAGCTCGGCGCGGTCGGCGCCGCGCTCGCGCAGCGGCGGGACGAGGACGGGGATGACCGCGAGGCGCCAGTAGAGATCGTCGCGGAAGGCGCCGGCGGCGACGCGCTCGCGCAGATCGCGGTGGGTCGCGGCCACGACGCGCACGTCGACGTCGATCGGCTGCTCGCCCCCGAGCCGGTAGAAGCGACGGTCGGCGAGGACGCGCAGGAGCTTGGCCTGGGTCGCCGCGCCGAGCTCGCCGACCTCGTCGAGGAACAGGGTGCCGCCGTCGGCCTGCTCGAAGCAGCCGCGACGCCGGCGCGTGGCGCCGGTGAACGCGCCCTGCTCGTGGCCGAAGAGCTCGCTGTCGAGGAGCGTCTCGCTGAACGCCGCGCAGTTGACCGCGACCCACGGCCCCGACGCGTGCGCGCTCGCCGCGTGGTACGCGCGCGCGACCAGCTCCTTGCCGGTGCCGCTCTCGCCGAGCACGAGCACCTGCGTGCCGGAGGCGGCCGCGCGCGCGACCGCGTCGAGCGCGGCGCGCAGCCGCGGATCGCCGCCGACGATCGGCGTCGCCGGCAGCGGCGCCGGCGGCGCGAGTGGGCGCACCGCGCGCGCCACGCAGAGCGCGATCGCCGGGGCCAGGGCGGCGACACGCGCCAGCGCCGTGTCGTCGAACGCGCCGCGGCGGCGGTGATCGAGCTGGACGACGCCCTGCGCGGCGCCCTCGTGCACGAGCGGCGCGATCAGCACGGCGCGCAGATCGTGGGTGAGCACGGACGCGGCGCCCGCGAACGACACGTGGCCCTGCGCGTCGTCGACGGCGAGCGGCGTGCCCTCGGCGAGCGCGCGCGCGATCAGCGTCGTCGACGTGGTCACGGTCGCCGCGCCGTGCACGCACAGCGGACGGAAGCGACGCGCGTCCGGCGCGGCGGCCACGAGGCACGCGCGCTCGGCGCCGAGCTCGACCGCGACCCGCGCGAGCACCTCGCGCAGCCCGCCGCGATCGGCCGTGGCCACGAGCGACAGCCCGAGCGCATGGAGCCGCGCCAGCTCCGCCGGTGACAGCGCCGCGCCCGCAGGCAACGCGCGAGCCCCGCGCGCGGACGCCTCGTCCTGCAGCAGCAGCAGCCGGTGATCACCGTCGGCGTCGCCGACGACGTCGACCGGCGGATCGAACACGAGCGTGTGTACGCCGAGCGCGATCACCGCGCCGGGCGCGAGCGCCACCCTGCCCTCGACGCGCACGCCGTCGACGCGCGTGCCGTTGCGGCTGCCCAGATCCTCGAGCTCCCAGCCGCGCTCGGTGCGCCGCACCTGCGCATGCCGCCGCGACAGCTCGGTGTCGAGGAGCTGCACCTCGCACTCCGATGCGCGCCCGAGCGTCGCCACCTCGCCGAGCGGGAAGCGCACCAGCGGGACCTCGTCGCGCAGGAGGATCAGGACGGCCATGCCCGCCGTCCAATGTAGCGCGCCGGCCGCCCGGACCGCGCCCCGACGCACCTCAGGACCCGGCCAGCACATCGCGTTCTGCTGGCGCGGCCAGGTAGTCGACCGCGGCGTCGCCGACGCCATGGTGCGACGCCCGCAGCGGCACGAGGCGCAGGCGGGGCGCGCTCACCTCGCGCCCGGCCGCGGGCGCCGCCGCATCGGGCGCGGCGCCTCGCCAGAACGCCGCCGCGCGCCGCCGGTTGCCGGCGCCGCGGTCGTCGCCGGTGAACGACCCGTCCATCACCAGGATCGTGAGCGCCGCGCCGTGCGCCTCGAGCGCCCTCCACGTGTCCGCGAGCCACGCGTCGCCATAGTTGCCGTCGGCGAACACGACCTCGCGCACGATCTCGTCCGTGCCTTCGAGCTGCTGCATCGCGTTCCACACGCCCTTGCCGCCGTTGGAGAAGCCGACGAGGTGCAAGCGCACGCTCACCTCGGTGTCGCTGCACATCATCTCGGCGAGCTTGGCCTTCACCTGCGCCAGGAAGACGAGGAAGTCGCCGGGCGCCGCATGCCCGCCCGCGCACGGGCGCGCGGCGCAGCCCTCGCGCCAGTACGGCGTCCTCGCGGTGCGCTGGCCGTGTGCGCTCGACGGCGCGTCGGGCGCGACGTAGACGACGTTGTCGCCGCGCCGCAGGAGGCGCGCGATCGAGCTCGCGTGCCGGTGATCCATCGCCGCGTCCGCGAAGGAGCCGTGGCCCTCCATGTAGACCACGAGCTCGACGGGCCGGGTGAGATCGGTGCCGTCGGGCACGAACAGGAGCGTGTCGCGCCCGCCGCCCACGCCGCTCAGCGGGCCGAGCCACGCCTTGCCGTGCTCCATGAGCCCGTGCTTCACGAGCGCGGCCTCGACCGCGCGTGCCGTGCGCGCGACGCCGCCAGCGGTGTCGGCGCGCGGGCAGTCGCAGTCCGCCGTTCGACTCGCGCTCGCCAGCGCTCGCGCTCGCGGACCGTGACCTTGCACCAGCGGCGCGTGCGATCGCGCGTCCATCCTGAGCGAGCCGCGCAGCGGCGAGTCGAAGGAGGCCATCGCGTGCACGCTCTCCTCGTTCCTGTCGATCATCGAACGCAGCTCGAGCGTGGCCCAGCCCAGGGCCATCGCTGCGGCCACGGCGGCCAGGCGCAGCATCGGTGCCTCCTCGACGCCCGCTCGTCGCGCGCGCCGAGCCCTCTCTTCAGCAACGCCCGCGCCACGCCACCGCCCGACCGATCACCTGCTATCTCGCACCCTTACCGGTGGCTGACACCGGCGGCGGAGCCAAGGTCCTTGACGCCTGCAAAGTCTCTTTACGCCCCGGTCCACCTCCGCCGACCTGCTAGATTGCGCCGATCGTCATGGTCGCCGCCCTCGTCACCGAGCCCGCCAGGCCGCTCTTCGGCTATCGCCGATTCTGGGCGCACCGGCTCGGCCCCGCGCCGTTCCTGCCGACCACACGCGCCGAGATGGACGACCTCGGCTGGGACGTCTGCGACATCATCATCGTGACCGGCGACGCCTACGTCGATCACCCGAGCTTCGGCATGGCGATCGTCGGCCGCCTGCTCGAGGCCCAGGGCTTCCGCGTCGGCATCATCGCGCAGCCCGACTGGCGCTCCGCCGACGCCTTCGCCGCCCTCGGCGCGCCCGCACTCTTCTGGGGCGTGACCGGCGGCAACATGGACTCGATGGTGAATCGCTACACGAGCGATCGCCGGCCGCGCTCCGACGACGCCTACTCGCCCGGCGGCGCCGGCGGCCTGCGCCCCGACCGCGCCGCGATCGTCTACGCCCAGCGCTGCCGCGAGGTCGCCCCCGACGTGCCGCTCGTCCTCGGCGGCATCGAGGGGTCGCTCCGCCGCATCGCCCACTACGACTACTGGTCGGAGAAGGTCCGGCGCTCGATCCTCGTCGACAGCCAGGCCGACCTGCTCGTCTACGGCAACGGCGAGCGCGCGATCGTCGAGATCGCGCACCGGCTCGCCGCCGGCACGCCGGTCGACGCCATCCGCGACGTGCGCGGCACCGGCTTCGTCACGCGCGCGGGCGCGCTGCGCGACGGCTTCACCGAGATCGACTCGACCCGGGTCGACACACCCGGCCCGGTCACCCCGCCGCCCGATCCCTACGCCCCCCCGCCTCGCGACAGCGAGGCGATCTGTCAGACTCAGGTCGGGTCCCGCGTCTCCGCGGGAGCCGACCGATCGACGCTCGCGCCGCTCGTCCAGCTCGGGCGCCGCCGCCCCGCGGATCGCGCGACCTCGGTCGTACGCCTGCCGTCCTTCGACGACGTCGCTCGCGATCGCGTGCTCTACGCCCACGCCTCGCGCACGCTCCACCTCGAGAGCAACCCGGGCAACGCGCGCGCGCTCGTGCAG
>DDTA01000031.1:0-13853 GCA_002344285.1 Myxococcales bacterium UBA2376
GCGCACGGCGCGGGCCAGGTTCAGCCGATAGAGGAGGATCGCGCGCGGCGGAACCTCCTCGCCGGGGGCGGCGACCGCGCCCAGGGGCAGCCCGCGGAAGAGGCCGAGGATCGTGGGCGGAAACGGCGGCGAGACGGCGCGCAGGTCGGCGGGATCCGGCAGATCCGCGATCAGGATGACGACCTCACGCACACGCGTCGCCCGCTCCGGCGGCAGGGCCGCGAGCACGCGCTCGATCTCGCCGCGCATCTCGGCCTCGCTGATCACCACCGGCGCCGGGAACTCGTCGGGNNNNGCGTACGCGTCGTCGGGCAGCGCGGTGAGCACCTTCTCGAACTGCGTGCGCGCGTCGGCGAAGCGCCCGAGGTTGAACAGCGCGACGCCCTTCTCGTGCACCGCGTCGATGAGATCGGGCTGGATGCGCAGCGCGTCGGCGGCGCGATCGATCGCCTCGTCCGCGCGGTCGAGGTCGTTCCACGCCTGCGCCTCGAGCAACGCGAGCCGGGCGCGCAGCTCGCCGTGGCCGCGGCGCCGCGCCGTGGCGCGCGCGAACCCGCGGCGGGCAAGCTCGAGCCCGAGCGACGTCGTGTCGCGCGAGCGCGACTTCGATACGTTGATATAGAAGTCGGCCACGGCGCGCAGCGTCTCGGGGTCTTCCGGATCGAGCGCCAGCGCGATGCCGTACGCGATGCCCGCCTTGTCGTCGTGGCCGGCCCCGGCGAGCGAGGCCGCGCGCAGGTGATGCGCCTCGATCGACCGCGGCGCGAGATCGGCGGCCATGTCGGCGCAGGTGAAGGCATCCGCCCAGGCCTGCACGTCCAGCTTCTTGCCGGCCTCGTCGAGCAAGAGCTCCACCCGACGCTCGTCGGTCTCGGCCGCGGCGACCTCGGGGCCGTCGGCCGCCGCGCACGTCCCCACCAGCGGCGCGCCGTGATCGTGACCCTCGTGCGTGGGCGCAGGATCCGCCGGCTTCGCCGCCGGCGTGCCGCTCGCGACCGTGACCGCGCTGCCGGGGGCCGCGCCGCTGGGCGCAGGCGGCACCGCGCGATCACCGCACGCGATCAGCCCGACGAGCAGCACGCTGAGCCCACGCACGCCCCTAGCGTACCTCTCTTTCCGACCCGTGCCCGTGCCCGTGCCCGTGCCCGTGCCCGATCTGGGAGCCGCAGGGCCCCGGATCGGGCACGGGCACGGGCACGGGCACGGGCACGGGCACGGGTTCAGAGGCGGGAAATCGCGTCCTTCAACCCCGGATGATGCGGCTCGATCTCCAGGCCGCGCTGGTACATCCCCTTCGCCTGCGGGCGCTCGCCGAGCTCGACGTGGATGTTGCCGAGCGCCAGGTACACGTCCGGCTTGGTCACCCCGGCGTCGGCCCCGAGGTTCTGGAGCACCAGCGAGCGATACACGCGCCGCGCCTTCTCCCAGTCGCGCGCCGACATGTAGAGCCGCCCGAGCCCCGCCATCGTCGGCACGTCGGTGGGGTTCACCCGGAACGCCTCCTCGTACGCGGCGAGCGCGCCCGCCGCGTCGCCGCGCGCCTCGAGGATGCCGCCCTGTCGCTGGCGGTAGCGCGCGACGTCCTTCATGCGCCGCGCGGTCCGTGCTTCGTCGGCGAGGCTGGCGTAGATCGGACCGGCGCGGTCGTAGCTGCCGGCGGCGAAGTAGAGGTCGGCGAGCGGCGCCAGCACGCGCACGTCGGTGGGCGCGGCTGCCGCGGCGCGCTCGAGCACCGGCAAGGCCGCCGCCGGATCGCCGGTCTTGCGCTTCACGTCCGCGAGCTCGAGGGCGAGCGCGAGGAGATCACCCTCCGCTCCCGCCTCGACCGCGGCGATGCGGCGGCCGAGCATGTCGCCGACGGTCTGCCAGTCGCCGGCGTCACGCGCCAGCTTCTCGAGCGCGGCGACCGAGGCGACGTGGGACGGATCGTGGACGAGCGCCTGCTTGTAGTGCGCGGTCGCGGTGTCGCGATCGTGCTGGGCCCGGTCTGCCACCTCGCCGAGCCGGAAGAACAGGTCCGCGGCGTCCTGGCCGCGCGGCCCGAGCTGGAGCGCGCGCTGCAGCACGTCCGAGCACCTGTCCCAGTCGCCGGCGCGCTCGTGGATCTTGGCGAGGCGGGTGAGCGCCGCGACCGAGCCCGGCTCTCGCCGCAGGATCTTCTCGAGGATCTCGCCGGCCGCGTCGGGATCGTCGAGCGGACCCTCCCAGATGTCGGCCGCCCGCGCGAGCGCGCCGAGCTCGGCCTCACCGTCCCCGAGCGTGCCGTGCAGATCGGCGCGCCGCTCGAGCAGCTCGACGAGATCGTGCCAGCGCTCGGCCTTGGCCAGGAGCCGCTCGAGCTCGCCGTAGGCGCCGAGCTGGGCGTTGTCCAGCTCGAGCACCGCGTACCAGTGCCCCACCGCGTCGTCGACGGCGCCGCGCTCGCGCTCGGCGATCCGCGCCATCCGCGCCAGCACCTGGGTCTTCTCCGACGACGAGCGCGCCAGCTCGAGCTTGCGGGTGAGGACGTCCTGGACCGCCATCCAGTCGCCGGCCTTCGCGTGCACGTCCTCGAGCGCGGCGAGCGCGGTCTGGTCGGTCGGATCGAGATCGAGCACGCCCTGCCATGCGCTGGCCGCGGCCTGCGCGTCGCCGAGCTCGCTCTCGAGCACCGCGATGCGCATGCGCAGCGACTTCTCCTCCGCGGCGTCGCCGGCGATGCGGGCGGCGCGGCCGAGGGTGGTCACCAGGTTGCGCTTGTCGCCCTGGCGCTCGTAGATCGCGGCCAGGCGGCCGAGCGGCATGCGGTCGTCGTCGGCGATGTCGATCACGTGCTCCCACGCGACGACGGCGCCCTCGGTGTCGCCCAGGCGCTCGCGCAGATCCGCGACCTCGGCCCAGAGCGCCTGCTTGCGCGGCGGATCGAACGCGAGGTCCGCGCGCCGCGCCAGGATCTGGGCGAGCGCCGGCACGTCGCCGCGCGAGCGGTGGATGCGCTCGAGCGCCTCGAGCGCCGGCGCATGCTCGTCGTCGATCGCGAGCGCGGCGGCGAAGCTCGCGGCGGCGCCGGCGGCGTCGCCCAGGCGGTCGAGCTGCACGGTGCCGAGGTAGATCCACAGCGGCAACGCGACCTCGTCGGCGTGCTGGGCGACGCCCTGCACCCGCGCCGCGACCTCGATCCAGCGGCCCTGCGTGGCGGCCAGGCGGTCGAGCTCGCCGAGCGCCTCGCCCGACGTCGGATCCTCGGCGAGCCACCCGCCGACCGCGTCGAGCGCACGGACGCCGTCGCCGAGCCGGGACTCGGCCAGGCCGGCGATGCGCTGGTAGATCGCCGCGCGTTCGTGGTGATCGGCGATGACCGACAGCTTGGCGGCGAGCAGATCGGCGAGGCGGGACCAGTCGCCCTCGGTCTCGTACAGCGGCTCGAGCGTGTCGATGATCGTCGAGCGTTCGGCCTCGGCGGTCGTGAGCAGCCGCTCGAGGGACGCGCGCGCCGCGCCGTGGCGGCTCTGGCGATCGACGACCGCGCGATACGCGTCGACCGCGCCCGCGAGATCGTGGAGCTGGCTCTCGCGCACGTCGCCCAGGCGGAACATGAGATCCGCCGCCGACGCGTCGCCGGATTCAACAATCGATGCCGCGTCGGCCTCGCGCGCCAGCACGTCGGCCAGCTCGCCCCAGCGCCCCAGGCGCCACAGCACGCGGTCGAGCGCCGCCAGGGAGCCACGCTCGTCGACGTGGGTGTCGGTGCCGCGCCGGTAGGCGATGGCCGCGCGTTCGAAGTCGCCGAGCGCGTCCTCGTAGATGCGGCCGAGCCGCATCGCGTAGGTGTGCTCGAGCTCGCCGTCGATGGCTCCGCCGGCGCCGGCGTCGAGCCGCTTCTCCAGCATGCCGGCGAGCTCGGCCCAGGCGCCGCGCGCCTGCGCCAGCCGCTCGAGCGGCGCGAAGAGCTCGACGTCCGCCGGATCCTCGGCGAGCGCCCTCGCCCACGTCGCCGACGCGGCCTTGAGGTCGCCGCGCAGCGTCTCGTGGATGTCGGCGAGCGCGGTCCACAGCTCGCGCCGCGAGTCCGGGTCGCCGGGCAGCTCGAGGCGTCGCTCGGTGACCGCGACCAGCGCGTCGTGATCGCCCGTGCTCCGCAGGTGCCGGTCGAGGATCGCGGCGACCGGCTCGACGTGCTCGTCGCGCCGGAGGAGCTGCTCCAGCGCCGCGCGCGCGCCGGCATGCCCGGGCGCCATCGTCAGCACCGCGCCGTAGCGCGGGATCGCGGCCTCCGGCTCGACCAGCTCCTTCTCGGTCAAGGCCGCGGCGCGGAACGCGAGCTCGGCGCGCGCCGCCGGGTCCGACGAGGTCACCGCGCGCCGGTCGAGCACCTCGAGCAGCTCGGGCCACATCCGCGTCGTCTGGTACAACCGGTCGAGCTCGGCGAGCGCGACCTGATCGCCCTGGTCCGCCGCCAGCACGGCCTGGAGCTGGTTCTGCGCCTCGTAGGCGTCGCCGAGCTCCTGCTCGTGCACGGCCGCGAGATCGAGGCGCAGCTGGCGCGCCACCGCCGGGTCGCGCGCCAGCTCGAGCTTGCGCTCGAGGATCTGGGCGAGGTCGCGCGGCTCCGCCAGCTGGCGGTACAGCCGCTCGAGCGCGTCGAGCGACGCCTCGTCGCT
This sequence comes from Myxococcales bacterium UBA2376, assembly GCA_002344285.1. Lineage (GTDB taxonomy): Bacteria > Myxococcota_A > Polyangia > Haliangiales > Haliangiaceae > UBA2376. The sequence continues at coordinate 4,641 of DDTA01000031.1, forward strand.
GTCGTCGACGTTGAGCACGTTCTTGTACGCCACCACCGCCTCGCGCGGCTTCTCCAGCACCTCCTCGTAGAGCGAGGCGATGCGGTGAAGGAGCACGAGGCGCACGCCGGCGTCCTCGGCCAGCTCGGCGCGACGCTCGACGATGCCGACCAGGTCGGCCGCGCGCCCCTCGACGGCGTAGAGCCGGTCGAGCGAGGACAGCGCGACCGGATCGTCGTCGCTCACCTGGAGGACCTGCCGCCACGCGGCGATCGCGCTGTCGTGATCGCCGCGCTGGGTCTCGTGGATCTCGGCGACGCGCGCCAGCGCGAGCGCGCCGGCTTCGGGATCGAGCGTCGATCCGGCGCCCGCCTCGAGCACCTGCACGAGCGCGTCCCACTCGCCGAGCCTCGCCCCTTGGGCGCACAGGCGATCGAACACGTCCTTGCGCGCCGGCTCGAGCTGCCACGCCTTCGAGAGCGCCTCGAACGACAGGTGCGGATCGCCGCCGCGCGTGTCGTGGAGCCCCGCGATCTCGAGGTAGAGCGCGACCTTGTCCGCCGGATCGTCGACGTACGCGAGCTTGGCGTCGAGGATGACGACCAGCTTCTGCCACCAGTCGCGCGCCCGGTAGACCGGCTCGAGCAGCCCCGCGATGCGCTCGCGGTGCTCGATCGCGGTGATGAGACGCTCGAGGTTCGGCAGCGCCGACTCGCCGTACGAGGTCCCCAGGATCTCCTCGTACTGATCGATGGCGGCGGTGACGTCCTTGAGCTCCGCCTCGAGCACGGTGGCGAGCCCGAGCCGGACGTCGACCTCCTCACGCTCGTCCGCCGCGCGCTCCAGCCGATCGCGGAGCAGCTCGGCGACGTCGAACCACCGGCCGGCGCCGCGCAGCAGGCGATCGAGCTGCGCCGCGGCCCGTTCGTAGTCGCCGCGCGCGTCGGTCCCGGCGGCCAGCTCGATCATCGAGCGCCAGGCCTGGATCGCGGCGTCGAGATCGTTGAGCCGACCCTCGGCGACCGCCGCCTTGCGCGCGTAGAGGTCGCGCCGGCGGGCGTCATCGTCGGCGACGTTGATCGCGTCGTCGTAGACGTCGGCGAGCACCATCCACTGTCCGTGGCGCGACAGGAGCTCCTCGAGGCGCGAGAACAGGCGCAGGTCCTCGGCGGTGTCGCCGGGGGACGCGAGCACGCGCCGGTACGCGCGGGCGCCGGCCTCCCAGAGGTCGAGCCGGCGATCGTAGATCGTCGCCGCCGCGATGGCGACCTCGCGCAGGTGTGGCGCGTCGCCGGGCTCGTCGTCGAGGAGCCCCTGGTAGACCCGCGCCAGCCCGGGCCAGTCGTCGACGATCTGGGCCAGGCGCTGCAGCTGATCGCGCACGCTGTCGTCGGTGGGATCCTCGCGGAAGACGCGCGCGTACCACTTGAACGCGCCCTCGAGGTCCTCGAGCTGCTCCTCGTAGATGCGGGCGATCTGGAGGGTCAAGCCCAGCCGCTCGCCCGGCTCGCTCGAGGCCTCGAGCTGCGCCTCGTTGAGCCGCGCCAGCCGCGGCCAGTCCTGGCGCGCGATGTAGAGCGGCTCGAGCACCTCGGCGGCCGCGGCGCGCACGCCGGGATCGGCGACCAGCCGCTCGAGCGCGGCCAGCGCCGCCGCGTTCGACGGATCGCCGCCGAGGGCGGCGGCGTAGCTGTCGACGGCGGTCGCGCGATCCTCGAGCTGGTGCTCCTGGACCTCGGCCAGCTTGATGCGCAGCGCCACCGCCTCGTCGATGTTGACGGCGAAGCCCATGCGCCGCTCGTAGAGATCGACGACCTCGTGCCACCGGCGCTCGCGGCGATAGAGCTGATCGAGCGCGGCGACCGCGTCGGTCCGGCTCGGGTTGAGCTCGAGCACCTGCTCCCACGCGTTGATCGCGTCGTCGGGGCGATCGATCGGCCCCGAGGCGAGCGCGCCGACCTCGGAGAGCGCGGCCAGCTTCTCCATCGGGTCGCTCACCAGCTCGACCTTCAGGCCGAGCACGTCGTAGAGCGCCTTCACGTCGCCGCCGCGGCGATAGATCCCCTCCAGCGCACCGAGCGCGCGCCGATCGTCGGGCTGCTGATCGAGCACCTTCTGGTAGAAGGTGCGCGCCAGGGAGGCGTCGTCGCGGACCGCGAGCGCGAGATCGGCGATATCGAGGTACAGGCGGCGCTGGAGGTCGGCCGCCATGACGTCGTCGGCGACGCCCCGGTAGATGTCGATGAGGTCACCCTCGCGGCCGAGATCGGCGGCCAGCCGCTCGACCTCGGCGAGGAGGTCGGGCAGCTCGGGCTCGGCGATCGCCGCGCGCAGCGCGGAGACGACCGCGTCGAGCGCGCCGGCCTTGTCGGCGAGGCGCTGCTCGCGGATCTGGGCGACGCGCACCAGCCGGCGCACCTTCTCCGGACCGACCTCGCGCCCCGCGACGGTGAGGAGCAGCGCGCACAGCGCCTGGTCCTGCCCGGTCGCCTCGTAGAGCGGCTCGAGGATCGCGGCCGCGCGCGCGCCGAGGTTGAGATCCTCCACCGCGCGGCGTACGGCGGCGAGCGCGCCCTCGTGCGACGGATCGCGCTCGAGCACCTCGGCCCAGCGCTCGATCGCGTCGAGCTCGCGGGCGAGCGGCCCGGCGAGCAGCTCGGCGATCTCGTGACGGCGGGCGACGGCGTCGGGCTCCGCGAGCGCATCGGCGATCGCCAGGCGCCGCTCCAGCACCTCGTGGAGCTCGACGTGACGACCGGCCGCGCGATGGAAGCGCGCGAGCTCGTCGAGCGCGCGGGTGTCGTCGGGATCCAGATCGAGGATCTCGAGGAGCACGAGCACCGCGTCGGCGGGCGAGTGACGCTTGTGCTCGTGGAGCGCGACCAGGCGGAAGAGCTGGCCGGTCTTGACCGAGACGTCCGGCGTCAGATCGACCTGGTGGCGGACGATCTCGCCGAGCTCGGTCCACTGCGCGCCGAGCTCGTACAGCCGCTCCAGGGCCGCGAGCGCGTCGGGATCGTCGGGGTCCTGCGACAGCACCTCGCGCCAGGTCGCGATCGCCTGCGCGCGATCGTCGAGCCGGGTCTCCTCGAGCGCGGCGACGCGGGCGTAGAGCGCCTTGCGCGCGTCGGGCGCCGGCGTCGCCTCCGCCTGGCGACGCAGCGTGTCGCGCAGGTCGGTCCACCGCTCGTCCTCATCGTGGAGACGCGCCAGCGCCGCGAGCGCGGGGCCGGCGACCTCGGGATCGGCGGGATCGATCTTGTAGAGGCGCTGGTACGCGGCGACCGCGCGCGCGTTGTCGCCCAGCGAGACATCGGCGATCTCCGCGAGCTGGCGCAGGAGCGGGACGGCGACCGACACGTCGTTCGTCGACGAGGCGGCCTTGTCGAACGCCTGCGCGGCGTCGCCCCAGCGCTCGTAGGTGCCGGCGAGACGAAGGATCGCCGCGCGCGGGCGGTCGTCGGACGGATCGGCGGTGAGCGCGGTCACCCACGTGTCGAACGCCTGGCGGCCGTTCTCGAGGTGGGTTTCCTCGATCGTCGCGATGCGCGCGAGCAGCTCGACCGCCGCCGCCGGCTCACCCGCCGCCTCGCGCTGCGCGCGCAGGACGACGCAGAGGTCCTTCCACAGCTTGTCGCGCTCGTACAGCGGCTCGAGCAGACGCGCGACGCGCTGCCGCTGCGCCGGCTGCGACAGGAGCTCCTCGAGGAGCTCGCGGCCGTCGGCGTGGCCGGGATGCATCGTGACCACGTCCTCGAGCAGCTCGACCGCCTGGGCCGGGTTGTTGAGCTGCAAGGCGTGGAGCTCGGCGCGCCGGTAGATGAGCGCGACCTGCTCCTTGGGCTCGACGTGCGAGACCTCGCGCGCGAGAGTCTCGTCGAGCTCCTTCCACGCCTTGCCGTCGGCGTAGAGCCGCTCGAGCGCCTTGTACGCCGGCACGTGGGAGGGGTCGACCTCGAGCACGCGGCGAAAGTCGCCGACGGCGCGCCCCGGGTCGCCGAGGATCTCCTCGTCGACCTGCGCCAGCTCGAGGAGCGCCGCCTTGCGCGCGGCGTCGTCGGCCGTCGCCGCGACGCGGCGCTCGAGCAACGCCCGCAGATCGTCCCAGCGCGAGGCGCTGCGATACAGCGCGGCGAGCTCGTCGAACGCCTCGGCGTCGTCGGGCTCGGCGTCGAGGACCTGGATCCACGCCTTCTCGGCGCCGGTGCGGTCACCGAGGTTGTTGGCGTGGAGCAGCGCGAGCTCGGCGGCGAGCGCGCGCACCTCGGCCGGCGGCGCCCCCGCGGCCTTGCGCGCCGCGAGCGCCTTGTCGAGCCGGGTCGCGAGCTCCTGGGTCTTGCCCAGCTCGTGGGCGAGCCCGGTGAGGGCGGCGCGAGCATCGACGTCGGCGGGATCGCCGGCGACCACGCGCGCGGCCGCGTCCCACGCCTTGTCGGCGCGGCCGAGGCCGTGGTGCAACCCGACGAGCCGGCGGTCGAGCTCGAGCGCGAGCACGCTGCCCGGCGCCTCGCCGCCCGCGATGAGCTCGAGGCAACGCGCGAGCAACCCCGGCTCGCCGCCGTGCTCGAGGTGCGGGCGCAGGGCGCGCGCCGCGTCGCGACGCAGCTCGAGACGGACGGTCTCGGCCACCGCGCCATCGAGGAAGCGCGAGACCGCGTCGACGGTCGCGGCCGGGCCCGGCACGCGGCAGAGCTGCAGGGCCGCGAGGTAGTGCTCGAGCGCGGGCTCGGGGCGATCGAGGTTCTTCTCCTCGAGCGCGCCCAGCCGCATCAGCAGGCCGCGGCGATCGTCGACCTGCCCCGGCGCCGCCAGCTGCCGGGTGAGGACGGCCGCGAGCGCCGCCCAGTCGCCGCGCGCGTCCTGGAGGCGCGCCAGGGCCGCGAGCGCGCCGGGATCGTCGGGGGCGTCGGCGAGCACGTGCTGCCACGTCTCGGCCGCGGCGTCGAGGTCGGCGAGGCGCTGCTCCTCGAGCCCGGCGATGCGCGCGAGGAGCGCGCGCCGGTCGTCGCCCCGGGCGTCGGCGAGCCGCCGACGCAACGAGGTCAGGAGCGCGGGCCAGTCGGAGAGGCGCTCCGACAGCTCCTCGTACGCGACCGCCGCGTCGGCGTCCTTGGGCGTCAGCGCGAGGATCTTGCCGTGCACGTCGCGCGCGGCGTCGTAGTCGCCCAGCTTCTGGCCGTGGAGGTCGGCGAGCGCGCGCAGGAGCCGGAGCCGCGTGTCGCTCGGCCGCGCCGGATCATCGGCGTGCTTGCCGAGGATCGTCGCGACCTCGCGCCAGTGCTCGGGCATGTGCGCGAGCCGGAGCAGCTCCCCGAGGAGCGCGGCGTCGTCGGGCGAGAGATCGAACGCGCGCCCGGTCCAGGTGAGCGCCAGGGCCTTGGAGCCGAGCCGGGTCTCGCACAGCGTCCGGATCTCGGACATCCGCGCCAGCTTGTCGGCCGGGGTCTGCGCGTGCGCGAGGATCACCTCGAGCACGGGCAAGAGCTTGGACCACTTCTCGGCCTTCTCGTAGACCGGGGCCAGCGCCGTGGCCGCCGCGAGATCGCCGGCCTCGACCGCGAGCACGCGCTCCCAGGTGCGCGCGACGCGCTCGGCCGAGCCCTTCTTCTCGGCCACCGCCGCGGCGCGCCGGAAGAGCGCGAGCCGCGCCTGGCGATCGTCCTGGCGATCACCCAGCGCGACGAGGGCATCCGACAGCTCGTCCCACTGGTTGAGCCCGCCGTACAGCCGCTCGAGCCCGTCCCAGTCCTGGGCCGCGGCGTAGAGCTCGCGCAGCGTGCGCAACGCCTTGGCGTGCCCGGGATCGAGCTTGAGGATGTCGGCGAAGGCCTCGGCGGCCTGCGCCGGCGCGCCGACGCGATCGGCGAGGAGCGCGCCCTGCTTCTCGAGGAGCGAGACCGCCTCCTGCGGTGTCTGCGCGCGCCGCCGCTGGCGTCCGAGGATCTCGGCGAGCGCCAGCCAGCGCTTCTCGCGCTCGTACAGGTTGGCGAGCGCGGCCAGGGTCTCCTCGTCGCCGCCGTCACCGTGCTCGGCGACGACGCGGTTGTGGATCTCGATCGAGAGCCGCGTGTCGCCGACGCGCTCGGCGGCGAGGCGCGCCATCTCCGACAGCTTGTGCAGGCGCTCGCCCCCCTGCGCCGCGTCCGCTTCCTTGCCCAGGAGGCCGATGAGCTGCCGCCACTGCCGCCGGCGCGTGTAGATGTCCTTGAGCCGCGCGATCGCGTCGAGGTCGGTCGGCGACAGCTCGAGCAAGCGCTCGAGCGGCCGGATCGCCTGCGCGTAGTTGCCGAAGCGATCGATCCACAGGTCGGCGGTCTCGCGCAGGATCGCGGCGCGCTCGGGGACCGGCACCCCCGCCATCTCCGCCTTCCGGCCGAGGACGCCGATCAGGTCCTGCCAGCGCCCCATCGCGCGGTACTTGTCGGCGAGCTCGTCGACCGCGCGACGGTCCTCCGGGTCGAGCTTGAGGATCGCGTTGTACGTGTTCAGGACCATCGGGTCCTGGCGCAGGTTGTCGCGATAGATCGCGACGACATCGTAGAGCCGATCGACGCGACCGCGCACGTCGGAGTCGGGCAGCTCGTCGATCTCGTGCTTCAGCAGATCGAGGAGCGGGTTCCACTTCTCGGCCTTGCGGTAGAGGCGCTTGAGCGCCTCCTTGGCCTCGCCCGAGGTCGGATCGCTGCGCAGGAGCTGCTTCCACGCGTCGATCGCCTTGTCGGGGGTCGCCAGCTGCACCTCGGAGACCTCGGCGATCTCGAGCGCGAGCGCGCGGGCGCGCGCGTCGGCGGCCGGGCTGGTACCCGCCGGCGGCAGCGCCTTCTCGGCCTGGCGCAGGATCGCGACCAGCTTCTGGCCCTCGCCTCGCCCGTGGTGGTACGCGCGATAGAAGTCGAGCGCCGCGGGGTGCGCGGGGTCGTGCTTGCGGATGCGGCGGAAGTACTCCTCGGCGCCGTCGAGATCGCCCAGCCGCTTCCACAGGATCATCGCGACCTGGAGGACGAGCCCGATCTCGCCGCTCTCGCCCTTGGCCTTGAGCGCCCCCGAGTAGAGCATCACCAGCGCCTGCCAGTTCTGCTGCTGCTCGAACGCGTCTCCGAGCAGCCGCAGCGCGCGCGGCTGCGCTGGATCCATCGCCAGCACCTTCTTGCAGATCTCGAGCGCGCGCTCGCGCTCGCCGAGCACCTGCAGCACCTCGACCATGCCGAGGAGCGCCGCGACGCGCTCCTCCTTGGTCGCGGCGGCGTCGATCCGCGTCTCGAGCAACGCGGCCAGCTCGGGCCAGCGCGCGGCGCCGCGCAGCAAGCGCTCGAGGTGCAGCGCCGCCTTGCGGTTGTGGGGATCGGCGTCGAGCGAGCGGCGCAGGTACTGCTCGATCTCCGGACTCCCCGGGGCGTATCGCGCCCAGTTCTCGGCGGCGGTGAGGTAGAGCCCCGTGGTCAGCTTGCGATCGGTCGAGGCCTTGGCCTCGTCGACGTACTTGGCGGCGAACTTCTTCCAGTTCTCGTTGGCGCGGTTGAGCGCCATCTGCTGCAGCGCCTCGGCCGCGACCTCGTCATCGGGACGGACGCCCAGCGCCTCCTCGTAGCAGCGCGCGGCCGCCGGCTCGTCGAGCAGCTCCTCGTCGAGCAGCTGGCCCTTCTCGACCAGGAGATCGGCGCGGCGCGGGCCGTTGGTCGCCGCCAGCTCCACGTCGAGCAGCCGCAGGGCGACGTCGTGCCGGCCTCGCTCGCGCAACGACTTCTTGGCGTGGCCGAGCGCCTGCGCGCCGGTCGGATCGAGGCCGCGCGTGGCCGTGTCGGCCAGCGCCGCCAGCACGTTCGCGTCATCGGGATCGCTATCGAGCAGTGCGAGGAACTGGAGAAGATCGGCCATGAGCCCCGGTCGCCGATGCTACCCCTCCAGGGCGAGGCGAAACAACGCGGGGCCGTGACGAAACGAGCACTTGGCTCGCGCTCCGGATTGTGCAGACGAGCGACGCGCAGGTTTGCAGCCGCGCTGGAGAGCGGGTAAGCCTCGGGCAGTGTCCGCCCCCCTCGCCGCAAGTACCTCGGGCGCATGGGGGTACCTGACGCGATACCGGCGCGCCATCGTCGGCGGCGTCGCGATGCTCGTCCTCACCAACGTCCTGTTCGTCGGGATCCCGGTGACCACCGGGCTCATCGTCGACGCGCTCCAAGGTGGGCGCCCCGACGAGGTGCCCCGGCTCGCCGCGCTGATGGTCGCGTTCGCGGCCGGCACCGCGATCACGCGCATCCTGTCGCGCGTCTGGATCTTCAACGCCGCGCGGGCGGCCGAGTACGACCTGCGCGGCGATCTGTTCCGCCACCTCCTGCGGCTCGACCTGCCGTGGTACCGCGCGCATCCGACCGGCGACGTGATGTCGCGGCTCACCAACGACGTGCAGACGGTGCGCGCGATGTGGGGCGCCGGCATCCTGAACGTCATCAACACGCTGGTCGCGTTCGTCACCGTGATCGCGATGATGGTGCGCGTCGATCCGTGGCTGACCCTGTGGGCGTGCCTGCCCTACCCGACCATCGCCGTCCTCGGCCGGATCTTCGGCAAGCGGGTCTACAAGACCAGCCAGGCGGTGCAGGCGCAGCTCGGCGCGCTGTCCAACGAGATCCAGGAGGACCTGACGTCGATCCAGGCGATCAAGTCGTACGGGCTCGAGGGGGTGCGCAAGGAGCGGTTCCGGGTCTCGTCGCAGAAGCTGCTCGAGAAGAACATGGCGCTCACCCGCGTGCGCGGGCAGCTGGGGCCGGCCTTCGCGGCGCTCGGCGCGCTGTCGTCGATCGTCGTCCTCTGGGTCGGCGGGCGCGCCGTCATGCGCGGCGACATCGCGCTCGGACAGCTCGTCGAGATGAGCGGCTACCTGGCGCGCCTGGTGTGGCCGACGCTCGCGCTCGGCTGGATGCTGTCGCTCCTCCAGCGCGGGCGCGCGTCGTGGAACCGGCTCGAGACCCTGTTCGCCGAGCGGCCCACCGTGACCGACGGTGACGGCGGCCGGCTCGACGCCACCGAGCTCCGCGGCGGCGTCGAGGTCCGCGATCTGAAGGTGGCGCTCGGCGGGCGCACGATCCTCGACGGCGTGTCGTTCACGGTGCCCGCGGGCACGACGACCGCGATCGTCGGACGCACCGGCTCGGGCAAGAGCACGCTGGTCGAGGCGATCTGCCGGCTGGTCGACATCCCGCCCGGGACCGTGTTCCTCGACGGGCGCGACGTCAC
>DDTA01000031.1:13879-52662 GCA_002344285.1 Myxococcales bacterium UBA2376
GCGTTCGGCTACGGCGCCGGCTCGAGCATCCCCCGGGCGCGCGCCGAGGAGCTCGAGCGCGTCACCGGCTCGCTCGCGCCGCACCTCGGCATCCCGGCGTTCACCGAGGGCGCGCCCGATCCGCGCATCACCGCGGCGGCCGAGGCCGCGGGGCTCACGCGCGACCTCGCCGCCATGCCCGATCACTATGCGACCGTCGTGGGCGAGCGCGGCATCACGCTCTCGGGCGGTCAGCGCCAGCGCGTGGCCCTGGCCCGCGCGATCGCGAGCGATCCGCGGCTCCTCATCCTCGACGACTCGCTGTCGTCGGTCGACGCCGAGACCGAGAAGGTGATCCTCGAGCGCCTGCAGCAGGTGCTGGCCGGGCGCACCGCGCTCCTCATCTCCCACCGCGTCGCCGCGGTGAAGAACGCGCACCAGATCGTCGTGCTCGACGAGGGCAAGGTGGCCGAGACCGGCACGCACGCCCAGCTCCTGGCCCGCGGCGGCGTCTACGCCGAGCTCTATCGCACGCAGCTCGCGGCCCAGGCCGCGGGGTTGCCGGCGGAGGCGGCGTCGTGAGCGCGGGCCGCGCCGCCCCCCCGGCCGTGGCGAGTCGCGCGACCGCGGGGGAGAGCAACCTGGGCAAGGCGTACGACGTGCGCCTCATGAGGCGGCTCGCGCGCTTCGTCTGGCCACACTGGCGCCTGCTCGTCGTCTCCGCGCTGCTCATCCCGCTCACGATCGCGCTCGACCTGGCCCAGCCGTACGTCGTCAAGATCGCCATCGTCGACCACATCGCCAAGGGCGACGGCGACGGGCTGGGCGTCCTCGCGCTCGTGTTCCTCGGTCTCGTCGCCGCGCAGTCGGTGTCGGCCTACGTCGAGCAGTGGGCGATCCAGCTGCTCGGGCAGCGCTCGATGCACGATCTACGGCTGGCGATCTACGACCACGTGCTCGGCCGGCGCGCGGCGTTCTTCGATCGGATGCCGGTCGGGCGGCTGATGACGCGCATGACCAACGACATCGAGAGCCTGAACGAGATGTTCGCGGCCGGCGTCGTCACCCTCTTCGCCGACGCGATCAAGATGATCGCGATCGCCTGCATCATGTTCTCGATCGACTGGGAGCTGACGCTGGTCACGTTCGTGACCCTGCCGCTGCTCGTCCTCCTGGTGAACTACGCGCGCAACGCGATGCGCACGTCGTTCCGCGTGATCCGGGTGCGGCTCGCGGCGATGAACGCGTTCGTGCAGGAGCACCTGCTCGGCATCAAGGTCGTGCAGATCTTCCGTCGCGAGGAGGCCGCCGCCCGCGAGTACGACATGATCAACGCCGGCCACCGCGACGCGTACCTGGTCTCGATCCGCGCCGACGCCGCCATGTACGCGCTGGTCGAGGCGATCGGCATCCTGGCGATCGCGCTCGTCGCCTGGTGGGCGGCGCGCGACCTCGGCGTCTCCGGCGACACGATCGCGACCGTCGGCATCGTCGTCGTGTTCATCGAGTACATCAACAAGTTCTTCATCCCGGTGCGCGACCTGTCGGCGAAGTACGCGGTCATGCAGGGGGCGATGGCCGCGACCGAGCGCATCGTCGAGCTGCTCGACACCGAGGAGCCCGACGCGCCGCCGGGGCAAGCGCGCCCTTCGGCTCGGGCGCAAGGCGCCCTCGCTCAGGGCGAACGGGCCGCGGTCGCGTTCGACAGGGTCGAGTTCGCGTACGGTGACGAGCCGGTCCTGCGCGGCGTCTCGTTCGAGATCCCGCGCGGCAAGACGGTGGCGATCGTCGGCGCGACGGGCTCCGGCAAGTCGACCCTCATCAAGCTGCTGACGCGGCTCTACGAGATCGGCGACGGCGCGATCACGATCGACGGCGCCGACATCCGCAGCCTGCCGCCGGCCGACCTCCGCCGCCGGGTCACGGTCGTGTCGCAGGACGCGGCCCTGTTCGCGGGCACGGTGTTCGACAACATCGCGCTCGGCGCGGTGGCGTCGGGCCGAAGCGTCACCCGCGACGAGGTGGCGAGGGCGGCGTCGCGGGTCGGGCTCGATCGCCTGCTCGCGCGGCGCGCCGAGGGCCTCGACGCGCCGGTCGGCGATCGCGGCTCGGCCTTCTCCGCGGGCGAGCGACAGCTCCTCGTGTTCGCGCGCGCGCTGGTGCGCAACCCCGAGATCCTCGTCCTCGACGAGGCCACCGCGCACGTCGACCCCGAGGCCGAGGAGCTCATCGAGCGCGGCGTCGACGAGCTCATGCGTGGGCGCACGACGCTGGTGATCGCGCACCGCCTGTCGACCATCCGCCACGCCGACCAGATCGTCGTGCTCGATCGCGGCCGCGTCGTCGAACGCGGGACGCACGACGAGCTCGTGGCGAAGGGCGGCGCCTACGCCCAGCTCGAGCGCACGTTCCACCGCTCCGGGAACTAGGGCGCCGTCACGACAGCGGCGGCGTCGACGATCCGCTCGGCGGCGAGCCAGTCGTCGAGCTCGTTGCCCGGCGCGAAGCCGCGGCGCTCGGCGATGAGGTACGCCTCCAGCTGCACGCGCTCGTGACGATCCGGCGCGGCGGGTGGCGGCGCGCTGCTCGAACGGCCACGACGTGAAGCGAGTTTCTTCGTCATGGGCGCGCGAGTTAGCACGTCGCATGCCAGCCGCCGGCCGCGCGCGAGCGACGGGTTGCGCGCGCGGGTGTGCGCCTGCGCAACGCGGGCGTGGCGTTTTGCAACGATCCGCTACTGGAGCTGGAACGAGTTCACGAAGCACGCCGGCGTGGCGACGCCGCCCTGCTGGTACGCCGAGTAGCGCCACTCGCGGATCGCCGCGGCGAACGCCTGCGCGATCTCGCCGGTCGCCTTGAGCACCTGGACCGACGTCACCGCGCCGCGCTCGTCGATGCAGATCTTCGCGGCGAGGGTCTTCGGCACCTCCATGCCGGGACGCATGACCGCCTTGAGCGTCGGCAGCTGCCCCGACGTGCGCTTGACGGCGTTCGGCGGCACGACGACCGGCTTCCGTTCGTCCCGAGCGAGGCCGCCGGGCGGCCGAGTCGAAGGACGGGGCGCCGTCGGCGGCGTCGCGTCCTTCGACGCGCCCTCGCTCGCGCGAGGGTTTCGGTCAGGGAGATCGGGCACGGGCACGGGCACGGGCTCGGGCTCGGGCTCGGGCTCGGGCTCGGGCTCGGATTCGGGCACGGGCACGGGCACGGGCACGGGCGCCGCTTCTGCGGCGGGCGCCCCCTCGGTGCGCACGGCCAGCCGCTCGCGCGCCACCCGCTCCTTCTGCTTCACCGCGTCCATCGACGGCGCGAACGCGTAGAGCGTGCGCGCCTCGGCGTTCCAGGTGTGCTTCCACGCGATCGCGCCGCTCGCGTCGCGGAGCTGCACGGTGTGCGCGCCCGCGGGCAGCTGCGTCTTCCACGGCGTGCGCTCCCCGGTGTCGCGTCCGTCGAGCACGATCGCCAGCCCCGCCGGCTGCGAGCCGACCTCGAGCGTCGCCAGGCTGGGATCGCCGGCCGCCTCCGCGAGCGCGACACGGATCGTCTGCGACTCCCCGGCCGACAGCTCGACCGACGTCTCCCACGACTGGTGGCCGTCGCGACTCACCTTGATCTGCACGACGCCGGGATCGAGCTCGACCGTCCACGGTCCGCCGACGTGCGGCGGCATACCGGCGATCTTCACCGTCGCATCCGCCGGCTCGACGATGAACCTGAGGCTGGCCGTCGCGCCCGCCTCCGGCCCGGCGGCCACGCCGGGCACGCTCGACGCCGCCGCCTTGTTGCCGCCGCGCGCGTGGAGGACGAAACCCGCGCCGCCGAGCAGGATCAGCACGCCGGCCGCGGCCAGGACGCGCGACAGGGCGCCGCCCCGGCGCGGCGTGACGATCGAGTCGCCGAACGCCGGCTGCTCGATCGAGAGTTGCGACACCTGCGACAGCGGCCGCGACTGCGAGCGCAACGTCTGCGACGGCATGGGGATGCTGCGGCTCGCGCTCGCGCCACCGCGATCGGGCAGCTCGTGCACGACCTCGTGCGACACCTCGGGCGCGCCGCCCCACGCGATCGCGGCCGCCTCGTCGTCGTCGTTGCTGGCGCGCGGACGCGCCGCGGCGGCCGCCACCGCCTTGCGATCGAAGGCCTGGTTGCACCACGCCTCGACCTCGCGGTTGGTCGCCGACAGCTGGTAGCGGATGCGCACCGCGTGCAGGTCGTCGCGCATCTGGCCGGCGGTCGTGTAGCGAGCGCCCGGATCGCGCGCCAGCGCCTTCGCCACGATCGCGTCGAGCTCCGGTGGCACCGCCGGGTTGGTGGCCGACGGCGGCGCGATCTCGGCGCGCTGCACGTTGATGAGCGTCTGGTACTCGCTCTTCGACGCGAACAGCGTGCGCGCCGTGAGCAGCTCGTGGGCGATGACGCCGACCGAGAAGATGTCCGAGCGCGCGTCGACCGTGTTGCCGGTGATCGCCTCGGGCGCCATGTACGCGAGCTTGCCCTTCACCTTGCCGTCCTGGGTGCGCAGCTGCGCCGACTGCGCCTTCGCGATCCCGAAGTCGATCACCTTCAGGTGCCCGGTCCGCGTCACCAGCAGGTTCGATGGCGACACGTCGCGGTGCACGAGGCCGAGCGGCCGGCCGTCCTCGTCGGTGCGCGCGTGCGCGTACTCGAGCGCGTCGCAGAGCTGGACGAGCAGCGACAAGGTCACGTTGACCGGGGGCGGCGCGGACATCCTGCGCGCCTGGGTCAGGATCCGCCGCACGTCGCGCCCGTCGATGTGCTCCATCGAGATGTAGTAGGTCGTGCCGACGCGGCCGAGCTCGTAGAGCTGGACGATGTTCGCGTGCTGGAGCATCGACGCGAACTTCGCCTCGCGCACGAACGACTTCACGAACGTCGCGTCCTCCGCCAGGTGCGGCAAGAGGCGCTTGAGCGCGACGATGCGCTCGAAGCCTTCGATGCCGCGCTCCCGCGCGCGATGCACCGTGGCCATCCCGCCGACTCCCAACCTTTCGTACACGACGTAGGGACCGAAGACTTCCTGTTCCGACGTAGTCATAATTTTACAGGGGCGCAGCGTGCACGAATCGCGGGCGCTCCGCTATTTGGGTTCGGTCGCTACCTGGCCCGACACACGCGCACACCCACGTGTTTCCGCCAGGTTTGATAGGATGCGGCCGTGCCCCAGGGCGCCAAGCTCGAGCGTGCCTTCGAGGCGATGGCGGACGGTGTGGTCGTAGCCGATACCCGCACCGGGGAGGTGCTGGTGAACGCCGCCGCGCGCAGGTTCCTCGGCCTCGGCGACGGGGAGATCACCACGCGCTTCCTCGCCGACAAGCTCGGCTTCTATCCCTTCGATCTCATCGCGGGCGCCGAGGGCGGCGAGGTCCGCGAGGAGATCCGCATCGGCGACCAGCTCCTCCACTCGATCGTCACGCCCCTCCGGGACGGCGCCGCGACCGTGGGCGCCGTCGTCGTCCTGCGCGATCTCGGCGCGACGCGCGACCTCGCCCAGCGCCACGGCGATCTCGTGCGCATCATGTCGCACGAGCTGCGCACGCCGCTGACCTCGGTCGCCGGCGCGCTCGACATCGTGCTCACCGGCTACGCGGGCGAGCTCACCGACAAGCAGTCGCGCTACGTCGAGATGGCCCGCCAGGCGGCCACGCGCATGAGCCTGGTGATCGACCAGCTCGTCGACACCGCGCGCGCCGCGACCGGCCCGCTCACGCTCAACCGCGTGCCGGTGATGATGGGCCGGCTGACGCGCGAGGTCGTCGACCGCTATCGCGACGCGGCCAAGGCGCGCGGCGTGAGGTTCGGGGTCACCACCGGCCCCGAGGACGTGGCCGTCACCGGCGATCCCGAGAAGCTCGCGCGCGTCCTCGGCAACCTGCTCTCCAACTCGATCAACTTCGCCGGCCCGGGCGGACGGGTCGACGTCGACGTGTTCGGCCCACCGGTCGTCGCCGACGCGGTGGGCGTCTCGGTGTGGAACGACGGCGAGCCGATCGCCGAGGCCGACCGCGAGCGCATCTTCGCGCCGCCCGACGCCGTCCCGCGCCGCGTCGCCGGCACCGGCCTCGGCCTCGGCATCTCGCGCGCCGTCGTCGAGGCCCACGGCGGCCGCATCTGGGTCGAGTCGACCGCCGAGGGCACGAAGTTCGTCTTCACCCTGCCCGCCCAGACCGCCGAGCCCGTCGAGCCGCGCAGCGAGCCGGTGCCGCGCCCGGCCACCGGGACCGACGCCGTGCGCGCGCTGGTCGTCGACGACGATCCGCACTCGGCGTACCTGCTCAAGGGCCTGCTCATGGCCGCCGGCCACGACGTGATCGTGACCAGCGACGCCGACGGCGCCCTCGCGGTGGCGCGGGCCGAGCCGATGGCGCTCGTCGTCGTCGGCGCCGAGACCGCCGAGGCGGCGTCGCTCCTCTCGATCCTCGAGCACGATCCCGAGACCCGGAAGGCCGCCGTCATCGCGCTCGCCGAGCCGGCGCGTCACGCCGAGCTCCTCGCCGCGGGCGCCGACGAGTGCCTCGAGCGACCGGTGCAGCCGGCCGCGTTCCACGAGGTGTGCGCCCGCGTCCTGCTCGAGGCGGGCCGGCGCGAGGCGCCGCGCATCCTGGTCGTCGACGACGACGCGTCGGTGCGCGCGATCTGCCGCGAGATCCTGACCCAGGCCGGCTACTCGGTGCGCGACGTCGGCAGCTCCGACACCGCGCTCACCGAGGCGCGCCGCTTCCGGCCCGACCTCGTGCTCCTCGACGTGATGATGCCGGTCCAGGACGGCTTCACCACCGCCGAGCGCCTGCGCGCCGACACCTCGACCGGCATGACGCCGATCATCTTCCTCTCGGCCAAGGGCGAGACCGCCGACAAGGTCCGCGCCTTCCGCTCCGGCGCCGAGGACTACGTGGTCAAGCCGTTCGACGCGGTCGAGCTGGTCGCGCGCGTCGGCAAGGCGCTCGCTCGCCAGGCCCGCGAGCTGGGCGCGTCGCCGACGACGCAGCTCCCCGGCGCGGACGCGATCACGAGCGAGGTCGAGCGCCGCATCAGCGAGGGCGACCACCGCGCCGTGTGCGCGTACCTCGACCTCGACAACTTCAAGGCCTTCAACGACCACTTCGGCGTCGCCCGCGCCGACGCCGTCATCCGCCAGACCGGCGACCTCATGCGCGAGGTCGTGACCCGGCTCGGCGGCGCCGGCGACTTCATCGGCCACATCGCCGGCGACGACTTCGTGCTCGTCCTCGACGGCGACCGCGCCGACGCCGTGTGCGGCGCCTTCCTCGAGCGCTTCGATCGCCTGATCCCGCTCTACTACGATCGCGACGACCGGCGCCGCGGCCACATCCAGGCCCAGGACCGCTACGGCGTCGAGCGCAAGTTCCCGATCATGTCGGTGTCGATCGCGGCGGTGAGCCTCCAGGGCATGGAGTCGTTCGCCGACGTCGCCGCGGCCGCCGCCGCGTTCAAGGCCACCGCCAAGGCCGTCCCCTCGTCCGCCTACGTCCGCGACGGCAAGATCGTCGCCCCGGCGCCGTGACCGCGCCCGCGCCCCGCGCGCCTCACTCGCCCAGCTCGATGCCGACCGCGCGCGCCGTCTTGGCCAGCTCCCCGGCGGGATCGACGAGCTTGAGCTTCTTGACCGCCTTGGCGATCGGCTTGGCGACGAGCCGGTTGCTCTCGAGCGCGGCGACGTGGCCGAACTGCCCCTGCGCGATGAGGTCCACCGCCTTGACCCCGAACCGCGTCGCCAGCTCGCGGTCGAACGCGCACGGCGTGCCGCCGCGCTGGATGTGGCCGAGCACGGTCGTGCGCACCTCGTACTCGGTGCGCGCCTCGATCATCTCGGCCAGGCGCTGGCCGGCGCCACCCAGCTTGTCCTGCTTGGTGGCGTCGCCCTTCACCGCGACCGCGTAGTCGCCGCCCTTCGGCTTGGCGCCCTCGGCGCACACGACGATCGAGTGCGACAGGCCGCGCGCCGACCGCCGGTTGAAGCAGGAGATCACCTTGGCGACGTCGTACTCGATCTCGGGGAGGAGCACGACGTGGGCCCCGCCGGCCAGCCCCGCGGTGAGCGCGATCCAGCCGGCGTAGCGGCCCATGACCTCGACGATCATGATGCGCTCGTGGCTCTCCGCCGTCGTCACCAGGCGGCCGAGCGCCTCGACCACGACCTCGACCGCGGTCTGGAAGCCGATCGTGTACTCGGTCGCCTCGAGGTCGTTGTCGATCGTCTTGGGCACGCCGACGATGCGGGTGGCGCCCTTCTCGATGAACTTCTGCCCGAACGACATGGTGCCGTCGCCGCCGACGACGACCAGCCCCTGCAGATCGAGCCGCTCGAGGTTGGCCATGCACCGCGTCGAGACGTCGTGGATCTCGACGCGACCGTCGGGGAGCTTGAGCGGATACGCGAACGGGTTGGCCCGGTTCGACGAGCCGAGCATCGTGCCGCCCCGCGGGAGGATCGTCGCGACGCGCTGGGGATCGAGGTCGATGTACTGCTGCTCGTAGAGCCCCTCGAAGCCGTTGCGGATCCCGACCGTCTCCCATCCATACGTGTTGTAGGCGTGGAGCGTCACGGCGCGGATGACGCCGTTCAGGCCCGGACAGTCGCCGCCGCCGGTGAGGATGCCGATGCGCTTGCTCATCGCCGGCAGTATGCCCGCACCGCCGCGGCGCGCGCGAGCGGATGTGGCGCCCCGAACGAAGTCGTTGCCTTAAGCAACGCCGTGGACCACGAGCGGCAGTTGCTTCGCGCGGTCTAGCCAGGTCCGCAGCGAGTCGCACCCAGGCGGCAGCTGGTCGAGCGCCGCCTTGCCGACGATCGTGACGAAGGACTGGGTGCTCGACTCGATCGCATGATCCGTCATGCACTGCGCACAGCGAGGACGCGACATGTCGTCGGTGTCGCGGACCCCTGAGAGCGCGAGAATCCAGCCCTCGATCGCCGGCTTGGCCACGCCGCCGACGATGGCGATCGGCGCCGGCAGCTGGATGATCTGTGCAGCCTTCTCGATCGCCGCCTCGACGCGTCGCCCGCGATCGGGATCACTGTCCACGTCGCGGCTGAACGCGACGACCTCCGCGCCTTGCTCGGCCGCGGTCAGGACGAGGCCGAGGACGTTCCGCTCCTCGGCCTTGTGGACACCCGTCGCGTACTTCTTGATGTGGCGCCAGGGCGTGACGCCGAGGACGTGCCAGCCGCTGCGCTCGACGCGCCGGAGCAGCGCCTCGATGACCCCAGGGCGCTCGTCCGGAGGCGCGAGCACGCGTCCCCCGAGCTCGTGACGCCCTTCGCCACCGAGCCACACCTTCACCGGAACGCCCATGTCTATCCAGCCGCCTTCGTATCCTTCGCGTCGTCGCCACCGACCAGCTCGCTCTCGAGCACACCGTCGGCGTACGAGAGCCACAGCTCTCCTAGCGCATAGATCTGACGTCGCTGCTCGAAGTTCTTGGTCATCGTCATCGGCGTCGCGATCGTCCCGTCCTCGGCCGTGCGGGTGATGATCGTGACCTCTTCGGGCTGTAGCTCGTTGATGACAAGCGGGCTATGAGTCGCGACGAGCACCTGCGTTTCCGCGGAAAGCTCGCGCAGCAACGCGGCCACTTCACGGATCCGCGCCGGATGGAGGCCATTCTCGGGTTCCTCGATCAGCAGGATGCCGGGCTTGGTGGCGTACTGCAGCGCCTTGAAGGCCAACCAGTACAGCATTCCCTCGCTCATCCCCTCGGGACCGACCTGTCGGCCGCCGTCCAGCGTGACGCCGATGACCTTCTTGTGGTCACTCGTGTTCTGGATCTCGACACGTTCGATGCCGGTGAACAACTCGGTGAAGCGTGCCCGGAGCGCGAGGAACTGCTCCGGATGACGCGAGAGCATCGCGTCCAGGACGCCAGCCAGCCCTACACCGCGTTCGTTCTCGAACGAGATGCGCTGATTGTGCGGGATCAGCCGGCACGGCTGCCTGAGGGCATCCGGCTCCAAACGCACCAGCTGCGCGAGGCCCAGATGTCCGCCTGCACTGCTCCGATTGCCAACTTGATCGGACACCTGCAACCACCGCTCGTCGCCCATGTGCGCGGTGACCATTGCGTCCGGAAGCGAGGCCCAGGTGGGAGCCTGCGGGTATGCGCTTCCAGCGGTGCGGCTTCCCATGAAGACGAGCGAGCGGAGCAGCGTGCTCTTGCCGCTGTCGTTCGGGCCGATGAACGCATGCAGCCGGGTCAGGGCGACGTCGACCTTCTTCACGCAGAAGAAGTTCTCCACCTGCAACCTGTCGACGAACGGCTTCACAACGGAATGGTAGGCCGGGCCCCGCATGGGGTCAAACCACCAGCCAGAGCCGCGTCTTCACGAGCCAACGGCACGCGACTCTTCGCTTGCCTTGTCAGAGGGCATGCGCAGAATGCACGTCGAGATGCCCATCGTGTCAGGCCTCCGCGTCGTGCGTTCCGCGGTCCACGGGTACGGCGTGATCGCGGAGCGTCGGTTCGAGAAGGGTGAGATCCTCATCCACGCCGAGGGCTTCCTCTACGGCGAGGACGAGGCGTTCGACGACACCTACGCGCTCGTCCTGCCGACCGACGACCTGCCGGGGACCTACACCGGCTCGGGCGGCAAGCAGATCTTCTACGACCTCGTCGACCAGTCGCGCTGGATCAACCACTCCTGCGAGCCCAACTCGAACGTGGAGTCGGCCATGGATCCCGAGACCGGGCGCCCCGTCGCCTGGTGGGTCGCCGCGCGCGACATCGAGGCCGGCGAGGAGATCTTCTACGACTACGCCTTCGTCGGCACGGCCGCCGAGCCGTGCGGCTGCGGCGCGCCGACCTGCCGCGGCCTCATCGTCGACCCCGACCCCGAGGAGCTGGCCCAGATCCCGGCCAGCCTCCGCACGCACCTCCGCATCCCGCTGCCGGATCGCGCCCGCGTCCGCCGCGCGGGCTGACCCGCGGGCTACGACGACGGCTGGCGGCGGAGCGCCAGCGCGAGGACGGTCATGCCGCCCACGAGGCTGAGCGCCGAGCCGAGGAGGATGCCGCTCTTGGCGACCCCCAGCAGCTCCGGCGGCAGCGACAAGGAGGCGATGAACAGCGCCATCGTGAAGCCGATGCCGCCGAGCCAGGCGGCGCCGACGAGCGCCGGCCACGACGTACGCTCGGGCAGGCGCGCGAACCCGAGCTTGATGGCCAGGAAGGCGGCGCCCGCGATCCCGAGCGGCTTGCCGAGCGTGAGACCGGCGACGACCGCGAGCGAGACGGGCGCGCGCATGCCGTCGACGCTAACGGCCACGCCCGCGTTCGCGAGCGCGAACAGCGGCATGATGACGAACGCCACCCAGGCGTGGAGGGAGTGCTCGAGACGCTCGAGCGGCGAGATCGACTCGGTGGCGGCGAAGGCGAGCTTCTCCGCCGCCGCCGAGCGCTCCGCGGGTGACGTCTGCGCGTCGCGGATCCGCGGCATGGCCTCGTCGACGACCGCGGTGAGGCGGTCGTGCGAGATCCACGCCGCGGCCGGCGTCATCAGGCCGAGGAGCACCCCGGCGATGGTCGGGTGCACGCCCGACTTCAGCGTGCACAGCCACGCGAGCGCCCCGACCGCGACGTAGACGTCGATGCGGCGCACACCCGCGCGCGAGAGCGCGACGACCAGCGCCAGGCTTCCGACGGCGCCGCCGAGCCAGGCGAGATCGATCGACGAGCTGAACACGACGGCGATCACGATGACCGCGAAGATGTCGTCGATGATCGCGAGCGACAGCACGAACACCTTCAACGCCGGCGGCACCCGCGGACCGAGCACCGCGAGGCAGCCGACGACGAACGCGATGTCCGTCGCCATCGGGATCGCCCAGCCGGCGCGGGCCGCCCCGCTCGACTGCAAGGCCAGGAAGATCCCGACCGGGACGAGCGCCCCGCCGACGGCCGCGACGGCCGGGAGCACCACGTTGCGGCGATCGCGGAGCTCGCCCTGCACGAGCTCGCGCTTGATCTCGAGCCCGATGACGAAGAAGAAGATCGCCATCAGCCCGTCGTTGATCCAGTACCAGAGCGGATACGACAGGCGCGCGTCGCCGAACCCGACCGTGAACGGCCCGTTCCACAGCGCCGCGAACTCGTCGGCGATGGCGGTGTTGGCCGCGACGAGGGCCGCGAGCGTCGCGACCACGAGCACCAGGCCGGCGCTGGTCTGGAGCTCGAGGAACCGGACGAACGGGCGCGTCAGCGTGGTGATCGTCCGAGGCGGCAGGGGCGCCGAGGTGGTCATGCGCTCAGCCTTGCATACCCTCGGTCGCGCGCACACCGCAACCGGGCGCACCGGACGCGCATCGCCGTCAGGCGTCGGCCCAGCTCGGCGCGATGCCGACGTCGACGTCGAGCGGGACGTCGAGCGGGAAGACGTTCTCCATCTCGGCCTTGACCACCGCGCCCACCGTCTCGGCGAGCTCCGGCGCGGTCTCGAACACGAGCTCGTCGTGCACGGTCAGGATGAGCTCGGCGGCGAGCTCGCGCTCGGCGAGGCGCTCGGTCGTGCGCAGCATCGCCAGCTTGATGAGGTCGGCGCCGGCGCCCTGCATCGGCGTGTTCTGCGCGATGCGCTGGGCCTGGTTGCGGGCGACGACCGTCTTGCTCTTGAGATCCGGAATCGGTCGCCAGCGCCCGAGGATCGTGCGCGCGCCGCCGCGCTGGCGGGCCTCGGTGATCACGTCCTCCATGAACTTCTTGATCGTCGGGAAGCGCTCGAAGTAACGGGCCTTGTACTCGGCCGCGTCCTTGCGCGGGATGTCGAGGGCGTGGGCCAGGCCGAAGTCCGACTGACCGTAGGCCAGCCCGTAGTTGACCGCCTTGGCGATGCGGCGGTCGCCCGCGGTCACGTCCTCCGGCTTCTTGTCGAAGACCTCGGCCGCCGTCTGCGTGTGCACGTCGACGCGCTCGCGGAAGGCGCGCACGAGCACCGGGTCGTGCGAGAGGTGGGCGAGGATGCGCAGCTCGATCTGCGAGTAGTCGGCGGCGACCAGCACCTTGCCCGGCGCCGCCACGAAGCCCTGGCGGATCGCGCGCCCCTGCTCGCTGCGGATCGGGATGTTCTGCAGGTTGGGATCCTGTGACGAGATGCGGCCGGTGGCGGCGACGACCTGGTTGAAGATCGTGTGGACGCGGCCGGTCTTCGGGTTGACCAGCGGGGGCAAGGCGTCGAGGTACGTACCCTTGAGCTTGGTGAGCTCGCGGTGCTCGAGGATCGGCTTGACGATGTCGGGCGCGACCTCGAGCAGCCCCTCGAGCACCTCGTGGTCGACCGAGTAGCCGGTCTTGGTCTTCTTCATGCGGTCGCTGGCCAGGCCGAGCTCCTCGAAGAGGAGGTGGCCGAGCTGCTTGGGCGACCCGAGGTTGATCTCGTGACCGATCTGGTCGAAGACCTTGCGCTCGAGGAGCGCGATCTGCGCGCCGACGTCCTCGGACAGCTTCGCGAAGTGGGCGGCGTCGATGCACACGCCGACCTGCTCGATGTGGGCGAGCAGCCGCGCGATCGGCAGCTCGACCTCGCGATAGAGCGACGCCAGCTCGGCCTTCTCCACCCGCCGCGCGAGCTCCGGCCCGGCGTGGAGCGTCGCCTCCACGACGCGTCCGACCCACGCCGCCGCCTCCACCGGCGCCGTCGCCTCGAAGCCGCCCTTGCCGGCGGCCTGCGCGCGCGGCGGCACCGTGATGCCGGTGACCTGCTCGGCCACCTTCTCCGCCGCCGACGGGTCCTTGGTCGCGTCGAGGAGGAACGCGCACAGCATCGGGTCGTCGGCCACGCCGGCGAGGTCCCAGCCGTGGAGCTGGAGGACGCGCAGGGCCGACTTGCCGTCATGGATGATCTTGGGCACCGCGGGATCGGCGAGCAGCTCGGCGAGCGGCGCCAGCGCCGCCGCGTCCGGCGTCGGGCCCGCCGCCAGCGTGCGATGCCCGATGGGCACGTAGACCGGCGCATGGCCGGGCACCGCCACCGCCACGCCGATGAGCGACGCGCGATCGAACCGCCCCGTCGCCTCCACGGCCACGGCGATGGCCTTGTCCTGCGCGGCCGCCGCGCGCGCCGCGTCGACGAGGGCGCGGATCTCGGCCGCCGTCGCGCCGACCACCGGCTCGTGCAGCTCGCCCAGGGGGCTCTGCGGCTCGTGCTGCGGCAACGACGGCGCCGGCGCCGCGCTCACGCGATCGACCATCTGCTCGAACTCGAGCTCCTTGAACATGCGCGCCAGCTCGGGCGCGTTCCACTCACCGACCTCGAGCGCCTCGAGCGCCACCGGCAGCGCCACCTCCCGGTCGAGCTCGACCAGCTTGCGCGAGATTCGCAGGCGCTCGACCATCTCGGGGTCGGCCAGCGGGAACTTGCCGCGCACCTTGGGGTTGGCCGCGATGAGCGCCTCGATGTCCGGGTACGCGTTCACCAGCTCGGCCGCGGTCTTGTCGCCGACCCCCTGCACGCCCGGGATGTTGTCGCTGGTGTCACCCTTGAGCGCGAGGAAGTCGGCGACGCGCTCGGGCGGCACGCCGAACTTCTCGATCACCGCCTCGCGCGTGTACGTGTGGTTGCGCATGGCGTCGACCACGTTCACGCCCGGGCCGACCAGCTGCATGAGATCCTTGTCGGCCGAGAACAGGCACACCTCCCAGCCCTTGGCCTTGGCCTGGGTCACGAGCGTGGCGATCACGTCGTCGGCCTCGACCCCCTCCTGCGCCAGCACCGGCCAGCCCATGGCCTCGACCAGCGGGCGGAAGTACGGCATCTGGATCGCGAGATCCTCGGGCGGCGCCGACCGGGTCGCCTTGTAGGCCGGGAAGATCTCGGTGCGGAAGCTCTTTCGCCCCGAGTCGAAGACCACGACCATGCGCTCGGGCCGCAGGTCGTCGTGAAGGCGCATCAGCATGCGCGCGAACACGTAGATGGCGCCCGTCGGCATGCCCTCCGCGGTCGAGAGCCGGACCTCGCGCCGCTCCCCGCGCGAGGCGTTCATCAGGGCGTAGTGGGCGCGGAAGATGTATCCGTGCCCGTCCATGATGTGCAGCCGCTCCATGGCGCGGGACACCCTACACCAAGAGAGGTAGAGTGCACCCTCCCATGCGCGACGAACCCTCCGCTGACGACCGCCTCCATCGCATCCGCCACTCGCTGGCGCACGTGATGGCGCAGGCCGTGCTCAAGCTCCGCCCCGGCTCGAAGCTCGGCTTCGGCCCGGCGATCGACGACGGCTTCTACTACGACTTCATCCTGTCCTCGCCGCTGACCGCCGACGACTTCGGCGCGATCGAGGACGAGATGCGGAAGATCATCGCCGAGAACCAGACGTTCGTCCGCGAGGATCTGTCGGTCGCCGACGGCCTCGCGCGCATCGACGGCATGGGCGAGCCGTACAAGCGCGAGTACGCCGAGGACCTCGTCCACAAGCAGGGCGTCTCGAGCATCTCCTTCTATTCCAACGGCCCGTTCCTCGACATGTGCGAGGGCCCGCACGTCGACCGCTCGGGGCAGCTGCCGAAGGACGGCTTCAAGATCCGCTCGCTCGCCGGCGCGTACTGGCGCGGCGACTCGAAGAACGCGCAGATGACGCGGCTCTACGCCTACGCGTACGCCGACAAGAAGGCGCTCGACGCGCGCATCAAGGAGGCCGAGCTCGCCAAGGAGCGCGACCACAAGAAGCTCGGCGCCGAGCTCGACATCTACGTCATCGACGACGAGATCGGGCCGGGCCTCGCCCTGTGGCTGCCCAACGGCACGGTCGTGCGCGACGAGCTGGAGAAGCTGGCCAAGGAGCTCGAGTTCAAGGCCGGCTACGTGCGCGTGGCGACGCCGCAGATCTCGAAGGTCGGCCTCTACTACAAGACCGGCCACCTGCCCTACTACAAGCAGCACATGTACCCGTTCATGCCGCTCGTCGAGGACGGCGAGGTGCGCGAGGAGTACGTGCTGCGGCCGATGAACTGCCCGCACCACCACAAGGTGTTCGCGGCGCGCAAGCGCAGCTACCGCGACCTGCCGCTCCGCCTCGCCGAGTACGGCCAGGTCTTCCGCTACGAGGACTCGGGCGCCATCTCCGGGCTCCTGCGCGTGCGCTCGATGTGCATGAACGACGCGCACCTCTACGTCACCCCCGATCAGATCAAGGCGGAGTTCCTCGCCGTCCTCGAGATGCACCGCAAGGTCTACGAGGTCCTCGGCCTCGAGAGCTACAAGCTGCGCCTGTCGGCGTGGGATCCCGACGACCCCAAGGGCAAGGACAAGTACGTCAACGACCCCGAGGCGTGGGAGTCGAGCCAGAAGCTCATCCGCGAGGCGATGGCCGACGGCAGCTTCACCTACGAGGAGGTGAAGGGCGAGGCCGCGTTCTACGGGCCCAAGATCGACGTCCAGTTCAAGACGGTGACGGGACGCGAGGAGACCGCGTCGACCAACCAGCTCGACTTCGCCGTGCCCAAGCGGCTCGGCCTCACCTACGTCGACTCGAGCGGCGCCGAGGTCGCGCCGTACGTCATCCACCGCGCGCCGCTCGGGACGCACGAGCGCTTCGTCGCGTTCCTGCTCGAGCACTACGGCGGCGCGTTCCCGACCTGGCTGGCGCCGGTGCAGGTGCGCATCATCCCGGTGACCGAGCAGTTCACGGGTTACGCCGAGAAGCTGTGCGCCGAGCTCCGCGGCGAGATGGTGCGCGCCGAGGTCGACGGGTCGAGCGATCGCATGGGCAAGAAGATCCGCGACGCGGCGACGGCCAAGATCCCCAACACGCTCGTCGTGGGCGAGCGCGAGCAGGCGGAGGCGACCATCACCCTGCGGCGCTTCGGCGTGAAGGAGCAGGCGACGATGCCGTTCGCCGAGTTCCAGGCCAAGCTGCGCCAGGCGATCGCGACGCGGGCTAGCGCGTTCCCGACCTGAGCGTCGCGAGCTGCGCGCGCAGGCGCGGCAGCGCCTCGATCGTCCACGCCCCGTACCAGAAGAGGTCCTTGCCGTTCACGTCGATCACGTGGGCGGCGAGGCCGTCGAGCGCGGCGCGGTCGGCGTCGCCGAAGGCGTGGGGCTCGTCGGGCAGGATGAGGACGTCGGGCTGCTTGCCGCGGACCTCGTCGAGGGTGACGCGCGGGTAGCGCTCGTCACGGCCGGCGGCGTCGCGGGGCGCGGCCTTGCCGAGATCCGCGGCGAGCGGATAGAGCCGCAGGCGCTCGCCGAACGCGTTGGCGACGCCCGCGAGCGCGAGCACGTCGGCGCCGAACGTGTCGGCGTTGAAGGTCATGAGCGGGTCCATCCAGATCGGGACGAAGGCACGCGGCGCGCCCTCGCCCGCCGGCGTCAGCGTCCGCACCAGCTCGTAGCCGCGGCGGACGAGGTCCTTCACCGTCGGCGACTCGGCGACGCCGAGCGCCCGCGCGAGCCGCGCGACGTGCGCGACCCCGTCGGCGACCCGGCGCGGCAGCGAGACCAGGACCCGCGTGCGCTCGGCGAGGCGCTCGAGCGCGGGCCGCGTGTTCTCCTCCTGATTCGCGACCACGAGATCGGGCGCGAGCGCCAGCACCGCGTCGACGTCGACGTCCTTGGTGCCGCCGACCGTCGGCACGGACGCGGCCTCGGCCGGCAGCTCGCACCACGTCGTGCGCCCGACGACGCGATCGCCGGCGCCCAGCGCGAACAAGGTGTACGTGTCGCTCGGCACCAGCGAGACGATGCGGCGCGGCGGGTGCACGAACACCAGGTCGCGCCCCAGGTCGTCGCGGATCTTGATCGACGGCATCGCGCGACCATGCCATGGTCGGCGCCGATGGCGAAAGCCGCCGACAAGAAGCCAGCCGACAAGAAGCCAGCCGACAAGAAGCCAGCCGACAAGAAGCCAGCCGACCTAGCCGAGCGACTCAACGACCCGGCCTTCCGGGCCCAGATCGAAGAGGGCCTGAAGAACATGCCGCCGGAGAAGGCGGCCGAGCTCGTCGCGATGCTCGAGGCCAGCCTGCGCCGCCGCAAGATCGAGCTCTACGGCTACCTCGGCGCCGCGCTCGTCCTGCTCCTGGGGATGGTGATCGCCCTCTACGTTTATGGTGCGAGCGATGGCCAGAATTTCATGTCCTGGGTTTTCCTCGTGCCCATGGGGCTCGCCGGGCTGGTGATGTGGCTCGTGGGGCGGTGGTCCACCGCCGCGCGAAAGAAGGCGAAGGCCGCGAAGCAGGGCGTATAGTCGGGGGATGCGACGTACCCTCCCCCTGGTCTTCGCGGTCGCGGCGTGTGGAGGCGGTGACAGCAACGGGCCCGACGGGCCGCCCCCGATCGACGGCCGCGACGTGGGCGACGCCGCGGTGGCGACGTGTACGCCCAGAAACGGTACGACCGTCGGCTTCCAGACCGTGGTGACCGGCCTCGATCAGCCGCTGCTCGTGACCGCCGCGCCCGGAGATCCGCGCATCTTCGTGATCGAGCAGACCGGCGCGATCCGCGTCATCAAGGACGGGCAGCTCCTGCCCACCCCGTTCCTCGATCTCGGCGGGGCCAACGGCGTCGTCCAGTGCTGCGGCGAGCAGGGGCTCCTCGGCCTCGCGTTCCACCCCGACTTCCGCCAGAACGATCGCTTCTACGTCCACCACACGGCGCGCAACGGCGGCGACCACGTGATCGCCGAGTACCGCGCGGTGTTCGGCACCGACGCCGCCGACCCCCAGTCGCGCCGCGAGCTCCTGCGCTTCACCGATCCGTACGGCAACCACAACGGCGGCTCGGTCGAGTTCGGCACCGACGGCAAGCTCTACCTGGCGATCGGCGACGCCGGCTCGGGTGGCGATCCGCAGGATCGCGCGCAGGACCTGTCGTCCTTGTTCGGCAAGATCCTGCGCATCGACGTCGACACACGCACCGGCACCAAGGAGTACGGCATCCCGGCCGACAACCCGTACGCCACGAGCGCCGACGGCCCCGCCGATCCGCGCCCCGAGCTGTGGCACCTCGGCCTGCGCAACCCGTTCCGCATCTCGTTCGACCCCGCCAACGGCGACATCTACATCGGCGACGTCGGCCAGAACGCCTGGGAAGAGATCGACGTGTCGCCCAACGTCCCCGGCGTCAACTGGGGCTGGGACGACCGCGAGGGCGCGCATTGCTTCGAGCCGTCCAGCGGCTGCCTGACGGCGAACCGGCTCGATCCCGTCGTCGAGTTCAACCAGAACCAGGGCTGGCGCTCGATCATGGGTGGCTCGGTCTACCGCGGCCCGTGCTTCCCCGACCTCGTGGGGACGTACTTCTACGGCGACCACTACGCCGGCCGGCTGTGGGGCTTCGAGTACGCGGGCGGCATGGCGCAGAACAACCGTCAGGTCTCGAACCAGAACCTCGGTGGCCTCACGTCGATCCACGCCGACGCGACCGGCGAGCTGTACGTGACGACCATCGACGGCACGCTCCGGCGGATCATCGTGCCTTGAGCTCGCCGCCGCGCGCACGCCGTCTGGCCCTGGCCACGGGCCTCACCTACAACGTGCTCGAGTGGGGCGCCGAGCATGCGCAGACGATCGTCCTCGTGCACGGCTTCCTCGATCTGGCCTGGGGCTGGGACGACGTGCCGGCGCTCCTCGCGCAGCGCTACCACGTCATCGCGCCCGACCTGCGGGGCCACGGCGACTCCGACTGGGTCGGCCCCGGCGGTTACTACCACTTCTTCGACTACCTCCCCGACCTCGACGACGTCGTCACCCGGCTCGCGCGCGGTCCGGTGGTGATGGTCGGGCACTCGATGGGCGGCAGCGTCGCGGCGTACTGGGCGGGCGCGCGGCCGGAGCAGGTGCGCGCGCTGGTCCTGCTCGAGGGCATCGGCCCGCCCGAGGCGACGACGCCGGTCCCCGACCGCACCGCCCGCTGGATCGAGGCGTGGCGACTGGCGCGCGCCGGCGCCAAGGTGATGCCGTCGGTCGAGGACGCGGCCGCGCGCCTGCGCAAGCACGATCACCTGCTCGACGAGCGGCGCGCGCTGGCGCTGGCCACCCACGGCACGCGCGCGGTCCCCGGCGGCTTCACTTGGAAGCACGATCCGCTGCACCTGACCCAGGGCCCGTATCCGTACCGCGTCGACACCGCGACGCAGTTCTGGCAGCGCGTGACGGCGCCGGTCCTCTACGTCGAGGGCGCCCAGTCGCGCTTCCGCCTCGCCGACGCCGACACCGAGCGCCGCC
This sequence comes from Myxococcales bacterium UBA2376, assembly GCA_002344285.1. Lineage (GTDB taxonomy): Bacteria > Myxococcota_A > Polyangia > Haliangiales > Haliangiaceae > UBA2376. The sequence goes on from DDTA01000031.1 coordinate 34,046, forward strand.
TCGCCGCCTTCCCCCGCTGCGCGCGCGCCGTCATCCCCGACGCGGCGCACATGATGATGCGGCACCAGCCCGCCGCGGTCGCCGCGGCGATCGAATCGGTCATCACAGGAACCGGTTCGAGCTGACCGGGCCGCCGGCCCACGCCCGCTCGCGCCGCCCCGGCTCGGGCGGCCCCGCGACGCGCGCGAGCCGTTCGAGGCCGGCCACGTCGTCGCGCGCCACGTCCTCCGCGCGCATGTCGGCGCTCGCCGCCACCGCCGCGCCGAGCTCCTCGATCGTGCGCGCGTCGGCCTCGCCGGTCTTCGCCTCACCGGTCTCCGGATCGATGACCAGCTGCGACTCCCACGGCGACACGATGCTCTGGTGCAAGATCGTCGTCACGTCGGCGGCGATCGCGCCGTCCTCGGTCCACCCCGTGGCGTGGGCGTAGAGCACCTGCCCTTCGCGCCGCTCGAGCAGGCGCTCGAGATCCTTGCGCTCGATGCTGGCCAGGTCGTAGACCACGACGAGGCCGGGCGCCGGCACGCCGACCGACGGCCACGGCATGCGCTCGAGGCCGAGCACGCGCGCCGCCGCCTCGCCGAGCACCTCGTGGTCGCGCCCCGGCGGCGCGTAGACACACGGCGGACGCATGCCCCACGCGCCCAGCAGCGTGCCCAGCCGCTGGAGGCCCATCTTCACCATCGCCAGCGTGTCCTGCACCCAGGCGTAGCGGCCGTGCATGCCCTCGTCGAAGCCGTGCGGCGACAGGTGGCCGAGCATCCCGCCGCCCAGCACGTAGTGCCAGCCGCGCAGATCGACGGCGTCGAGCGCGCAGCCCGCCGAGGTCGCGCGGTCGGCGCGCGTCACGATCGCCGCGATCCGCTGCGCCATGATCTCGTGCACGGCCTCGCGCGGCGCGAGCGTGGTCGTCGCCTCGCGCACCGCCGGCAGATCGCCCGACATCGCCGCGTTGAACGCACGCAGGTAGCGACAGAGGAAGCTGGTCTCGAGCAGCCCCGGGTTCGCCTCGAGCACCCGGCGCGCGTCGGCGTACGCGAGCTGGCGCTCGAGCGCCGAGACCAGCTCGGTGACGACCTCCTCGCTGCCCGGCACCAGGTCGAGACAGCGCGCGAGCACGGTCGACGCGATCGCCGGGAGGCCCTCCTCGACGAGCTGGTACCCGAGCTGGTAGAGGCCGTCGGGGTCGAGCGAGTCGACCGAGCTGTGGGCGGCGCGCTCGGCGAGCTCCTTCAGCCCCATCGCCGCGAAGATGCGCGCCAGGACGCCGAGCCCATCGACGAGCTCGTCGGTCGGCACGACGCGCGGGTACCAGAGCGCCCAGCGGAACTCACGGAACGCCGCCTCCGGGTCCCCCGCGGCCAGCGCCGCGAGCGCGGTCTCGCGCCGCGCGCTGTAGGACGGTTCGGACATGATCTCGACCCGGGGCTCGCGCTAGGCGAGCCCGGCCATCCGCTCCGTCGCCGTGCGCAGCGCGTCACGGACGCTGACGTCGAGCGCGGCCTGCGCGACCGGCGCGACCTGCCCCTCGGACCAGTAGGTGCCGCTCGGCTCCTCGACCTTGTCGGCGCTCGCCAGCTTCACCGGCACCGCCGCGCCCTGGGCCACCGAGGCACCGCGGACCGGACCGAAGCCCTCGCGCAGGAGCTTGGTCGAGATGACGCCGGGATGCACCGCGTACACCGCGATCTTCTCCGGGTCGAGGCGGGCCGCGAGATCGAGCGCGTGCATCACGTTGGCCAGCTTCGACTGCGCGTACGCGGCGTACCCGGAGAACGCACGCTCGAGCGACAGATCGTCGAGGTGGATGCGGCCGCGGGTGTGCGCGATCGACGTCAGGATCACGACGCGCGCCGGGGCGGCGGCCTCGAGCTGCGGCATGAGCAGGTGCGTGAGCAGGTAATGACCGACGTGGTTGACCGCGAGCGTCGCCTCGATGCCCTCGCCGGTGAGCACGCGCTCGGGCGCGAAGATGCCGGCGTTGTTGATGAGGACGTGGAGGGCCGGCGCCTTCTTCTGCACCTCCTCCGCGCCCTTGCGCACCGACGCGAGCGAGCCGAGGTCGAAGGACACGCCGTCGAGGTCGGCGCCGGGCACGGCGGCCGCGAGGTCGGCGATGGCCCGGTCGACCTTGGGTCGGCTGCGGCCGTGCACGATCACGCGCAGGCCCGCCTGGGCCAGCGCCAGGGCCGTCGCCTTGCCGATCCCGTCGGTCGAGCCGGTGACGAGGACGGTGCGGGTCATGAGCCGTGTTGTATCACTGTCGCGCGCGCCGGTAGAGCGGCGGCACGCGCTTCGACGGCTCGCCGAGCCGTGCGCGTCGCTTCAGCTGCGCGGCGTCGGGCGTCACGCCCGTCCACGCCTCGAGCTTCGCCAGCACCGCGGCCTGGTCGGTCGGGGTCAGGTCGCCGATGCCCGCGCCGTGCGGCGCCATGGGCGCCACGACGCGCAGCGAGTCGGTCGCGGCGCCGAGCTCGAACATGCCGCCCGACCACGGATCCCATTCACCGTAGATGAACACGATGCGATCGCCCTGCCCCTTCACCCACGCGTCGATGTCGTTCATGGGATCGATCGACCACGGTGGACGCGTCACCCCCTGCGGGTAGGCGCCGTCGAAGTCGGCCGGGCCGTACATCGTCAGCCCGGTGAGGTGCTCGTCCATCGTGCCGGGGTACCCGAGCTGCACCTCGGCCTGGTAGTAGTAGGCCTCGAACTCGGCGACGTCCTCGTCGTTCGACGACGACACCGGCGACACCGCGCGCAGGAAGCTCCACGCCGCCGTGTCGGTCGCGGTCACCGGTGGCACGGACGGGCAACTGTCGGCACCGACGTACTGCCAGAACGCCCACTCGAGCGACACCACCGCGCTCTCGACCGCCACCGGCAACGTCACGCGCGTGTACGTGTACCCGCGGGTCTGCGCCTCGGCCATCGCGCGCGCCTCCAGCATCGCGCGGCGGTTCTGCAGGAGCTCGGCCTGCAACGCGCGCAGCGCCTGACGGCACGGCGTCGGACCGAGCTGCTCGACGAACGCCTCGTAGCGGTAGTCGGGCGCGCCGAACGACTGCGGGGCGACGTAGGCCACGGTGCCGTCGACGTCGTCGGGATGGAAGCGCCGGTGATACACCGACGTCATCCCGCCCTTGCTCGCGCCGGTCTCGAGCCAGCGTCCCTGGTAGATGCGCCGGAGCGCCTGCGCGATGCGATGGTGATCGGCCGCGCTCTGCTCGATCGAGAGGTGCGCCCACGCCTCGGTGCCGGCCGGGCGGGAGCCGCGGAAGAAGCGGTGCTCGACGACGAGCTGGTTGGCGCCGAGCAGGCGCGTCAGCTCGCCGGGGAAGTCGTAGTACCAGTTGCCGTACCCCGTGTGGAGCAGCACCATCGGCGCCGCGGCGTCCTTGTGGATGAGCGTCGCGAACTGCTGGAAGCGCGCGCCGCCCGGGTTGTCGTGATCGACCGGCTGGTCGAACTGGATCTCGAAGTAGCGATAGCCGGGCTGCTCGGTCGACGCCTCCGTGACGCTCGCGATCTCGGGCAGGCCGCGCAGCTGCTCGAGGATGTCGCCCCCGGGCGCGTCGACGCCGCCGTCGACGGCGCCGCTGCCGTCGTCGTCGCCGCCACAGGCCACGATCCCCAGGAGGACTGCGATGCAAGCGCCGGTCTTCACGTCCCCAGGATGGCACGACGTGGCTCGCGATCGCCCAACAGCTGCTGACCGGGTTGCACCCGGGCGTGAACCCCGGTATGCGTGCGCCATGGCCCTGTCCGTCGGCATCGTCGGTCTTCCCAACGTCGGGAAGAGCACCGTCTTCAACGCGCTCACCGCCGGCAAGGCCGAGGCCGCGAACTACCCGTTCTGCACGATCGATCCCAACGTCGGCATCGTGCCGGTGCCCGACGACCGCCTGAAGCGGATCGAGAAGCTCATCCCGACGCAGAAGGTCCTGCCCGCGGTGGTCGAGATCGTCGACATCGCCGGCCTGGTCAAGGGCGCGTCGCAGGGCGAGGGNNGTCCACGTCGCCGGCTCGGTCGATCCGATGCGCGACATCGAGATCATCGAGCTCGAGCTCGTGCTCGCCGACGCCGAGACCGCCGAGAAGCGCCTCAAGAAGGCGCAGGGCGCGGCCAAGACCGGCTCCAAGGAAGGCAAGATCGAGCTCGCGCTGGTCGAGCGCGTGGTCGCGCACCTCCAGGCCGGCAAGCCGGGGCGCTCGCTCGAGCTCTCCGACGACGAGCGAAAGGAGGTCGCCACCTGGGGCCTCATGACGATCAAGCCGGTCCTCTACTGCTGCAACGTCGGCGAGGAGGACCTGCCCGCCGGCAACGCGTGGAGCGACAGCGTCCGCAAGCGCGCGGAGGCCGAGGGCGCCGGCATCGTCATCCTGTGCGGAAAGATCGAGGCCGAGCTCGCCGGCATGACCGACGAGGAGAAGCAGGAGCTGCTCGCGTCGTACGGCCTCGTCGAGCCGGCGCTGCACTCGCTCGCGCGCGAGTGTTACCGGCTGCTCGGCCTGCAGTCGTACTTCACCGCCGGCGAGAAGGAGATCCGCGCCTGGACGATCAAGAAGGGCGCGCTCGCGCCCGAGGCCGCCGGCGTGATCCACAGCGACTTCGAGAAGGGCTTCATCCGCGCCAACGTCTACGCGCTCGCGGATCTCGAGCAGCACGGCAGCGAGGCCGCGCTGCGCGGCGCCGGCAAGCTGCGCCAGGAAGGCAAGACGTACGTCGTCCAGGACGGCGACATCATGCACTTCCTCTTCAACGTCTGACCGCGCGGCGCTACGGCGCGGTGAGCGTCAGCCGCCGGACGCGGTGGTACGGCAGGTCCTCGCCGCCCGAGCCGTCGGCGACGTAGAGGTACGAGCCATCGGCGGAGACATCGATGCCCTCGAGGCCGAAGAGCTGCGCGGCCAGCGGATCCTCGGCGTCGAGGTAGCCGCGCGTGCCGGTGCCGGCGACCGTCGTGACGGCGCCACCCGCCGCGACGGCCTTGACCGCGCCGCTCTCGGGGTCGCTGACGTAGATCGTGCCGGCGGCGTCGAGCGCGAGCCCCTGCGGCGTCGCGAAGCCCGAGGCGTAGGTCACGACGTTGCCGTCGAGCGAGACCTTGCGGAGCACCTGGTTGCCGAAGTCGGCGACGACGATCTCGTCGCCGGGCAGGACGACGACGTCGTACGGGGTGTGGAAGCGCGCGGCGGCGCCGCCGGCGTCGACCAGCCCCGACTGACCGGCGGTCCCGGCGAGCACGGTGGCGATGCCGGTCGCGGGGTCGAGGACGCTGACGACGTGCTGCTGGTACTCGGCGCCGACGAGACGCCCGTCCGAGAGCATCGCGATCCCGCGGTACCGGCCGACGTTGTCGCGCACGAGCGTGGCGGCGCCGGTGGAGAGCGTGATGCGCCACAGCGCGCCCGTCGGCGTGCCCGTGGTCGACCGATCGGTCTGGACGTAGAGCGTGTCGCCGCTGCGCACGACGCCGAACGGGCGGGCGAACGTGCTCGGCATGGTCATCGACGTCGTCGTCCCGGCGGCGTCGACCCGGCGGAGCGCGTGGTTGTCGAAGTCGCAGACGATGACGCCGCCGGCGCCGTCGCTCACGACGTTGACCGGGTTCGAGAAGCGCGCGATGCCGCGGGCTCCGTCGATGCGACCTCGCACGCTCGCGCCGGAGAGCGTGCCGAGCCCGTCGCCGAGCGGCGGCAGCTCCTCGACCATCGGCGGCGCGTCGGGTGACGCGTCCGGCGACGGCCCTCCGTCCGTGCCCGGGTCCCCGGCGTCCGGGGTCGGCGGCATCCCGCTGTCGATGTCGACGGGATCGGGATCCGCGCCGCCGCCGCCGGTGCAGGCGACCAAGGTTGCGATGAACAGGGCGGAGAGACGGGTGCCGGCGGGCATCCCTCCCTTCCTTTCACGATCGATGCCGACCAGCGTACGTGTCACCGCGGCTACGAAGCCCACCGATACCGGGGGTGAAGGCCTCATCCGTGGACTGCGCCCCCTGGCTGGGAGAGTAGCCGGCGCGCATGGCGTGCACGAGCCGGGTAGCCATCGTGCAGCCGACCGAACCATCGTCGCGGCGCCACTGCCCTGCCCGCTCGACGAACGCCCCGCGGATCGCCGCGAGCTCGCGGGCGGAGGCGTGCGCGAGCTCGTACACGCCAGCCATGGTCTGCCACACCTCCTCGGGGGTGCCCGACAGATCGACGACGAGATCCTCGACGGTCAGCGCCGTCCAGCCCGCGGCGAAGAGCTCGGCGAGGCCGCGATCGCTGCGCGCGCGGAGCTCGCCCAGCCGCGGCACGCCGCGCACGCAGGGACGGGCGAGCTCGAGGAAGCCGGCGAACGCGTCGCCGCCACTGGGTCCGCCGCCGACCACCGTCACGAAGTGGCCGCCGGGGACGAGGACGCGGCCGAGCTCCGCGACGACCGCGTCGAGCTCGGCCATGAGGGTGAACGCGAGGTGCGACACGACGAGATCGAGCGATCGCGCACGCAAGGGGAGCGACTGCGCGCGAGCGCGCACGAACGCCGCGCCCGCCTGGCGAGCGACCGCGGCGCGCAGCTCGGCCGCCGAGAGATCGAGCCCGAGGAGCGGACCGTCGCAGCCGGCGCCGCGGAGCTCCGCGAGCAGGTACCCGTCGCCGCACCCGAGGTCGGCGATGCGCGCGCGGGTCGGCGCGAGGCGGAGGGCCGCTCGCACGATCGCGGCGTAGCTCCCGCCGCGGGCGAACGCGCGGCTCGTCACGCCGGGCTGGCGGGCGTGGAAGTCGACCAGAAACGACTCCTGCTCCGCCGCGCTCGCGCTGGACGCCATCGCCGCGGATGATACCTTCGGCGCCGTGAACCCCGGCGTCCCGTCGTCGCGCGCCTACGCGCTCGGGACGATCGCGGTCGTCGCCGCGGCGTCGTCGTGGGGGCTGTGGAGCCTGTTCGTGCGCCCCGCGGCGCTGCCGGCGATGACGTTCGCGCTGGTCGTGTTCCTGGTCATGGGCGTCGTCACGTTGCCGGCCGTGGCGATGGAGCCGGCGCCGCTGTGGAGCCGGCGCGCGTACTTCCTGCTCGTGATGAACGGCCTCTGGGACGCGGCCAACGTGCTCACGTTCTTTGCCGCGATGCAGGAGACCACGGTCGCGGTCGCCGTGCTCACGCACTACCTGGCGCCGGTGCTGGTCGCGGTCCTGGCGCCGTACGTCGATCGCGAGCACGTCCGCGGCGCGATCCCCGGCGCCATCATCGCGTGCGTCGGGCTCGCGCTGGTGCTCGAGCCGTGGCACGGCCGCGTCAACCTCGTCGGCGCCGCGCTCGGCACGGCGAGCGCGTTCGCGTACGCCGGCAACGTCTTCACCGTGCGCCGCCTGGCCCCGCTCATCGGCGCGGCGCGCGTCATCTCGTACCACTCGTTCATCGCGGCGCTGGTGGTGGCGCCGTTCGCGATCGACGCGGGCGTCGTGCCCGGCGCGGGCGCGCTCGCCTGGACCGTGGGCGGCGCGTGCGTCCTCGGCGCCGCCGCCGGCGTGATCTTCGTGCGCGGCCTGACCGTCATCGGGCCGTCGCGCGCGGCGATGCTGGCCTACGCCGAGCCGGTCGTCGCCGTCATCGTGGGCGCGGTGGCCTGGGGCGAGCCGCTGGGCGCCCTGGCCGTCGTGGGGGTCGCGCTGATCGTCGGCAGCGGCGTCCACGTCGCCAAACCGTGAGAGAGTAGAGGCTCGCCATGCCGTTCCCGCTCGTCACCATCGCGATGCCCGCTTACAACGAGGAGAAGTTCATCGAGGCGTGCATCGGCTCGGTCCAGGCCCAGGACTACCCCGCCGACCGCATCGAGATCCTCGTCGCCGACGGGCGCAGCACCGATCGCACGCGCGAGATCCTGGCCGCGCTGGCCGAGGCCGACCCGCGCATCCGCGTCATCGACAACCCGGAGCGCCTCCAGGCCGCGGGCCTCAACAAGCTCATCCGCGAGGCGCGCGGCGAGATCGTCGTGCGCATGGACGTGCACTGCGAGTACGCCCCGAGCTACGTGCGCAAGTGCGTCGAGACCATGGAGAAGACCGGCGCCGACAACGTCGGCGGCGCGCAGCGAGCGCGGGCCCGGACGGCGTTCCAGCGCGCCCTGTGCGCGGCGCTCACCTCGCCGCTCGGCGTCGGTGGCGCCGGCTATCGCGACGCGAGCCAGGAGGGCTTCGTCGACACCGTCTTCCTCGGCGCGTTCCGCCGCAAGATCTTCGAGACCATCGGGCTCTACGATCCCAGGGCGATCACCAACGAGGACGCCGAGCTGAACCAGCGGCTGCTCGAGTCGGGCGGCAAGATCTACCTGTCGCGCGAGATCGAGGTGCACTACTACCCGCGCGACTCGTTCAAGGCGCTCGCCAAGCAGTACTACAAGTACGGGCGCGGCCGCGCGCGCACGCTGCTCAAGCTCGGCCGGTTCCCGACGATCCGGCCGGCGATCCCGTTCCTCATGGTCGTCGGAGGCGCCACGCTGCTCGTCCTGCCGCCGCTGTGGCCGATCGCGCCGGCGGCGTTCGCGGCATATGCGCTCGCGACCGGCGCCGAGGCGGTGCGCGTCGCGCGCGACCTCGGCCCGGCGGGCGTCGCGACGGTGTGGGGCATCATGCCGACCTTGCACGTGAGCCACGGCATCGGCTTCGCCGCGGGGCTCATCCGCTACCTGCGCGAGCCCGACTGGGCGCCGCTCGAGAAGCTCGAGGCGACGCCGCGCGCGCAGCTCCGCGTGGTCTGAGGCCGATCGCGCGCGATCAGGTCGGCAGGCTGACGCGGCCGTCGTCGACCTTGCAACCGCCGCGCGCGGTGAGCTCGGCGATGCCCTCGGCGATGCGCTTCTTGACCTGCTCGCCCTGACGGCTGAAGCCGAGGAGCTTGCCGGTCTCGCGCGCGAGGTCGGCGGCCGGCAGCCCGATGTTGCGGTGGAGCACGACGAGCGCGGCGGCGGCGATCTCGACGGTGGGCACCTCGTCGATGTCGCGCTTGGTCTCGGGAGCCGTGCCCGGGACGCGCACGGTCGGCCACTGCGTGGCGTCCTGATCCGCGCGCCAGACGACGTCGGCCTCGCCGTCGCGACCGATGCGCCCGCGGGAGACGGCGAGGGCCTTCACCCGATCGCTCACGCGCGCCGTCACGCGGCCGATGCCGCAGTACGCGCCGACGCGCCGCGCGAGCAGCGACATGCGGATCGGCGCTTCGACCTCGAGCACCTTGTCGACGACGTTGCCGAGCTCGGGCTCGCGCCCGGCGTCGAAGAGGTCGTCGGGCTTGCGGCGGCCGGGAGGAATGCCGGCGACGGTGTACGGGGCGACGGGCGGCGACGCGGCGGCGGCCGCCGCCGCGGAGGCCTCGGGCTTCGGGCCTCGGGCCTCGGGCGGAAGGCCTCGGGCCTCGGGGGGCGAGGCGGACGACGCCGGCGTGGCGGCGCGCGACTTCTTCGACTTGCCGGAGGTGGTCGGGACCGGGGCGGCGGTCCTGGTGGTCGCGTCCTGCGGGATCGCGAGGGGTAGCTGGCCCGCGGCTGGTGTGGGGCGAGTCGCGGCGACCTTCTTCGGCGCGCGCGCCGCGCGGGCCGCGGCGATGGCGGCGATGACCGCGTTGTGGAGGCGGCCGGCCTCCTTCTCGGGGTCGTGCCACCAGTCGAGCGACCAGACGCGGTGGAGGCGCCAGCCGAGGTTGCCGAGCACGTGGGCGCGGAGGCGATCGCGATCGCGCGCGGTGTGGGCGCGCGCGTACGACGGGCCGTCGGTCTCGAGGCCGAGCACGTACCGACCGGCGTCGTCGGGATCGACGATGGCGACGTCGACGCGGTAGCCGGCGCAGCCGACCTGGTGGTGCACGATCCAGCCCCTGGCCGCGAGCGCGTCGCCGATGGCGCGGGACAGCGGCGTCGCCGCCGGACGATCGCCGCGCGCCCCGCCGGCACGCTCGCCGTCGCGCACGTAGCGGAGGAGCTCGCCCAGGTGACGGACGCCGAGCGCGGCGACGTCGGGATCGATCCGGTCGGGATCGAGGCTCGAGAAGACCACGAGCTGCTCGCGCGCGCGCGTCACGGCGACGTTGAGCCTGCGCTCGCCGCCATCCCGGTTGAGCGGCCCGAAGTTCATCGTGACCTTGCCGTCGCGATCGGGGCCGTAGCCGATCGAGAAGAGCACCACGTCGCGCTCGTCGCCCTGGATCGTCTCCAGGTTCTTCACCAGCACCGGCTCGGGCATTTCGGACGTATCGAAGAAGCGCTCGAGCTCGGGCTGCGCGCGCCGCGCCTCGTCGAGGAGATCGAGCACGAGCTCCTGCTGCGGCTTGGAGAAGGTGACGACGCCGATCGACTTCCTGGCCCGCTCGGGATCGGAGAGGCGCGCGACGATCTCGGCGACCACCGCCTCCGCCTCGGCGCGGTTGGTCCGCGTGCCGGCGCGATCGTAGACGCCGTCGACCTTGCGCCACGCCACGCCCAGGTCCGCGGCCTGCGCCGACGCCGCCGGGAAGACGTCGAGCCGACCGTCGTAGTAGCGATCGTTCGAGAACCCGATCAGGTCCTCGTGACGGCTCCGGTAGTGCCACGACAGCCGCAGCTCGGGCAGGCGCGCCGCCACGCACTCGTCGAGGATGCTCTCGAGCTCCTCGACGTCGTCGGGGTCGGCGTCGCCGGACGCGGCCTCGCCGCCGCCGACGTCGAAGAACCGGGTCGGCGGGAGCTGGCGCGAGTCGCCGACGACGACCGCGGCCTTGCCGCGGGCGAGCGCGCCGATCGCGTCCGACGTCGGGATCTGCGACGCCTCGTCGAACACCACGACGTCGAAGCCCGCGAGCGCGTCGCTCTCGGGGTCGAGGTACTGCGCGACCGAGAGCGGGCTCATGAGCAGGCACGGCTTGAGCCGCAGCATCAGGTTGGGGATCTCGCGGAACAGCGCCCGCAGCGGACGGTGCCGGCGCTGCTTCTTCGCCTCGTGCAGGAGCACGCCGATCTCGCCGCCCTCGGCGACGTCGCCGGTCACCTTGGGCACACGCTCGGCGAGCCGCGCGATGCCGCGCGCGCGCGCGATGCCCAGCTGCGCGCGGTCGAGCTCGATGAACTCGGCGATGCGCGCCTGGTGCGTGGCGCCGTGGAAGCGCGCGAGCGCCGGCGACGCCGCGACGCCGGCCTCGGCCACGGCGGCGTGGAGCGCGCGCTCCCACGCCGCCACCACGTGATCGTCGGCGACGGTCTCGGCCTCGATCTGCGCGACGACGCCCTCGAGGCCCGCCGCGACGGCGATCTTGCGGGCGCGCGCGTACGCGGTCCAGTCGCGCAGGGCGCCCGGCTCCGCCGCCCACGCCTGCGTGCGCCGCGCGAGCGCGGCCAGGTGGCCGGCGCCCAGGTGGGCGAAGCTGTCCCCCGGCGCGGCCTCGTCGTCGGCGTCGCCGACGGTGACACCGCACGTCTCGGCGAGCCGGGCCAGCGCCTCGCGCCACGTGGTGACCGCCCGCGCCAGCCGGGTGAAGGTCGCCAGCCCGTTCGTGTCGTCGCTGGCGTCCGGACCGTCGCTGACCGTCGCCACCACCGCGCGCCACGCGGCCGCGCGGTCGCCGGTGACGTTCACCTTCGCGAACACCTCGGCGAGCTCGTGGGTCCACGCGATCGCCTGCTCGACGGGCGCGAGGTCACCGTCATCGTCGGCGGCCGCCGCCAGCGAGCCCAGCCAGCTCCGCGCCGAGGCGCGCGCCGCCTCGAGGAGCACGTCGGTCTTCTCGACGATGCGCGCCTGATCGAGATCGTGCGCCACGGTCGCGTCATCGGGGAGTGACACGCCGGCGGCCAGCGCCTTCCGCGCCTCCCGGCGCGGCTTGCGCAGCGCGAACCAGCGGAACAGGAAGAAGCGGCCCGCCCATCGCTCGAACGTCTCCACCAGCGCGGCCAGGTCGAGGCTGTAGACCGAGTCGTTCCAGCGCTCCGCGAGCTTCTTGCCCAGCTCGCGCCGCTGGCGCACGAGCGACAGCCACGCGTCGGGATCCTTGGGGGCGGCGTCCATGACGATGCCCCCCCGCTGCTTGGCCTTGACCAGCGCGATCTTGTCGCCGACGGCGCCGGTCGCGCTCGTCCCGCCGCCACGCCCGCCCGCGCCCGCGCCTGCCCCGCCGGGGCCAGCCGCCATCACGAGCTCGACGCCGGGGCGCGGCGTGGTGATGATCTTGTCGGCCAGCGTGCCGAGCGCCTCGAGGTCGGCGCGCGTCTGCGCCGCGAGGCCCGGCACCACCGCGGGCACCGCCGCGACCGCCTCGGCGAGCGCCTTGCCGGCGGCCTGCGCCGCCGCCACCGCCGCCGCCGGCCCACACCTCCGACGAGCCTTCGAAGGTCACGCCGAGGCCGCTCTCGAGGAGCACGCCTCCGCCCGCACCGCCGCCGCCGCCCGCCTCGTAGTTTCCGTCGTTGTCGCCGCCGCCGCCGCCTGCGCCCGCGACGTCGATGCGACCGCGCACCGTGATGCGGCCGAGCACCGAGAGCTGGAGCGCGCCGCCGCCGCCTCCGCCGCGGGTGCTGCGCGCGCCGAGGCCGCCACCACCACCGCCGCGCAGGGGCTCGAGCAGGTAGTCGGCCGCGTGAGCACCACCGCCCGGACCTCCGAGGGCACGGTCTTCTCCCCCCGCCCCATCGCTCGATCCGAAGCCACCCGCGCCGCCGGCGGCACAGCTTCCGCCGCCGCCGCCGCCGCCGTCGCTGTAGTTCCCCTCGTCGTCTCCGTCGCCTCCCGGCGCCGCGCCGCCTGCGTCAGCCCCCGTCGTCGCGCCGACGCCGCCGCCCGCACCCGGGGTCGCGTCGACCCCACCGAGATCGAAGCCGGCCCCGCTCTCGATGACGAGGTCGCCAGAGATCAGCCCGATCAGGGGTCGGGCGCCATGCACGCGAACCGTGCCCGTGACGCGGAGGTTGCCCGCCCAGCGCATCAGGCAGACCTCGCCGCCGCCCTCTTGGGTGACTACTGCGCCTTCGGAGCAGGTGTTGGTGTCGTACGTGACGGCAGGGGCGTCGACGGTGACTCCCGTCCGCGCGAGGAAAGGCTCGTCGGGCACGTTCGAGGGAGTCAACGTCGCGCAATGGGCACCGCCGACCTCGGTGCACCCGAGCGCGCTACACGCCGTCACGAGGACGAACGTCCCGCTCGTGCAGGAGTAGATGGCGCCGTCACGGCAGATGCGGCTCCCCTCGTCGCAGCCCGGGCCCGCGTCGACACCGCCGTCGAGGTCGCCTGCGTCGAGGTCGCCCGCATCGAGATCACCACCGCCGTCTGGCCCCGCATCCGGGCCGCCACCGTCGAGGCCGCTGCCGTCGAGGCCGCCACCGTCGAGGTCGCCGCCGTCGAGCTCGACCGCGCCATCGGGGCGTTCGCGTTCGGCGAGCCCAGCCCGGTCCGCCGAGCACGCCAAGCAAAGGAGGACGATCGAAGGCCACTTCACGGTCGTTGCTCCGGTTCCCCCCGGAAGTGAACGAGCATACTCGGTCCAAGACGTTCGGCATAGACGGACGGCCAGATCGCGATGCCGCGATCGAGGAGTGGACCTCGGTGGCGAGCCGCGACAGCCTCGGCGCGATGCCCCGGCCGCCCAGGCCCTCCTCGCCCAAACCTTCGTCGACGTCTTCGTCGACTCCGTCGACGGGGCCTTCGTCGACCGCCCGCGGAACGACTCTTTCGCTCGCCGTCGCGGGCGTCCTCCTGACCCACGCCGGCTTCTTCGTGACGCTCGGGCCTGCGCTCACCGAGGCGTTTCCGCTCGACGACGCGTACACCCACCACGTCTACGCCGAAGGAGTTCGTTACGGCGATGGGCTCTCGTACCTGCCGGGCACACCCGCGGCGGGGAGCACCAGCCCGCTGCAGGCGCTGATCCTCACGCCGATCCAGCTCGCGCCCCTCCCCGCGCTCGTCCCGCTCACCCAGCTGCTCGGCATCCTCGGATGGCTCGCCCTCGCGTTCGCGACGCGACGTCTGGTGCGTGCGCTCGTGCCGTCGAGCCCCGTGCCGTCGAGCCCCGTGCCGAGGGGACCCGGGAGCGCGGGCGGGTCGAGCGCTGGGCTCGGCGGGTCGAGCGATCGCGGGATTGGAGGGCTCGACGCGAGCTCGCTGGCCGCGTTCGCCGTCGCCCTCGACCCCGCGCTCGCCGCGGCCGCGCTCAGCGGAATGGAGGTGATCCTCGCCGCGCTCGTCTTGGTGCTCGCGCTCGTCGCGCTGGCGGAGGACCGTACGACCCTCGCCGGGGTGCTCTTCGGGCTCGGCATCCTCGCGCGGCCCGAGCTCACGCTCGCGTGGCTCGCCGCGATCGCGCTGGTGCTGCGTCGCGATCGGCGCGCCGCGCTCGCGGTCGCCCTCCCGGGCGTGCTCGCGTGGGGGGCATGGGCCGCGTGGAACCATCATGCCGCGGGCACCCTGCTGCCGACCACGTTCTTCGCGAAGCACGGGCCGCTCTCGATCCTCGATCGGTGGCGCGATCTGCCGCGCGCGGTCGCGCAGACGATGGGCGCCTGGCCGATGCTGGCGACGCTCCCGCTGGTGCTGCTCGGGGGGCGGGCGCTCGTGCGAGAAGCGGACGCAAAGGACGTGAAGCACGCGAAGGACGCGAAGCACGCAAAGGACGCGAAGCACGCAAAGGACGCGAAGCACGCGAAGGACGCGAAGGACGATCCGAAGCACGACGCGCGAGCGACGGTGCGCACTGCGGGCCTCCTCGTGCTCGTGATGCTCGCGCTCTGGCCGCTCGGAATCGCGTGGGCGCACGACCTCCGCGAGACGTGGCGCCTGTACTGGTGGCGCTACGCGCTGCCCATGCATCCGCTGGTGCTCGTGCTGCTGGCGATCGGTGTGACCCGGCTCGAGGGAGGACGGCGCCGGCTCGCCCTCGCGGCGATCGCACTCGCGCTCGTGGCGGGCGCCTGGAGCACCGCGCGACACGTGGGGGAGAGCGCACGAAACGTCCTCGAGCTGAACGTCGCCGCCGCGCGCTACCTCGACGAACATGCGGCAGAGAACGACTGGATCGCGAGCAACGATGCGGGTGCAGTTCGTCGATTGACGGGTCGCCCCGTGGTCGATCTCCTCGGATTGAACGATGCCGAGGTCCTGATCGATCGCGCCGCAGTGCTCCAGCGTCGACGACCTCGCTGGTACGTCGTCTTCGAGAGCTGGTTCCCCGGCCTGGTCGCGAGCCCGCGCTTCGAGGTCGTGCACCGGGTGCGCACCGAGTCGCTCGCGATCTGCGGCGAGTGCGACCAGTCGGAGCTCGTGATCCTGCGCGCGCGATGAGGACGGTCGCGCGCGGGTGCGAGTCTTGCGGCACGAGCCGAGCGCGTGCGCGGCGAGGGCGCCGGCCCGCGGCTGCAACTCTCCGCGGCATGAGCCGCGCGCGTGGGATATCCTCGCCGCCGCATGACCCCCGTTCGAAACCTCGACCTGCCCGTCTCGCTCCGGCGGCGCCTGTTGCACCTGCGCGGGCTCTGCGGCGCGCACGTCCCGGCCGTGGTGGAAGCCCACGCCATCGAGGACGCCGAGACGGCGCTCCGCGTGAAGCTCGGCGACCCGCTGCTCGCGCTCTTCGCCAACGGCGACGATGCGCTCGGACGCTTGGAGATCGCGATCGGCAAGATGGTGGAGCTCACGCTCGGCCTGCGCCGACAAGGGGGTCCGCGCGGGCTCGTCGCGATCGGCTTCGACGCGGAGAAGAACACCTGGCTGACCGCGAACGCGCTCGGGACCAGCGTCGGGACCTACTCGGAAGAGACCGGCGCCTCCGCGATGCGCCCGCTCGAGGCCTGGCTCGACGACCTGATCGGCGCCGAGAAGGAAGCGCTTCGCGAGCTGGAGACCGAAGAGAAAGCGCGCACGTTCAAGACGCTCTCCGACGACGAGGTCGCGGCGTTTCAACCGGCGATCGTCTCGGTCGAGCGGATCGTGCGCCGCGTGCGTCACCCGAAGTTCGGGGTCGGCGAAGTGCTCAAGGAGATCGACTCGGGCGCGAAGCTCGAGGTGCTCTTCGCGGGCGAGGACAAGCCGCGCACGCTGATGGCGTCGTTCTTGAACGCGGTGGATTGAGCGTCAGTCGAGGCCGGCGTCGGAGAGGTCGAGCTCGTCGCAGAACCGAAGCTCGATCCCTCCCGTGACGAGGGGGCACGTGTCGTCGTACCGCTCGCATGGCGCGCGCCAGTCGTCGGACAGCCACGCGAGGTAGCTCTCCGACCAGACCCACCAGAGCGTCCCCGTCGGGACGTGCTCGACGACGGCGCCCACGTCGACCGCGATCCGCTCGCTCGGGCCGGGGACTTCTTCCATGGGCGTGCGCGACCCGAAACAACCGCGCGACTCGTCGTAGGGTCGCCCGTAGAGCGTGGTGGTCTCGGACGGCGCACAGCCGATCGACGAGAGCAGAAACATCGCCGCGGCTCGCTTCATCGCCGAATCACGGTGACCGATCTTCGGCGTCACCGCATCCCTCAAACGAGGTAGATCCGGTGACAGTTCGCTTCTCGATCGTTCGAAGCGGGGCGAAACGCCTCGGTCGCAAACGCAGGAGCGCTCGCGCGAGCATCGTGCGAGTCTCGGGATCGTCAGAAGCTCTGCGCGAAGGCCATCTCGCGGAGCGCGATCGGGACCTCGGGGGCTTCGGCCGCGATCGGCGCGAGATCGACGCTGCTGAGGGTGTGCCAGAAGAGGGTCTTCTTGGCGTGCTCGCTGCGGACGTGCGCGAGGAACGACGCGAAGGCGCGCGCGGTGTAGGTGGGGTCGAGCGTGAGGTCGAAGCCCGCGGCGAGCGCGGTGGCTTCGGTCGCGGCGTCGTCGACGGTGCCGTAGCCCTCGCCGAACTGGGAAGCGTCGATCTCGATCTGTGCGAGGGCCGCGCGACCGACCGCGGGGAACGCGGGCTCGACGTCGCGGATCTTCTTCATGGTGCTCGCGACGAGCGCGGCGACGGTGGCGCGGTTGCAGACGAGGGCGGGGGTCACGCGCACCGCGACGACCTTCGCGGTCACGCCGATCGCCGCGAGGCCGATCGCGAGGCCGGCTGCGGTGCCGCCGCTGCCGAGCGCGACGAAGATCGTGTCGGGCTCGGGGAGCGCGCCTGCTTCGACTTGGGCCGCGAGCTCGAGGCCCGCTTCGACGTAGCCGAGGGCACCGATCGCGCTGGAGCCGCCGTACGCGACGCGGTAAGGGCGGCGGCCTTCGAGGCGCAGGGTCGCGGCGAGCGCGGCTTGGGTCGGCGGCACGGCAGCCCAGCTCCGCACCGGATGCGGCGTCATGCCCGCGCCGAGGCCGACGCGCAGGTTCTCTTCGACGTGATCGTTCCAGGGCTGCGGCACCAGCACCGCGTGCACGTCGAAGCCCCATTGGCGACCGAAGAGCGTGGTCGCGAGCACGTGGTGCGATCCGAACGCGCCCGACGCGACCAAGAGATCGCGCTCCTTCTTTCGCGCGTCGCCGAGCAGGAACTCGAGCTTGCGGACCTTGTTGCCGCCGTAGCGCGAGCTCGTGAGGTCGTCGCGCTTCACCCAGGCCTCGGAGGCGACGCCGGGGATCGCGAGGCGCTGCACGGGCGTGGTGACCGAGAGCGGCACGTGCGGGACGAGGCTGAGCTTGGGGAATCGTCGGGCGAGGAGGGTCATACGACCTCCGGGTCGTCGGGTGCGCGTCGGGTACGCGACGGTGGGTCGATCGGATCGGTGCGCGTGTTCGGGGTCTCGGGCGCGGGGGGAACGACGAGGCCCGCCATCGTGCTCGTGATGGCGCCGGGAAGCAGCGCTTCGACGCGCTCGAGCAGCTCGCCTTCGAAGCGCGCGCCGAAGCTGCCTTCGAGCAGACGGCCTCGCACGCGCCAGCGACGCGGCTCGTCGGGATCGCGGAGCACGACGGCGTCCGCGCCGGGGAAGACCCACGGCGAAGCGAGCACCGCGTCGCGCAGGGCCGCGCGGATGACGGAGGCGGGCAAGGTCGCGTCGAGGTGCACCTCGACCTCGTGCTCACGCTCGTGGTGACCGCCGGAGGTCACGGGGGCGGAGAGGAGGTGGCGGTTGGGCACGTCCACGCGGCGACCTTGGGCGTCGCGAAGCAGCGTCGAACGAAAGCCGAGGCGTTCGACCTGACCGGAGAAGCCAGGCGCGGAGATCCAGGTGCCACGTCGCACGCGACGCTCGAAGACGACGACGAAGCCCGCGACGAGATCGGGGAGGAAGTCGCGCACCGACCAACCGAGCGCGACCGCGACCGCGACGAGGGTGAAGAGCGCGACGACGGAGAGGCGCGGCGGGAGGATGCGCAGCGCGAGCAGCAGGAGGATCGCGACCGCGACGAGGCGGAGCGTGAGGTGGAGGAACGCGAGGGACGTCGGGATCAGGCCACGATCGGGGAGCGACTCGCGCACGCGCCGCAACGCGAGCGCGAGGAGGATCGCGAGCGCGAAGGTGAGCGCGAGCGAGAAGAAGCCGAGCGTCGTGCGTTCGCCGGTGAGGGTCTCGAAGATCGCGGCGACCTCGGCGCCGAGATCGAATCGATCGGTGCGCTCGGTCTGGACGAGGATCGGCGTGGGCGAGCGTTCGGAGCCGTCCGTGCTCGGGCGCTCGGTCGTCGTGCTCGGTGCGCCGGGTGACGTC
>DDTA01000314.1 GCA_002344285.1 Myxococcales bacterium UBA2376
TGGTGGCAGTGGTGGCAGTGGTGGTAGTGGTGGTAGTGGTGGCCGTGGTGGCAGTGGTGGTGGCAACGGCGGAGACCGCGCTCCAGGCGCCGGGGACCCCGGTGGTGTGGACGTCCACCCTGGCTGGCATCCAAGCCTCAGGCCTGCTCGATGGGATCACGGCCATCCGTTCGGTGGTATCCCTCGCAAGTACCACACGGACCTCTTCGACATCCTGTCGGACCTACAGACGGAGCGTCTGGGGAATCCCGTCGACCGTCTCGCCGCGGCCGGACGCTTGAACGCTCGCGACCGGCACGCGCTACACGCGAACTTCGACGGGTGGACGTCCGTCGACGTTCTAGGTCGAAGCGACCCATGGCGGTTGATCTATCGGTATGAGAATGGTGGACTCAAATGGAAGTTCGTGGATACACACCGATGACCCTCGACCAGATGTTCGCGTCGTTGTGGCACGCTCTCGACGACGATAGTGCTCCCCTTCACGACATCCACTGGCTCATCATGCGGTGCATAGATGTTCGCTGCACCGGTCCTTCAGGGCGCGACGATTCGCTTCGCAACTTCTTGGAATCCGTGGAAAGGCACAACACAGAGTTCCCAGGTTGGCGAATCCCAACCGCCAGCGCTGGGCCGTCACCCGAGCACCGACTGGACCGGATCGCGTTCGCAGCTTGGGCGCGCGCGGGGTGCGCAGACAGGTTCGACGGAGAATCGCACGAGTTGCTGCTCAGTTGCGCGAATGCGCAGCTCCTGCGTGGCTCCGCTCGGTCGCGCAACGTTGCGGAGATCGAGTCCGAGCTCAAGCGCAGGAATCTCGTCGTTTGACTGCTCCGCAACGGCGAGGAACTCATCGGCGACGGCGCGATCATCGCGCTCTCGAAAGAGCACCGCGACGCGGTGGTCGCCGCGCTCAGGAGTGGAAGCGAGTTCCCGACCGAGCCACCCACGGAGGGCATGATGCCGTGGAGAATCGAGTGGGAACGATGAACCTCATCGCTGGCTCGTGGCGCGGAGACGGTGGATTCGTCGCGCTCGTCGCTGTCGTTCTCACGATCGTGGGCTGCGCGGAGCCGCCGTATCTGGGACGGTTCAACTACTCCGCGATGGAGGCGGGCAATGGCATCAGCATCGCGGCGGGCGGAACGTTCCCGCCAGACCAGAGCCTGACGGGCCGCGCGGCGCTCGCGCGTCGCGATGGTGCTGGGTGGCAGGTGACCGACCTCGGTGAGATCGGTGGGCTCACGGGTATCGCGTTCAACGGGCGGCGGTGGGTCGCGGTCGGCGGCGAGTTCGGGAACGAACGATGGGGCGACGGAAGCATTCGTGAGTTCGGCACCGTCGTCATCTCGGATGACGGCGTGACCTGGCGCGAGGCGCTCACGGCGCCGCCGGAGAATCTGCTCAACGTCGTCACCGATGGGTCGCGCTTCGTCGCGACCGCGTTCGGGTCGGAGTACGTGTACTACTCCGATGACGGCGACCTCTGGCGGCGTATCTACGTCGGCAACCGTCTCGGATCCGAGGCGCGCTACGCCGCCGGTCGGTTCATGGCGTACGGGAACGGGCCCTCGATCATGGAGTCGCTCGATGGCGAGACGTGGACGGAGAGCTACGTGGGCGTCGCGAACGTGCGCGTCATCCGGCCGCACGGCAACCTGGCACGAGGGTTCGGCGCGAGCTGCGTCCAGTGCGATCCCGAGTCCGTACAGCCGCGCGCGCTCACGCTGACGGAGAGCGGCGAATGGGTCGTCGCGGCCGAGCCGGGGCTGTCGTCTCCGTACGACGTCGTCTTCCCGGAGGGAACTGCGGTGGCGACGACGTTCGAAGGGCTGATGTTCGCGGTCGATGACGCGGACGGCAGACAGTGGGAGCCGATCGGCGTCTTCGATTCGTCGTGGGACAGTCTCCACGCCGGGGGCTCGGACGTCTTCCTGCTCGGATTCGGCATCCGGGTCAGCCGTGACGGTGGCCGGACCTGGGCGCTGGAGGTCACCGATACGGACGGTCTCGGCGGCCCGTGAGCGTCTGACCTAGCGGCCCTTGAAGTCGGGCTTGCGCTTCTCGGCGAAGGCGCGGGGGCCTTCCTTGGCGTCCTCGGAGGTGAAGACCTTCCAGCCGAGGTCGAGCTCGATCTTGAGGGCCTCTTCCTCGGGGAGGCCCTCGGTGAGCTGGACCGACTTCTTGATGCTCTGGACGGCGAAGGGGCCGTTGGCGGCGATGTCGGCGGCGATCTTCCTGGCCTCGGCGAGGGCGGTGCCGTCGGGGACGACGCGGCCGATGAGGCCGATGGCGCGGGCCTCCTCCGCGCCGAGGTGGCGGCCGGTGAGGAGGATGTCCATCGCGTGGGTGTACGGGATCTGGCGGCGCAGGCGGACGGTCGAGCCGCCGAGCGGGAAGAGGCCCCAGCGCACCTCGGAAACGCCGAACTTGGCGGAGGCGCCGGCGACGCGGATGTCGGTGGCCTGGAGGATCTCGGTGCCGCCCGCGATGGCGTAGCCCTCGACCGCGGCGATGAGCGGCTTGGCCAGGCAGCGGTGGCGGAGGAAGGCCTTCCAGTGGAGGTCGGGATCGGCCTTGAAGCGCGCCGCCCACTCGTCCTGGGGCGGGTTGTGCATCTGCTTGAGGTCGGAGCCCGAGCAGAAGTGGCCGCCGGCGCCGGTCAGGATCACGCAGCGCACCTCGGGGTCGTCGTCGACGGTGTCCCAGGCGTCGGCGAGGAGGGCGAGCGCCTGCAGGTCGAGCGCGTTGCGGGCCTCGGGACGGTTCAGGGTCAGGGTCACGACGTGGCCGTCCCGCTCGACGAGCAGGTGTGGGCTGGTGCTCATGCGCGGGAGTAGAACACGTTCTATTCGAGCTTGTCACCCCTGTTGAAACATGTTCTATTCGCACCGCGATGGGGACCAAGAACCTGGACATCTTCGATCCCGAGATCTACGTCGGGGGCGTGCCGCACGAGGCCTTCCGCGTCCTGCGCGCCGAGAAGCCGGTGAGCTTCCAGGCCGAGCCGCCCGACGGGCGCGGCTTCTGGGCCGTGACCAAGCACGCCGACATCGTCGCCATCTCCAAGGACCCCGGCACGTTCTCGTCGTGGCGCGGCGGCACCAACATCCCGGACTACCCGCCCGACTCGCTCGAGGTGATCCGGATGTTGATGGTCAACATGGATCCGCCGCAGCACAACAAGTTCCGGCGGCTGGCGTCGACGGGCTTCACGCCGCGGATGATCGCCCGCATGGAGGAGTACATCCGGCGCGCGGCGAAGGAGATCGTCGATGACGTGATCGAGTCGGGGAGCTGCGACTTCGTGACGAAGATCGCCGCCGAGCTGCCGCTCATCGTCATCGCCGACATCATGGGCGTGCCCAAGGAGGACCGCCACCTGGTGTTCGACTGGTCCAATCGCCTCATCGGCTTCGACGACCCCGAGTTCCAGACGTCGCTCGAGGACGCGCAGATGGCGGCGGCGGAGCTGTGGGGCTACGCCAACCAGCTGGCCGAGGGCAAGAAGGGCGGCGACGGCAAGGACCTGACCAGCGTGCTGGTCAACGCGGTCGTCGACGGCGAGCAGCTGACGGAGATGGAGTTCGACGCCTTCTTCCTGCTCCTGTGCGTCGCCGGCAACGAGACCACGCGCAACCTCATCTCGGGCGGCATGCTCGCGCTCATCGAGAACCCGCAGCAGCGGGCGCGACTCATGGCCGACCGCAGCCTCCTGCCCACGGCGGTCGAGGAGATGCTGCGCTGGGTGACGCCGGTCATCCACTTCCGCCGCACGGCGACGCGAGACGTCGAGCTGCGCGGCCAACAGATCAAGGAGAACGACAAGGTCGTCCTGTTCTACTCGTCGGCCAACCGCGACGAGGAGGTCTTCCAGGACGGCATGTCGTTCGACGTCGGGCGCGATCCCAACCACCACATCGCGTTCGGCATCGGCCAGCACTCGTGCCTGGGGCTCAACCTGGCGCGTCTCGAGATCCAGGTGATGTTCGAGGAGATCCTGAACCGCATCCCGGACATCGAGCTGGCCGGCCCGGTGCGGCGGCTGCGCTCGAACTTCATCAACGGCGTGAAGTCGTTCCCGGTGACGTTCACGCCGGGGAAGCGGAGCGACGCATGAGCTCGGCGGCGGCGGGGCCGAGCCCGGCGGAGCTGCGGGCGCGCGCGGTGGCGATGCAGCCGGCCCTGGCGGAGCGAGTCACGGAGGCGGACCGCCTCCGTCGCGTCCCCGACGCCAACATCGCCGCGATGCGCGACGCGGGCTTCTTCCGCATGCTCCAGCCGGCGCGCTGGGGCGGGCTCGAGGTCGACCCGCAGGTCTTCTACGACGTGCAGATGACGGTGGGCGCGGCGTGCGCGTCGACGGCGTGGGTGCTGGGCGTGCTCGGCGTGCACGCGTGGCAGCTCGCGCTCTTCCCGCTGGCGGCGCAGGAGGAGGTCTGGGGCGAGGACCCGGGCACGCTGATCTCGAGCTCGTACGCGCCGACGGGGAAGGTGACCCGCGAGCCGGGCGGCTTCCTGCTGTCCGGGCGCTGGTCGTTCTCGAGCGGGTGCGACCACGCGCAGTGGGCGTTCCTCGGCGGCCTGGTGCCGCCGCCGGCCGGCGAGGCCGGGCCGCCCGAGATGCGCACGTTCCTCGTGCCGAGGAAGGACTGGCGCATCGACGACAACTGGCACGTGATGGGGCTCAAGGGCACCGGCTCCAAGGACGTCGTCGTCGACGGCGCCTTCATCCCCGAGCACCGCACCCACAAGCTCATCGACGGCTTCAAGCGCCGGAGCCCGGGCAACGAGGTGAACCCGGCGCCGCTGTTCAAGCTGCCCTTCGGGCAGGTGTTCGTGCGCTCGGTGTCGACCACGGCGATCGGCATCGCCCAGGGCGCGCTCGACGCGTACCGCAAGAACACGGCGTCGCGCATCGCGGCGTCGGACGGCGCCAAGGTCGCGCTCGATCCGTCGGCGCAGACGGTGGCGGCGCGCGCGCACGGGGTCATCGAGGACCTGAAGACGCAGCTGCACCGGAACTTCGAGGAGATGCTGGCGCAGGTGAAGGCCGGCGAGGACCTTCCGCTCGAGCGGCGGCTCAAGTTCCGCGTCGACTCGTCGATGGCGGTGGTGCGGTCGGCGGAGGTGGTCGACGCGCTCTTCACCGAGAGCGGCGGGCGCGCGGTGTTCGACGGCAGCCTGCTCCAGCGGGCGTTCCTCGACGTGCACACGGCGCGGGCGCACTACGCCAACAACCCCGAGAAGCCGGCGCGCAACCTGGGCGGCGTCCTGCTCGGGCAGAAGAACACGGACTACTTCGTGTGAGCGGCGTGGAAGGAGCGGACGGCTTGATCCGGCAGCTCGGCTACCTCGCGTTCGAGGTGAGCGACCTGGCGGCGTGGGAGGTGTTCGCGACCGGCGTGCTGGGGCTGGGCGTGGCGCGGCGCTGGGACGGCGGGATGTCCTTCCGCATGGACGGGCACGCGCAGCGGTTCTTCGTCACGCAGGGGACGCCCGGCGCGGTCGTCGACGATCTGGCGGCGGTGGGCTGGCAGGTGGCCGACGAGGCGGCGCTCGACGCGGTCGCGGCGCGGCTGCGTGCAGCGGGGCACGACGTGGTCGAGGGGACGGCGGAGGAGACGGCGCTGCGCCAGGTCGTGCGGCTCGTGCACCTGCGCGATCCGGGCGGCAACCGGGTCGAGATCGCGTTCGGGCCGGCGATGGGCGAGGCACCGTTCGTGTCGCCGCTGGCGCGCTCCGGGTTCGTCGCCGACGAGCTCGGGCTCGGGCACCTGGTCGTGAGCGCGCCCGACACGGCCGCGACGGCGGCGTTCTACCAGGAGCTCCTCGACTTCAAGCTGTCGGACCGCATCGTCTGCGAGTTCTACGGCCACCCGGTCGACATCACGTTCCTGCACGCCAACCCGCGCCATCACTCGCTCGCGTTCGGCGGGGCGCAGCCCAAGCGGCTCCACCACTTCCTGCTCGAGGTGAAGAGCCTCGACGACGTGGGCGCCGCGCTCGATCGCGCGGTCGGCGCGGGCGTGCGCGTCGCGCAGATGATCGGCCGTCACCCCAACGACAAGATGGTGTCGTTCTACGCGTTCACGCCGTCGGGCTTCCAGTTCGAGTACGGCTGGGGCGGGCGGCTCGTCGACGACGCGACCTGGGAGCCGGCCGTGCACGATCGGATCAGCGAGTGGGGGCACCATCCTCCTGAGAGGTATGCGCCGCGGCGGCCCAGGCCGCCCAAGCCCGAGCCCGAGCCCAAGCCCGAGGGAGAGACGTCGTGAGCGTTCCGGAAGCGAAGTACCAGGACATCGGCGACGGCCTGCGCATCCACTACCACGAGGCCGGCGACGGGCCGGTGCTGCTCTGGCTCCACGGCTCGGGACCCGGGGCGAGCGGCTACTCGAACTTCAAGAAGAACTTCCCGTTCTTCGCCGAGCGCGGCTTCCGCAACCTCGTCGTCGACAACCTCGGCTTCGGCTACTCGTCCAAGCCGGACTGCGACTACACGCTCGACTTCGTCGCCGGCGGCGTGCGCCGCTTCCTCGACAGGCTCGGCGTCGAGACCTGCGCCATCGTCGGCAACTCGCACGGCGGCGCGGTGGCGATCCAGGTCGCGCTCGACGAGCCGGCGCGTGTGTCGAAGCTCGTGCTCATGGCCCCGGGCGGCCTCGAGGAGCGCGAGGCCTACATGAAGATGTCCGGGATCCGGACGATGATGAAGGTGTTCCTCGGGCCCGACGGCATCACCCGCGAGGGCATGCGCACGGTGTTCGGGCTCCAGCTCTTCGATCCGACCCAGCTCGAGGAGGCGACGCTCGACGAGCGCCTGGCGATCGCGAAGGACCAGCCCAGGCGCGTGATGTCGAGCCTGCAGGTGCCGCACCTGGCGCCGCGGCTCGCCGAGCTGGCGTGCCCCGTGCTCGGCTGGTGGGGCACGGACGACAACTTCTGCCCGTCGACGGGCGCGGTGACCATCGCGAAGTCGTGCAAGGATGCGCGGGTGACGTTGCTCTCGCGCTGCGGGCACTGGGTGATGGTCGAGCACACCGACGTGTTCAACCGCGGCACCCACGACTTCCTGGTGAACGGGTAGGGAGCGGGCGTGACGCTGTCGGCGGCGCAGATCGAGGGCCACGGCGACCACCTGTACGAGGCGCTGCGCGGCCGGACGACGATCGCGCCGCTGACGCAGCGAGCGCCGGGGATCACGACGGTCGACGCGTACCACGTGTCGCGGCGGATGCTCGAGCGGCGGCTCGCCGACGGCGAGCGCGTGATCGGCAAGAAGATCGGCGTCACGTCGAAGGCGGTGCAGACCATGCTCGACGTCCACACGCCCGACTTCGGCTGGCTGACCGACGCCATGCGGTATGACGAGGGGCAGGAGGTGCCGATCGGCGCGCAGCTCATCCAGCCGCGCGCCGAGGCCGAGCTGGCGTTCGTGCTCGGGCGCGACCTGCGCGGTCCCGGCGTGACGCCGGCCGACGTCCTGGCGGCGACCGAGAGCCTCCACCCGTGCTTCGAGATCGTCGACTCGCGCATCGAGGCGTGGAAGATCCGCTACCAGGACACGGTCGCGGACAACGCGTCGTCCGGGCTGTTCCTCGTCGGGGCGGCCGCGTCGCCGCGGGGCGTCGACTTCCCGGCGTGCGAGGTGACGGTCGAGAAGAACGGCAAGCCGCTGTCGCGGGGGACGGGAGCGGAGGCGATGGGCTCGCCGCTCGTGTGCGTGGCGTGGCTCGCCAACCAGCTCGGCGAGCTGGGCCACGGGCTCCTGGCCGGCGAGATCGTGCTTTCGGGCTCGCTCGTGCCGCTCGAGCCGGTGGTGCCGGGCGACTGGATGCGCATGGATGTTCCAGGCGTGGGGGCGACGACGGTGCGGTTCATCTAGAACCCGGTGCAGGAGTCTTTCGAATGGGCAAGCTGGCGACTGCGATCATCGGGTCGGGCAACATCGGCACCGACCTGCTCTACAAGCTCGAGCGGAGCGCGGTCCTCGAGCCGACCTGGATGGTGGGCATCGACGAGGCGTCGGACGGACTGGCCAGGGCGCGCGCGCTCGGCGTGAAGACCACGGCCGCCGGCATCGACGAGCTCCTCCCGCACATCGCGAGCGACCAGGTCAAGGTCGTGTTCGACGCGACCAGCGCCGCGGCGCACATCAAGAACTGGGGCCGGCTCAAGGAGCACGACGTGCTCGTCGTCGACCTCACGCCGGCGGCGGTCGGTCCGTACTGCATCCCGCCCATCAACCTCGAGCAGCACCTGTCGGCGGCGCACAGGAACGTCAACATGGTGACCTGCGGCGGGCAGGCGACGGTGCCGATGGTGGCCGCCGTGAGCCGCGTGCAGGAGGTCGAGTACGCCGAGATCGTGGCGACGGTGGCGTCGAAGTCGGCGGGGCCGGGGACGCGCCACAACATCGACGAGTTCACGCGCACGACCGCCGGCGCGGTCGAGCAGCTGGGCGGGGCCAGGCGC
Organism: Myxococcales bacterium UBA2376; assembly: GCA_002344285.1. GTDB lineage: Bacteria > Myxococcota_A > Polyangia > Haliangiales > Haliangiaceae > UBA2376. The sequence continues at coordinate 8,479 of DDTA01000314.1, forward strand.
GGCAAGGCGATCATCATCCTCAACCCGGCGGAGCCGCCGCTCATCATGCGCGACACGATCCACTGCCTGACCGCGGGCGAGCCCGACGTCGCGGCGATCACGGAGAGCGTGAAGGCGATGGTGAAGGCCGTGCAGACCTACGTGCCGGGTTACCGGCTGAAGAACGGGCCGATCTTCGACGGGCGGCGCGTGACCACGTTCGTCGAGGTCGAGGGCCTGGGCGACTACCTGCCGCCGTACGCGGGCAACCTCGACATCATGACGGCGGCGGCGCTGCGCACCGGCGAGGTCTGGGCGGAGCGCGCGCTGGCCGGGAGGGCGTCATGAGCCTGAAGGGCAAGAAGGTCACGCTGCACGACATGTGCTTGCGCGACGGCATGCACCCCAAGCGGCACCAGATCTCGGTCGAGCAGATGGTGAAGGTGGCGACCGGGCTCGACGAGGCCGGCGTGCCGCTCATCGAGGTCACGCACGGCGACGGCCTGGGCGGCGCGTCGATCAACTACGGCTTCCCGCTGCACTCGGACCAGGACTACCTGCGCGCGGTCGTGCCGAAGATGAAGCGCGCCAAGATCTCCGCGCTCCTGTTGCCGGGCATCGGCACCGTCGACGATCTGCGTATGGCGGTGGGCGAGGGCGTGGCCACGATCCGCGTCGCGACCCACTGCACCGAGGCCGACGTCAGCGAGCAGCACATCGGGCTGGCGCGCAAGCTCGGCGTCGACACCGTGGGCTTCCTGATGATGGCCCACATGATCGAGCCCGAGGCGCTGGTGGCGCAGGCGAAGATCATGGAGGGCGCCGGCGCCAACGTCCTCTACTGCACCGACTCCGCCGGCTACATGCTCCCCGATGACGTGCGCGCGCGCATCGGCGCGCTCCGGGCGGCGCTGGCGTCGTCGACGGAGATCGGGTTCCACGGGCACCACAACCTGTCGATGGGCATCGCCAACTCGATCGCCGCGATCGAGGCCGGCGCGACGCGCATCGACGGCTCGGCGGCCGGCCTCGGCGCCGGCGCCGGCAACACGCCGCTCGAGGTGTTCGTGGCCGTCCTGGACCGCATGGGCGCGGACCACGGCATCGACCTGTACAAGATCATGGATGTGGCGGAGGATCTGGTCGTGCCGATGATGGACGTGCCGGTGCGGATCGATCGGGATGCGCTCATCCTCGGCTACGCGGGTGTGTACTCGTCGTTCCTGCTCTTCGCGCAGCGCGCAGGCGCCCGCTACGGCGTGTCGTCGCGCGATCTGCTCGTCGAGCTGGGGCGGCGCAAGACCGTCGGTGGCCAGGAGGACCTGATCGAGGACCTCGCCATCGACATGGCGAAGCGGAGATCATGAGCGCTGCCAGCGGCACGAGTAGCGTCGACGACGCGTTCCGCGCGGAGGTCCGCGCCTGGCTCGAGGCGAATTGCCCGCCGTCGATGCGGACGCCGCACCTGCCCGGGCAAGAGGTCTGGGGCGGCCGGCGGCGCACGTTTCCGTCCGACGACGCCAGGCTGTGGTTCGAGCGCTGCGTCGAGCGCGGGTACACCGTGCCCGCGTGGCCGCGCGAGTACGGCGGCGCCGGGCTGACGCGCGAGCAGGCGCGCATCCTCGACGCCGAGATGCGCGCCATGGGCTGTCGATCGCCGCTCATCTCGTTCGGTATCTGGATGCTCGCGCCGGTGCTCTTCGAGTTCGCCAACGAGGAGCAACGCGCCGAACACCTGCCGCCGATCGCGCGCGGTGAGATCCGCTGGTGCCAGGGCTACAGCGAGCCGGGCAGCGGGTCCGACCTGGCCAGCCTGTCGACGCGCGCCGTGCGCCACGGTGACCACTACGTCGTCGACGGGGCGAAGGTGTGGACGTCGCACGCCGACCAGGCCGACTGGATGTTCTGCCTCGTGCGTACCGACCCCGACGCGCCCAAGCACGACGGCATCAGCTTCATCCTCCTCGACATGGCCACCCCCGGCGTGTCGACGCGGCCCATCCAGCTCATCAGCGGCAGCTCGCCGTTCTGCGAGACACGCTTCGACAGCGTGCGCGTGCCGGCCCGCAACCTGGTCGGCCGCGAGGGCGGCGGCTGGCAGATCGCCAAGAAGCTCCTCGAGCACGAGCGCTCGATCATCTCGGTGATGCGCGACCGCGCGCCCGAGGAGGCCGAGACGTTGCCCGCGATGCTGAAGCGCGTCGGCGATCCGGCGCTGCGTGACCGCGTGGTGCAGGCCGAGCTCGACTTCCTGTGCAACCGGCTCACCCTCGAGCGCACGGCGGAGGCGGCCAGGGCCGGCAAGGGCCCGGGCGCCGCCAGCTCGATGTTCAAGCTCTACGGCACCGAGCTCAACAAGCGGCGCAAGGAGCTGCGCGTCGAGCTGCAGGGCTACCAGGGGCTCGGGTGGGAGGGCGTCGGCTTCGAGCCGAGCGAGCTCCAGATCACGCGCGAGTGGCTGCGCTCGAGGGCCAGCTCCATCGAGGGCGGCACCAGCGAGATCCAGCTCAACATCATCGCCAAGCGCGTGCTTGGCCTTCCGGACTGAACGGCGGACGAACGTCATGCGTCGCTTCGAGCTGACCCCCGAACAAGAAGAGCTGCAGCGCGCGGCGCGGACCTTCGTCGAGAAGCGCCTGCCCACGTCGCACCTGCGCGCGCTACGCGACGCCAAGGATCCCACGCACGTGTCGCGCGCCGTGTGGCGCGAGATGGCGGCGCTCGGCTGGGCCGGCATCGCCGTCGACGAGGCGCACGGCGGGGCAGGGCTCGGCCTCGTCGAGCTCGGCCTGGTGATGGAGGAGCTCGGGCGCACGCTGGCGCCCACGCCGCTCCTCGCGACGTCCGTGATCGGCGCGGCCGCGCTGGCGGCGGGCGGCGAGGCGGTGCGCGCCCACCTGCCGGCGCTGGCGCGGGGCGAGCGCCTGGTCGCGCTGGCGTTCGAGGAGGAGCGTCGCTTCGCGCCGTACACGTGCCGCACCACCGCGCGCCGCGCCGCCGACGGCGGTGGCTATGTCCTCGACGGCGAGAAGTCGTTTGTCCTCGACGGCCCGGCCGCCGACCTGCTCGTCGTCGTCGCGCGCACGGCGGGCGGGCCGACGGATCGCGATGGCCTCACCCTCTTCCTCGTCGATCGCGCGACCGCGGGCGTCACCGTCGAGCCGCGCGCCATGGTCGACAGCCGCGGCGTCGCGCACGTCCGCCTCGCTTCGGCCGCGGTGCCGTCCGCCGACATCCTCGGCGTCGCCGATCACGGCGCCGACCTGCTCGACCGCCTGCTCGCGCGCGCCACCGCGGCGCTCACCGCCGAGATGCTGGGCGCCGCCGACGCCGTCTTCCGTACGACGATCGACTACCTCAAGCAGCGCCACCAGTTCGGCGTCCCCATCGGCTCCTTCCAGGCGCTCAAGCACCGCGCCGCCCACATGTTCTGCGAGCTCGAGCTCACGCGCTCCGTCGTGCGCGCCGCCCTGGTCGCCCTGGACCGCGCCACCCCCGACGCGGCCTCCCTGGTCTCCGCGGCCAAGGCCCGCGCCTCCGACACCTTCACGCTCGTCGCCGCCGAGGCGATCCAGATGCACGGCGGCATCGGCGTCACCGACGACCTCGACGTCGGCCTCTACTACAAGCGGGCGAAGGTCGCCGAGCTCACCTTCGGCTCTGCCGCCTACCACCGTGACAGTTTCGCGCGCCTCCACGGGTATTGAGCTCGATGCGCGGTGCGCGCGCTTACGTGCGCAGTGATCTGTCACGGTTCCAGCGTTGATCCGGCTTGCGTTCTGGCGTCGAGAAGCAGAGTTTGTTTTTCACGATGAAGGGCAAGCTCGCAGCGATCGTGTACGTTGCCGCCGTCGGGTTGTTGTCGGGATGTGAGACGGGCGCAGAACCCGGCTCTCTCGACGGAGCCGCGGGCGCAGAGACATCACTCGAGGGTTCGCGCGCGCGCGAAGGCGCAGCGGTCACCGCGGAACGGATGAACGGTGCTCGGGGCGAGCGCGGTCCGATCGAGGTGAACGGCCTCGAGGTCACCAGCGCGGTGACGCACGGCGATCCGGCGGCGCCGATGATGACGATCAACGGCTTCGGCTTCGGGACGTCGGTCATCGTGTCGCTGACCGACGCCGATGGCGCCGAGCTGGAGCTGCCGGTGGTGGCGGTGAACAACACGCGCGTCGATGTCGCGTTGCCGCCGTGGGAGCCGGGGCACTACCGGCTCACCGTCGAGCGCGGCTTCCGGTACGACATCCTCGACGTCACGCTCGGCGCCGAGGGTCCGCAGGGAGCCGTCGGTCCGCAAGGTCCGCAGGGAGACGTCGGACCGCAGGGCCCGCAGGGTGAACAAGGTGCGGTCGGTCCGATGGGCCCGATGGGTTTGCAGGGAGACGTCGGTCCGATGGGTCCGATGGGCCCGATGGGCCCGCAAGGCGATCAAGGTGCGGTCGGTCCGATGGGCCCGATGGGTTTGCAGGGCGACGTCGGCCCGATGGGCCCGATGGGCCCGCAAGGCGATCAAGGTGCGGTCGGCCCGATGGGCCCGATGGGCCTGATGGGTTTGCAGGGCGACGTCGGCCCGATGGGACCGATGGGACCGGTGGGCCCGATGGGCCCGCAAGGCGATCAAGGTGCGGTCGGCCCGATGGGACCGATGGGCCCGATGGGCCCG
>DDTA01000057.1:0-568 GCA_002344285.1 Myxococcales bacterium UBA2376
GCCGACCTCGCCGAGGCGCGCGTGGTGTTCGACGCCGTCGGGCTCACCGTCGTGCTCGACGAGTCGCAGCTCGACGCCGTCACCGGGCTCTCCGGCTCGGGCCCCGCCTACATCTTCCTCATCCTCGAGGCGCTCGCCGACGCCGGCGTGAAGGTCGGCCTGTCGCGGCGCAACGCACAGCGGCTCGCGGCCCAGACGGTGATGGGCTCGGCCAAGCTCCTGCTCGACACCGACGAGCACCCGGGGCGCCTCAAGGACATGGTGACGTCGCCCGGCGGCACGGCGATCGCCGGGCTCCACACCCTCGAGGAGGGCGGCCTGCGCACGACGCTCATCAACGCGGTCGAGACCGCGACCAAGCGCGCGCGCGAGCTCGGCCGCGGCGGGAAGTGAGCCTCCCGGTGAAGGCGACGGCCGACGGCATCGTGTTCGACGTGCTGGTCTCGCCCCGCGCCTCGCGCGCGCGGCTCGGGCCGGTGCACGGCGACCGCGTGAAGGTCGCCGTCACCGCGCCGCCCGTCGACGGCGAGGCCAACGCGGCGGTGATCGAGCTGGTGGCGAAGGCGCT
>DDTA01000057.1:611-25119 GCA_002344285.1 Myxococcales bacterium UBA2376
CGCGGCCGGGCTCGTCGCGGCGCTGGCCGCGTGCGGCGGCGCGACCGGCACGTTCACGCTCGAGCTGAAGACCGCGCCCGGCTCGACGATCCTCGACGACGTCGAGCTCGCACGGCTCACGCTCTCGGTGCCGTATCGCCAGGTCGAGGCGACGCGGGGCACCGACGGGCGCTTCCACCTCACGATCGACGTGCCCGCCGAGGGGCCCGCGGGGCAGCTGACGTTCGAGGGATTCGACGGCGCCGGCGCCGTGGTCGCGTGGGGCCGCTCCGGCATCCTGCCCATCGCCGCGATCGACGCGTCGATCGCGATCTACGTGGCGCCGCCGCTCTCGCTGGCCGCCGCGCCGGTCACCCTCGATCCGCCGCGCACCGACATCGGCGTCGCGCGCTTCAACTTCGGCCTCCTGCTCGTCGGCGGGGCCGACGCCGCCGGGGCGCCGCTCGACACGGTCGAGGTCTACGACGTCTACGACCACAGCTTCCTCGAGGGTGAGGACGCGCCCGCGGGACGCGCCGGGGCGTCCGTGTCCGCCGGCGTCACCGGCTACGCGTACGTGTTCGGCGGCCGGGGGCCGAACGGCACCACCGGCACCTACTGGCGCTTCGACACGACGGTCGATCCCGCCGGCCAGTGGTTCGAGATCAGCGAGCAGCCGACGCTCGCCCGCGCCGGCGCCGCGGTGGCGCCCGTGCGCACCGAGGGCTTCATCGTCACCGGCGATCCGCCGGTCCTGATGGACGGGCTCTCGATCAGCGCCACGCCCATCGCCAGCGCCCCGCCGATGGCGGGCACGGCGACGGCGGTGCAGCTCAACGACACGATCTATGCGGTGGTCGTGGGTGAAGGCACGGGCACGGGCGGCATCGCCAGGATCGGCCCCGAGGGCATCAGCGAGCACAGCGACGCGCCCACCGCCGTGCGCACGGGCCACGGCGCGGTCGCGACGCGCGACGCCGAGGTGATCGTGATCGGCGGCGCGGTCGGCGGCGTGCCCACCGACACCGGGATCCGCATCCGGCCGGCGACCGAGATCTTCACCGAGCTGCCCGGCCTGCTCACGACGCCGCGCTCGGGCGCGGCCACCGCCGGCAACGGCGCGTTCGCGATCGCGGCCGGCGGCACCGACGCCGGCGGCGCGATCGTCGGCAACGCCGAGGTGTTCGAGCTGCCGACGATGGCGCGGGTGGGCGAGATCGCGATGGTCGTGCCGCGCACCGGCGCGGTCGCCGCGGCGCTCGCCACTGGCCAGATCCTGGTGCTCGGCGGCGTCGACGCGGCGGGGATGCCCGTGGGCACGATCGAGATCTTCAACCCGCCGGCACCGCCATGACCTTCATCCTCGGCGGCGCCCAGACCGACTTCGCGCGCAACTTCGCGCGCGAGGGCGCCGATCTCGCCGCCGTGGTGGGCGAGGTCATCGACGACGCCCTGGCCGCGGCCGGCGTCGAGACGCGCGACGTCGGCGCGATCCACGTCGGCAACGCGTTCGGCGAGCTGTTCGTGCAGCAGGCGCAGATGGGCGCCTTGCCGGCGACGGCGCGGCCGGCCTTGTGGGGCGTCCCGGCGGCGCGCCACGAGGCGGCCTGCGCGTCGGGCTCGATCGCGCTCCTCGCCGCGATGGCGGAGCTCGAGGCCGGGCGCGTCGACTGCGCGCTGGTCGTCGGCGTCGAGCAGGAGCGCAACGTGCCCGGCGACGTCGCGGCGCGCCACATGGGCACCGCGGCGTGGACCGGACACGAGGGCGAGGGCGCGCGCTTCCTGTGGCCGCACATGTTCGCCGCGATCGCCGACGAGGTCGACCGCCGCCACGGGCTCGACGAGCGGCACCTCGCCGCGATCGCCGAGCTCAACCTCGCCGCCGCGCGCCGGAACCCGCGCGCCCAGGCGCGCGCATGGAGCTTCGCGCCCGACGCGTTCGGCGCGGCGTGGCGCGACGACGCCAGGAACCCGGCGATCGAGGGCCGGCTGCGCCGCCTCGACTGCGGGCAGGTCACCGACGGCGTGGTCGCGCTCGTCGTGGCGTCGCCGCGCTTCGCCGCCGCGCGGTGCGCGCGCGAGATCGACGGCGTGGCGCGCATCACCGGCTGGGGCCATCGCACCGCCGGGCTCGGGCTCGCCGACAAGCTCGCGCGCTCGGCCGGCGCGCCGTACCTCCTGCCCCACGTGCGCGACACGATCACCGACGCGTATCGCCGCGCCGGCGTGGCCGGGCCCGAGGCGCTCGACGGCGCCGAGGTGCACGACTGCTTCACCATCACCGAGTACGTCGCGCTCGATCACCTCGGCCTCACGGCGCCGGGCGAGAGCTGGCGCGCGATCGAGGACGGCACGATCGCGCCCGGCGGTCGCTTCCCGGTGAACCCGTCGGGCGGGCTCATCGGGCAAGGCCATCCGGTGGGCGCGTCGGGCGTGCGCATGGTGCTCGACGCCGCGCGCCAGGTCGAGGGCGCGGCCGGCGAGTATCAGGTGCCGGGCGCGCGGCGGTTCGCGACGCTCAACATCGGCGGCAGCGCGACCACCGCGTGCGCGTTCGTCGTGGCGAGGGGATCATGAAGGTCGACATCGTGAAGCGCTGGGAGTCGCGGCTGCCCGCGGACGACGACCACCCGTACCGCACCGGCGCCTGGCGGCCGGACACCATCGAGTACGACGCCGACGGGCTCGACGTGCTCGCCGGCGCGGTGCCGGCCGAGCTCGACGGCTGGTACCTGCGCAACACCGAGAACCCGCTCCTGCCCAGCCTCGGCCGCTACCACCCGTTCGACGGCGACGGGATGCTGCATGCCGTGCGCTTCGGCGGCGGGCGCGCGTCGTATCGCAACCGCATGGTGCGCACCGCCGGGCTCGCCGCCGAGCTCGAGGCCGGCGCGCCGCTGTGGGCCGGCATCATCGAGGCGCCGGAGAAGTCGGCGCGCGACGGCTGGGGCGCGCGGGGGCGCATGAAGGACGCGTCGTCGACCGACGTCGTCGTCCACGCCGGCCGCGCGCTCACGACGTTCTACCAGTGCGGCGACGTCTACCGGCACGACCCCGACACGCTCGCGCCCGACGGCACGGCGCCGTGGGCGCCGGCGTGGGGCGTGTCGGCGCACGCCAAGGTCGACGAGCGCACCGGTGAGCTCCTGTTCATGAGCTACGCCAAGGAGGCGCCGTACCTGCGCTACGGCGTCGTCGCCGAGGACGGCGCGCGCACGCACCTCGTCGACGTGCCGCTGCCCGGACCGCGCCTGCCGCACGACCTCGCGTTCACCGAGCGCTTCACCGTGCTGAACGACCTCCCGCTCTTCTGGGATCCGGCGCTGCTCGCGCAGGGTGTGCACCGCCCGCGCTTCTACAAGGAGCTGCCATCGCGCTTCGCGGTGATCCCGCGCCACGGCGCGACCGGCGACGTCCAGTGGTTCGAGGCGGCGCCGACGTACGTGCTTCACTTCATCAACGCGTACGAGGACGGCGACGAGATCGTGCTCGACGGCTACCGCCAGGACGATCCGATGCCGCGGCCCGATCCGGCGGACGGCGTGTGGGGCCCGCTCAGGAAGATGGTCGACGTCCACGCCATGGGCGCCCGGCCACACCGGTGGCGGCTCGATCGCAAGACCGGCCGGACCCGCGAGGAGCCGCTCGCCGACCTGGTGAGCGAGTTCCCGACGGTGAACGGCAGGGTCGCGGGACGCAAGCACCGCCGCGCGTGGGCCATGACCGCGAAGCCGGGCTGGTTCCTGTTCGACGGCCTCGCGCGCTTCGATCTCGACGGCGGCGCGACCCAGCGCTTCCGCTGCGACGACGGCGTCTATCTCAGCGAGGCGCGCTTCGCGCCGCGGCCGGGCGGCAAGCGCGAGGACGACGGGTGGCTCGTCACGATCACGACCGACACCGTGCGCGACGCGAGCGAGGTGTGGATGTTCGACGCCGCGCGCGTCGGGGACGGCCCGGTGACGCGCCTCGCCCTGCCCGCCCGCGTCTGCCACGGCACCCACGCGTGCTGGGCGGCGCGCGCGTGACCGACGTCTTCGTCTACGCGACGGTGCGGACGCCGCGCGGCAAGGGCTCGACGCGCGGCGCGCTGGCCGGCGTCACGCCGCTCGCGCTGGTGCGCGGGCTGTGCGACGAGCTCGTCGCGCGCGAGCTGCCGCCCGACGGCGTCGACGACGTCGTGCTCGGGTGCGCGTCGCAGGTGGGCGACCAGGGCGGCAACCTCGCGCGCACCGCCGCGCTCGTCGCCGGCCTCGGCGACCGCGTGCCGGGCGTGACGCTCAACCGCTACTGCGCCTCGGGGCTCGACGCCGTGAACACCGCCGCCGCCCGCGTGCGCGCCGGCGACCTCTCGCTCGCCGTCGCCGGCGGCGTCGAGTCGGTGTCACGCGTGCCGATGTTCACCGACGGAGGTCCCTTGTGGACCGACCCGGCGGTCATCGCGGCCGCGCGCTTCGTGCACATGGGCGTCGCCGCCGACCTCGTCGCCACGCGCGAGGGCTTCGAGCGACCGGCGCTCGACGCCTACGCGCTCCGCACGCGCGCGCGCGCCCGCGCCGCCTGGGCCGACGGCCGCGCGGCGCGCTCCGTCGTGCCGGTGCGCGACGAGCATGGCGCCGTGACGCTCGATCGCGACGAGCTCGTCGCGTGGGCGCCGTCCGCCGACGACGTCGCCGCGCTGCCCCCGGCGTTCGCCGAGCTGCCGGGACCCGAGCGCCGGCACCTGCACACGCGCGCCAGCTCGCCCAGCCTGGCCGACGCCGCGGCGCTCGCCGTCGTCGGCGACCGCGCGGCCGGCGAGCGCACCGGCATGAAGCCCCGCGCCCGCATCGTCGCGTCGGTGACGTGCGCCGGCGATCCGCTGGTCATGCTCACCGCGGGGCAGGACGCGATCGAGCGGCTGCTCGCGCGCGCCGGGCTCGCGCCGCGGGACATCGACGTCTTCGAGTTCGCCGAGGCGTTCGCCGCCCTGTGCCTGCGCCTCGAGCGCGACCTCGCCATCGACCCGGCGCGGCTCAACCCGGGCGGCGGCACGATCGCGATGGGCCACGCCTTCGGCGCGACCGGCGCGATCCTCCTCGCCAACGTCGTCGACGAGCTCGAACGCAGCGGCGGCCGCTACGGCATCGCCGCCGTCAGCGGCGCCGCCGGCGTCGGGGTCGCGACGCTGCTGGAGCGCGCCTGAGGGAATCGATCGATCCCCGACCGTGAGCGCGCCGTGACGGAACGGCAGGGGACCGGCCACCAACCGGGCATGCCGTCGATCCCGGTTCCACCGCCTGCCGACTGATCACTCCACCGGCGGGCTCGCGAGGCACGCCGTGAGCACCTCGGTCTCGGTCCAGCCGCAGTTCCCGTCGGCCTGGCGCGTACACTCCGCCTCCTGGTAGCAGGCGTACTCGGGGCGCCACTCGCAGGTCGTCATCAGCCCCTCCTCGTCGGAGCAGACGGTGCCGCTGCACCCTGACTTCACGCACTCCTTCTCGCCGGGCGACGGCGTCGGCGTGGGCTCGGGACCGGCGGACTTCCCGCCACACGCGACCACGAACAGGATCGAGAGCCAGATCGAATTCTTCATGCGCGGTTCGTACTACGCTCGCGCGCGATGAGCCATGGCAAGAAGGTCAAGGTCGCGGTGCTCGGCGGTGGGCTCGGTTCGATGAGCGCCGCGTTCGAGCTCACGCGCACACCCGCGTTGCGCGAGGTGTTCGAGGTGACGGTCTATTCGCAGGGCTGGCGCCTCGGCGGCAAGGGCGCCTCCGGGCGCAACCGCGCGATCGGCGATCGCATCGAGGAGCACGGCCTGCACGCCTTCCTCGGCTTCTACCGCCACGCGTTCACGCTGATGCAGGAGGCGTACGGCGAGTGGCAGAAGCAGCCCGACAACCCGTTCCAGTCCTGGACCGACGCCTTCAAGCCCCAGTACCTGCTGTCGCTCGGGGAGTGGCACGGCGGCGCCTGGCGCCCGTGGAACTTCGACATCCCGCCCTTGCCGGGCGTCCCGGGTGACGACGGCGGCAAGCCGTCGATGCTCGGCTACCTCGAGCAGCTCGTCGCCTGGCTCGAGGCGCGCGTGCAGGAGCTGGTCGGGCACGCGCCCGCGTCGGCCGCGCCGGCGGCGCCGTTGCGCGCGCACGGCGTCATCGCCGAGATCGAGGAGGTCGCACACGCCGCGTGGATCCACGGCTTCCTCGACGAGATCGCCGCCTGGCTCGCGCGCGTGGCCGACGGCCTGCGCGGGATCGGCGACACCCTCCGCCGTCTGGTCCTGCTCGTCGAGCTCGGCGTCGCCGTCGTGCGTGGCTACGTGCGCGACGTGCTCTTCAGCCCGAAGGGCTTCCGCGCGATCGACGGCCTCGACTTCAAGGCCTGGCTCGGCAAGCACGGCGCGCGCCCCGACGTCGCCTGGTCGCCGCCGGTGGTCGCGCTCTACGATCTCGGCTTCGCGTGGACCCGCGGGGACACCACGAACCCCGACGCGGCGCAGGCCGCGGCTGGCGTGGTGCTCCAGGTCGCGATGGACCTGGTGTTCGCGAGCAAGGGCGCGCCCTTGTGGAAGATGCAGGCGGGCATGGGCGACACCGTCTTCAGCCCGGTCTACGAGTGCCTCCTCCAGCGCGGCCAGACCGTGAAGCTGTTCCACCGCGTCGCGCAGCTCCGTATGTCGGCCGACGGCACGACGATCGACGAGATCGATCTGGTCCGCCAGGTCGACCTCGCGCCGGGCGTGACGTCGTACACGCCGACCTTCCCGGTGAAGGGCGTCGTCTCGTGGCCGAGCGAGCCGTTCTGGGATCAGATCGCCGACGGCGACGCCATCGCCGCGCGGCTGGCGAAGGCCGGCTACACGCTCGAGAGCGCGTGGTGCACCGAGTGCGCGGGCAAGGAGACCCTCGTGCGCGGCCGCGACTTCGACGCCGTCGTCGTCGGCATCTCGGTCGCCGAGCTGGCCCGCATCGCCGGCGACGTCATCGCGCGCGTGCCGTCGTGGGCGGTCGCGATCAACACGGCCATGACGACGCCCACCCAGTCGATGCAGATCTGGCTGGACCGCGACATCCGCGCGCTGGGCTGGACGTACGGCGAGACGATCATGACCGCGTACAGCGAGCCGTTCGACACGTGGGCGGAGATGAGCCATCTCCTGCCGCGGGAGGACTGGCCGGCGACGCACCAGCCCAGGGCGCTCGAGTACTTCTGCAGCGCGCTGCCCGCGACGCCGGAGATGACCGACTTCGCCGACCCGGGCGTGCCGCGCGCCGTCGAGGACCGCGTGCGCGCGACCGGCGCCGCGTACCTGCAGTCGGCGGCCGGGATGCTCTTCCCGCGCGCGTGCGTGCCCGGTCAGAGCGGCCTCGACTTCAACCGCCTCGTCGACCTCCAGGACCGCCCGCCGGCGCAGCGCATCGACGCCCAGTGGACGCGCGCCAACATCGATCCGACCGAGCGCTACGTGCTCTCGCCGCCGGGCACGATCGAGCAGCGCCTCCGCCCCGGCGACGCGTCGATCACCAACGCCGTCGCCGCCGGCGACTGGACGTACACGACGCTCCCCGCCGGCTGCGCCGAGTCGGCGACCGAGAGCGGCGTGCTCGCCGCGCAGGCGCTCGTGAAGCGCTACGGCTGACGCGCCGGCGGCGCGTTACCGCAGCGGCTCGACGGTGTCCTCCCCGGGGCCGCTCGACTGGCTGCGCACGTCGACGCCGCTCGCGTCGACGATGACGAACTCGACGCGGCGGTTGGCGGCGCGCCCAGCGCGGGTGCGGTTGTCCTGCACCGGCTGCTCCTCGCCGAAGCCGACCGCGTCGAGGCGCGCCTCGTCGATGCCCTTGCCGACCAGGAACGCCCGCACGGCCTCGGCGCGGCGCTGCGACAGGTCCTTGTTGTAGGCGTCGTTGCCCTGGCTGTCGGTGTGGCCTTCGATCCGCACGCGGATGCCCTCGTGCGCGGAGAGGACGCCGGCGACGCTCTCGAGCAGCTTGTACGAGCGCTTCTCGATGATCGCCTTGTCGAGCTTGAAGTAGACGGTGTCGACGATCGCGATCTTGCCCTCGGTGATCGTCGCCATCGGCTTGCGCTTGCAGCCACCGTGCTTCACCTCGCCGGGCTCGTCGGGGCACGTGTCGAGGCGATCGACGACGGTGTCGCCGTCGCGGTCGGTGTCGGGGCAGCCGCGGTTGGCCTCGGGGCCGGGCTCGCGCGGGCACGCGTCGACGGCGTCGGCGAGGCCGTCGCCGTCGTCGTCGAGGTCGGGGCAGCCGTCCTCGTCGGCGAAGCCGTCGGCGTCCTCCGGCTCGCTGACGCACTGGTCCAGGCGGTCGACCAGGCCGTCGCCGTCGGTGTCGACGTCGGGGCAACCCGCGTTCTCGACCGGGCCGGCCTCCCGCGGGCAACGGTCGTCGGCGTCGAGCACGCCGTCGTCGTCGGCGTCGAGGTCCGGCGGGGTGACCACCTTGTCCACCACCGGCCGGGCCGCCACCGGCCGGGCCGGTGAGGCGTAGCGCGCGCCGACGAGCACGCGCATGTCGGGCGTGCCGAAGCCCTCGGCGGCGCCGACGCCGGCCGCCGCGATCACCTGGAGGCGATCGAGGTGGAACGTCGGGCCGGTGAGCAGCTCGGCGTGGTTCTGGTTGAAGGTCGCGAGCGGATCGGACGCCGCGGTCGCGAGCGACGAGGTGAGCGCCCACTCGAGGCCGTCGCTCACCATCACGCCGGCGCCGACGTGCGCGAACAGCTCGTCGTCCACGACGAGGTTGGCGACCTGCGCGCGCGGCCGCGAGCGGTAGCCGAGGTTCGCGCCCAGCCGGAGGCGGCCGAGGCGGCGGCCGATCGCGAGCTCGGGGGCCACCGCGAACGCGGTGTCGCCGAGGTAGTCGTCGTCCGACGAGCTGGTCGGGAGCACGACCGCCGGGATGACCGCGAGATCGACGCCGTGGTCGCCCTGGCGCAGGACGCGGAGCTTGGGCGCGAGCCGGACGTTGCCGAGGCCGTACGACCCGATCGGCTCGAGCATGCCGCCGACGGCGACATCGCTCACGGTGTCCCGATCCTGGTACACGACGAGGGGCGCCGCGAGCGACAGCTCGAGCCAGCGGGTGACGCCATACGAGATCGCGAGATCGCCGCCCAGCCGCGTGTCGACGAGCCGGCTGGTGCGCTCGCGATCCCCGTCCATCAGATCGTAGACCACGAGCGGATCGTCGGACGCACCGAGCCACAGGGAGACGCTCCACGCATGCCGTTCGAGCGCGGTCGCGCCCTCGACGTCGAGGAGGCCACCGGCGTCGGCCGACAGACGGAAGCGCTCGACCGGGAACCCGCGCTCGTCGGCGGCGGCGACGCCGGCGGTGAGCGCGAGGACGACGGGCACGGCGCGGCGCCGCGCGCGGACGAGGCCGGCGAGCACGAGGAGCGCGAGGGCCAGCGGGAGACCGCCGACCGTGCCGCCGGCGCTGCAACCGCCGCCGCTCACGCCGGCGCCGTCGATGAGGCCGTCGTTGTCCGAGTCCGCGTCCTGGAAGTCGGGCAGATCGTCGCCATCGGCGTCGCGGCCCGGGTCGGAGAGGCCGCCGAACACGCCGGGCAGGTCGTCGACCACGTCGAGGATGCCGTCGCCGTCCTCGTCGCGCGCGTCGTCGATGACGCCGTCGCCGTCGCGATCGAGGTCGCCGCGCCCGCCCTCGACCACGTCGGGGATCCGGTCGCCGTCGGAGTCGAGGTCACGGAAGTCCGGGATGCCGTCGTCGTCGCTCTGCGTCGGCGGGCGGACGCCGCCGTCGCCGAACGTGCCCGGCGCGCCGTCGGCGCTGGCGCGGATACCGTCGCCGTCGTCGTCGCCGCCATCACACACGCCATCATCGTTGGCGTCGGTGCAGCCCGAGCCGCCCTCCACCAGATCGGAGATGCCGTCGTCGTCGGAGTCGAGATCGCGATAGTCGGGGGGGCCGCGACCGTCCGTGTTGGGCGGGGCGGCCGCGCCGGCGTCGCCGCGCACGCCGGGCGCGCCATCCGCGCTCTCCCGGATGCCGTCCCCGTCGGGGTCCGCGCCGTCGCAGACCGAATCAGCGTTGGCGTCGGCACAACCGGAGCCACCCTCGATCAGATCCGACAGCCCGTCGTCGTCGGAGTCGAGGTCGCGGTAGTCGTCCACGCCGTCGCCGTCGGTGTCGCGGGGATCGCCACCTGCGACCCCGTCGTCGTCGTAGTCGGGCGCGCCCGAGTCGGGCGTGGTCTCGAGCGCGTCGCACAGGCCGTTGGCGCCGACGCCGCCGGGGCAATCGAGGATGGCGTTGCCATCGGGATCGCCCAGGTGATGGCCGGCCTCGAGCACGTCGGCGAGCCCGTCGTCGTCGGAGTCGAGATCGCGGTAGTCGTCCACGCCGTCGCCATCGGTGTCGCGGGGATCGCCGTCGGCGGTGCCGTCGTCGTCGTAGTCGGGCAGGCCCGACTCGGGCGCGGTCTCGAGATCGTCGCACAGGCCGTTGGCCCCGAACCCGCCGGGGCAGTCGATCTCGCCGTCGCTGTCGTCGTCGCCGAGGAAGTGACCGGCCTCGGTCACGTCGAGGATGCCGTCGTTGTCGCTGTCGAGATCGAGCGAGTCGGGCACGCCGTCGCCGTCGGTGTCGACCGCGCCGTCGCCCTCCTCGACGTCGAGGATGCCGTCGTTGTCGTCGTCGAGGTCGTTGCCATCGGTCACGCCGTCCCCGTCGGTGTCGCGGCCGACGCACACGCCGGGGGCGCCGCCGCTCGTGTCGCACCTGTTGCTCGCGCACGACGCGTTGCCGGTGGCGCCGGGCGCAGTGGCGTTACACGCGAAGGTGTCCTCGACCTTGCACGCGCTGTTGCAGCCGTCGCCGGCGACGGTGCCGCCGTCGTCACAGCCCTCGCCCGCCTCGAGCCGCCCGTTGCCGCAGCCCATCGGCTCGCACACGCCCGGCGCACCGCCGGTCGCGTCGCAGATCCCGCTCGCGCACGACGCGTCGCCGGTCGCGCCCGGGGCGGTCGCGTTGCAGGCGTCGCCGTTCTCGACGAGACAGACCGCGTTGCAACCGTCCCCGGCCGCGGTGCCGCCATCGTCGCAGCCCTCACCGGCCTCGAGCCGCCCGTTGCCGCAGCCGGCCGGCTCGCACACGCCTGGCGCGCCGCCGGTGGTGTCGCAGATGCCGCTCGCGCACGACGCGTCGCCGATCGTGCCCGGGGCCGTCACGTTGCACGCGCGGCCGTCCTCGACCCGGCACGTCGCGCTGCAGCCGTCGCCGGCGACCGTGCCGCCGTCGTCGCAGCCCTCGCCGGCCTCGAGCCGCCCGTTGCCGCAGCCCACGGGCTCGCACACCCCCGGCGCGCCGCCGGTCGCGTCGCAGATCCCGCTCGCGCACGACGCGTCGCCGGTGAGCCCCGGGCTCGCGGCGTTGCACGGCCGCGAGTTCTCGACCAGGCACATGGCGCTACAGCCATCTCCCGCGACGGTGTTGCCGTCGTCGCAGCCCTCGTCGGCGGCGAGCCTGCCGTCGCCGCAGCCGACCGGCTCGCACACGCCGGGCGCGCCGCTGGTCATGTCGCACAGGCCGCTGGCGCACGAGGCGTCGCCGGTGAGCCCCGGCGCGGTCGCGTTGCACGGGCGGGTGTTCTCGACGAGGCACGCGTTCGTGCAGCCATCGCCGTTGAGCGCGTTGCCGTCGTCGCAGCCCTCACCCGCGTCGAGCGTGCCGTTGCCGCAGGCGGTGAAGCGCGCCGTGACCGTGCGCGCCTGGGTCATGGTGACGGTGCAGGTCGCGCTGGTCCCCGCGCACGCGCCCGACCAGCCCTCGAAGCGGTTGAACGGCACCGCGACGGCGCGGAGCGTGACCACGGTGGTGTCGACGAACGACGCGGTCTGCGTGGTGCACGCCGGGCCGCAGTCGATGACCGCGGGCTGCGACGTGACCGTCCCCTGGCCGTTGCCGCCCGGATGCTTGTTGACGGTCAGCGCGAACAGCCGACCGATACCGTCCTGATCGCGGTCCGAGTTGTTGTCGAGGAAGTTGTCGGTGACGCCGGCCGGCGCCGCGACCGTCGCCAGGTTGCTGAGCGTCCCGATCCCGGTGCCCGCGACCACCGTCGCGTTGACGGTGAACGTCGCGCGGCCGCCGACCGGGAGGTCGACCGTGTGGTTGAGATCGCCGTTGCCGGACGCGGTGTCGCACGATCCGCCGGCGGCGCCGGCGCAGGTCCAGGTGTGGGTGGCGAGCTGCGCCGGGAACGTGTCGGTGACCAGCGCGTTGCTCACCGCCGACGGCCCGTTGTTGACGACGGTGATCGTGTAGGTGAGCGAGCCGCCCCAGTCGACGCCGGCGACGCCGTTGCTGTTGCTGATCGCCAGGTCCGTGTAGACGACGCCGCTCGTGAGCGCGGTCTCGCGCTTCGGCCCGAGGAGCCGCGACACTGTCGGGCCGGTGACGCCGTAGTCGCCGTTCACGATGCGATCGACCGGCGTGCCGATGGCGTAGGTGCTGGTCGCGTTCGGGTTCGTGCCCCAGTTCGGGTTCACCGTGAGCTGGGTCGCCGAGTTCATCGTGATGATGCGCTGCTGGCCCGCGCCGGTGCCCGACGTGATCGTGACGGTCTGGCCGAGGAACCGGTTCGACGTCCAGCCGCCGAGCGCGTCGGTGAGCGTGTTGTTCGTGCCGGCGGTCGCGGTCCCGGTCGCCACCGGCGGATTGATGATGATGAACGTGCTGGTCGCGTTCGGGTTGGTGGTCCAGTTGGGCGCGATCGTGAGCTGCGTCGCGGTGTTGGCGATGATCGTGCGCTGCTGCCCGGCGCCCTGGCCGCCGGTGATGTACGCCGTGTAGCCGCGCCACTGATTCGCCGTCCAGCCCGCGCCCGTCATCGTGAGCGAGTTGTTGGTGCCCGCCGTCGCCGTGCCCTGCGCGGCCGGCGGGTGGTTGCGGACGGTGACCTGGAACGTGGCGCTCGCGCCCGGGTTCATCCACCCGTAGGTGCAGCGCACCGTCCCGGTGGCGCCGACCGCTGGCGTCGTGCACGACGCGCCCGGCGCGTTCAGCGACACGAACGTCGTGTGCGGCGGAAGCACCTCGTCGGCGACGACGTTGGGTGCGATGCCCGAGGTGTTGTTCTGGACGGTGAACGTGTAGGTGATGTCGGAGTTGACGTTCGCGACCGCCGGCGCCGTCTTGGAGATCGCGAGGCTCGGCAAGGCGGCGCCGAACCCGTCGACGTAGACCGTGCCCGAGTGGCCGCCGGGCTCGCAGCCCGCGGCGTAGGTCTCGACCTCGAGGGTGTCACCGACCTGGAACCGGTCCTCGGTCGGGGCGATGTCGAAGATCTGCCAGTCGGTGAAGAGCAGCGCCGACGCGCCCGAGCCCTGGGACTGCCAGGGCACGCCCGGCTGGTTCGAGAAGTTGAAGCTGGTGTAGAGGTCGCCCTGGCGCGGCGGCGTCAGGTTGCGGATGACGACGAAGAAATACGGCTGCTGCGCCGGCGTGTGCCCGGCCGCCTCGAGCTGGGGCGCGAGCACGAAGCGGACGTGCACCTTGCCATCGCTGGGGTCGACGTCGGCGAACGTGGTCGCCATCGACTGCTTGAGCGAGTTGACGTTGTTGTTCGCGCCCTGGTGCCAGGTCCGACCCGGCGGGATGTTGGTGCCGTACTCGTTGATGACCGCCGAGGTCGTGCCGAACCGCGGCCACCTCGGGACGCCGGGCGCCGCGGTCAGGCCGGGCGGAACCTGCGACTGCGGCGTCGCGTTCATCCGCGCGAACGTGAAGTTGTCGCCGCCGTTCGAGAGCTGGAGCTGCGCGGTGGTGGTCGGCGGGACCACCGAGAGGCCGGTGTTGTTGAGGAACGTCGTCGTCGTCCACGACGCGAGGGTCCCGCTCTCGAAGTCACCGTTGTTGAACAGGGGGATGGCCTCGGTGTCGGGATCGACGTCGCCGTCCGGCGCCTCGTCGCCCATACATCCGACCCACGACAGACTCGACGCGACGAGCCACGCGCCCAGCGCGGCCCGAGATCCCCCGGCACGAAGCCTGTACGTCACATGTCCTCCAGCGTGAGCGCCCACGCTAGCGATCTCGTGATCGCCGCGATAGGTGGCGACGGGGGTCGCTCGGTTAGCGACGGGGCAGCGCGATCACGTCGCCGTCCACACCGCCTTGCCCGGCATCGCGGAGAAGCCCATGCGCATCCAGAAGGCGAGCTCCACGGGCACGACGTTGCCGGGCAGACCGAAGTCGGTGACGATCTGGTGGCTCTGGGCGGGCGTCACCTCGAGGGTGTAGCCGCCGGGGAGGAACCAGCCGCCGCCGAAGCTGTCCATGCGGATCGGCGCCTCGACGATCGCCTGGTAGCAGGCGCGCGTCGGATCCTGGGCGTCGCGGAACTGCTTCAGGTTGGCGAGCGGGACGTTCATCGACAGGCCGAGCTTCGCGAACGCGATGCCCTCCTCGACGCCGTGCACCGAGAAGTGCACGCCGTTGTCGGCCAGCTCCTTGCCCACGGCCTTCGCCGCCTCCGCGAAGCCCGACCACGCGCCCGCGACGAACCCTGACGACGGCGCGCCGCTCGTCCGCGAGATGCGGAGGATCGGCTCGAACGTGCCCATCGTGCGCGTGTCGAGCGTGCGGAAGATCGTCGCGTTGACCAGGAACTCGTCGGCCGTGTCCGGGTGGCGCGGGATGACGAAGGAGCTGATCTCCTTCGGGTAGCCCCACACCTCGCGGCCCGTGCACATGCCGGCCGAGCTGTTGATGAAGACGTAGGGCATCCAGAAGACGATGCGCGGGATGATCCCGGACCAGACGACGAGCGGGATCCAGAGGCCGCACTCCTGATCGGGCACGTAGCCGACCTGTTCGCTCGGCGTCGTCAGGCGATCGGCGTCGAGCATCGAGATGAGCATGTGCGAGCCGAGGACGCGGTAGCTGGGTCCCTTCCCGCCGCTCGGCGCGTTGAGCTGCGCGTCGACGAGCGCTTGCATGGCGCTGGCCTTGGCGCGTACGGCGAACCACCAGCCCATGCCGCCCTCGATCACGCCTGGCGGCAAGGACGACTGCTCGCCATGACCGAGCTGGGAGACGTACGTCGGCAGGCCGCTCGCCACGGACGCCACGCGGGAGGCGCCCACCGCCGTCGCCGTGGCCGCGGCGGCGGGCTCGGCCGCGGCGAACCCGCCGCGCCGCAAGAAGTCCCAGCCGACGATGTCGACCGACGTCCCCGACAGGCACGACGCCGCGCGCATCCCGCTCATCACCGCCGCCTCGACGCACAGCGTGTTGAGCCCGTTCGACGTCCAGTCGCCCGCCAGGTACAGGTTGCTGAACCCGCTCGCGCCCGGATCGAGCCGGAAGCGGCTCGTCCCCTTCGCCGCCGCCACCGCGCACTCCGTCGGATCCACGTTCGGGCGCAGCCACTGGAAGTCGAGGCGTGCCTCGCCCTTCAGGTCGGGCAGCGCCCACGCCGCGTTCCAGTCGATGCCGGCGGGGTTGGCGCGATCGCGGACCTCCGGCCACATCGTGCCGCCCCACTGCGCGAACCAGTCGAGCGTCGTCTTCCGCACCTCGGCCCACGCGCGGTGCGGCATATCGGGCGTGCTCGCCGGCGCGCGATACAGCTGCGTCGGGTAGACGCCGCACAGGTACTGAACCGATCCCGGGCCCGGCTCGCCCCAGCGTTCGTGCACGAGCTCCTGGCTCATGTCGGCCCACACGCTCATCAGCTCGGGCGCCGCGTCCATCGCCGGCTTGGGCTCCTTCCATCCCAGCCCCGCGAGGTCTGGCGTCATCCACAGCTGGATGCCCATCGTCGGGTTGAGCGGCAGCGTCAGCATGTCGCGGAACTTCGGGCTCGCCGCCGAGAGCTCGCGCGCCATCCACCGATCCTGGTCGTTGAGCTGCTGGAACGCGCCCATCGAGATCGCGAGGACGACGTCGTCGAAGTCGGTGCCGCGCGCCAGCGTGCACTGACCGGCGGGCGCGGGCTGGCCCCAGTGCGACTCGAAGGTCGACCCGTTCGTCGCGAAGTGCTGGCGGTACGCCTCGCCGTCCTGCAGGAGGTGCCAGAACGGCCGATCGGGCCAGCACGTGAGCCCGTCGACGCGCATCGTGGGCGTGTAGGTCTGGCCGGGCGCGACCAGCGCCTGGATGTCCAGGTCCACGCGATCGATCGCGGTGCCGCCGGGCGAGACGTGGAGCTCGCTCACCTTGTGGAAGAACTGGAACTTGACGCCGCGACGGAGCAGCACCTCGTAGAGCGGCGCGACCACGATCTCGCCCATCCCCGACTTCATGAGGAAGAGCGCCGCCTCCTTGTAGGTGAAGACGATGCGCAGGACGCAGCGGGTCGCGGTGCCGGCGGCGAAGTTCGGCCGGTCCGCGTCGCCGTCGACGTACGCGAACGCGAGATCGTAGAGCGCGCGCAGGAGGCTCGACGTCCTCACGACCTGCGGGTCGCCGCCGCACTCGATCAGCCACTCGCGCAGCTCGAGGTGATCGACCCGATCGAGGTCGAGGTGCCAGAGCACACCCCACCGCGGGCTCAGCATGCCGCGCGCCAGCGCCGTGCCGATGACGAATGCAGCATAGAGATCGCGGATCTCGGTCGACGGATCGTGCTCCAGCCCGAGCTGCACCTTCGCCGCGACCGTCCGCACCAGCTCGGCGAGGCCGGCGTGGTGCTCCTGCGCCTGACCGCGGTGGTCGCCGCCGAACGACGCGACCCAGTGACCGACGCGCTCGACGAGCCCGAGCAGGTGGTGGTCCTTCGGCTCACCGGCGCGCGAGGGCACGGCGTCCGTGAACAGGTCGTGGACCCAGTCGTCGACCTCGTGGACGTCCTCCGTGATCGCGACCGCGCCCTTGTCCGCGAGCTGCTGGAGGAGCCACTTGATGATGTGGACGAGGTTCTCCAGCATCTGCCACGGCGTCGGGAAGACCCCGCCCTCGCCCGGCGTCCCGGCCATCGGCGGCCAGGTGAACGACCACCACGTGAACTTGCCGCCGGTGTCGTCGCCGATCGGCGTGAAGCTCTGGGGCTGGAAGCCGTCGCGCCACGTGCGCAGCTTCTCGTCGGGCAGGGCGAACCCCTGTCGCTCGGCGTAGACCTGCTGGATCACCTTGAACGCGTTGTCGTAGAAGCCGAGCCAGACGTGCAGCCCGTGCTCCTCGATGCGCATGCCCTTGGTGGGATCGAGGTTGCGGCTCGACGCGCCCTTGCCGCCCAGGCGCCACCCCATCTGGTAGACGGTGACGTCGAACTTGCCGGCGTTCGGGCCGGAGGTGAGCTCGTAGGCCGCGGTCAGGCCGGCCACGCCGCCGCCGAGGACGGCCACCTTCTTCTTCGGATCGGTCATCGCTTTCCTTTCACACCGGCTTCGAGTTTCGCCGCGTCGCGCGCGGCGCCGAGCTGCTCGAGGATCGTGGCGGCGCTCGCGCGCTGGCCCAGGCCGGCGAGCGCGAGCGCGTGCTCGTACGGCATGCGCAGCCGCTCGGCGGCGGCCGCCGCGTCGCGGTAGCCGCGCGTCGCGGCGCGGCGTTTCCCGCGCGCGTCCGCGAGCCGCGCCCGCGCGAGCGCGGCCAGCGGCGCGCCGGCGGGGAGCGCGCGGGCCGCCCGGGCGAGGAGCTCCACCGCGCGCGCGGCGCGCCCGTCGCGCGCCGCGCCCGTGAGGACGTCGGCGATCGCCGCCGTGCTCCACAGCGTGTAGCTCGTCACCGGCGGGGTGACCTCGAGCACCGCCAGGGCCTCGACCGCGGCGACGTGCGCCGCGTCGTCGTGGCCGCGATCGCGCTCCGCCAGCGCGATCGCGCCGCCGAGCAGGAGGCGCTCCGCCGGCGCGAGCTCGAGGGCGAGGAGCGCACGCGCGCGCCCGATCCACGCCGGATCGAGCGGGCGCGCCGGCACCGTCGCCAGGATCGTGCCCGCCGTCGCCCAGGCGCGGGTCTGCACGGCGCCGTCGGGCCCGGCCGATTCGAGCACCGCGGCGAAGGCGGCGAGCGCGGCGGCGAAGGTGCCGCGGGCGAGGTACGTGTAACCGTGGATCGAGCGCACGCTCTCCCAGCGGAAGCGATCGCCCAGGCGCCCGAAGATCTCCTCGGCCCGCGCGCACGAGCGCTCGGCCTCGTCGCTGTCGCCGAGCGCGTTGTCGAGCGTGGCCGCGATCTGGTGGGCGAACGCGACCACCGGCAGCGTGCCCTTCTCCTCGGCCAGCGCCAGCGAACGATCGCGGTAGCGACGCGCGACCCCGCGCAGCCCGACGAGCGCCGCCGCGTACCCGACGCTGCCGAGGCCGTTCACGGTCTCGCGCACCGCGCCCGTTCGCTGGGCGGCGTTGAGCGATGCGAACGTCGAGTGGAGGAGGGCCAGCTGCTCGTGCTGGAAGAAGAACACCTCCGAGAGGCTGTGGTAGACGCCGGCGGCGAAGGCGTCACGCTCGGCCGCGGCGTCGCCGACGGCGGCGGGTGGCTCGAGGGGACCGCGGCCACGCGCGACGTGACGCGCGATCTCGGCGAGCAGGCCGCCTCCCATGCGCACCTTCGAGCCCGGCGGCGCCACGCCGCGCAGCTCGAGCGCGCGCAGGAGGTGACCGCGAGCGTCGCCGACCCGCGCCATGCCGATGCTGGCCTCGCCCAGCCACCGCTCCCAGCGCGCGGCGCGCGCGGGCGCGACCTCGAGCCCGACGCGGGTCGCGACGGCCTGCGCCTCGGTGAGGAAGCCGATCGCCTCGCGGTTGGAGAACGTGCGCAGCGCCTCCTCGGCCGCGCGCTCGAGGTAGTCGATCGCGCGCGCGCCGTCCTCGGCCCCGCGCCAGTGGTGGGCCAGGAGCGGCAGGAGCGGCCGGAGATCCTCGTGGCGCGCCTCGTACCAGATGGCGGCGCGGCGATGGAGCTCGCGCCGTTGCTCGAAGAGCAGCGTGTCGTACGCGACCTGCTGCATGGTCACGTGCTTGAACGCGTGCTCGCCGCCGGGAGGCGGATCGACCGGACGGAGGACGTCGGTCTCCTGCAGGTGATCGAGCGCCGACGGGATGATCGGCCGGTCCTCGTCGATCGGGTGGATGTCGACCAGCATCTGGTCGGGGAAGATGTGGCCGATCGCGCTCGCCGTCCTCACCACCAGCTGCTCGCGCGGTGGCAGGCGGTCGAGGCGCTCGCGCAAGACGGCCTCGAGGCTGGCCGCCGCGCGGAACGCCTGCGCCGCACCGGCGACGAGGCGGGCTCGCCCTTCCTCGACCACGATCGCCCCGGCGTCGCGCATGGCGACGGCCAGCTCCTCGGCGAAGTACGGCCGACCGTCGGTGCGCTGCATGACCATGCTCACCAGGTCATCGTCGAGCGCGACGCCACCGAGGCGGCGCGAGAGCAGCGCGTGCACGTCCTCCGACACGAGCGGCTCGAGGCGCACGACCCCGCGGGCCGACGCGAACAGCGCCGCGAGGTCGGGGTGGGCGCGCTCGTCGATCGGGCGCGACGCGACGATCATGACGAGGCCTGGCACGCGACGCAGGACGGCGCGGGCGAGCGCGATCGACGCGCTGTCCAGCCAGTGCGCGTCATCGAGCACGACCAGCGGCGTGCCCGGCGTGGCGAGGATGAACGTGACCAGATCCTCGACGCTGTCGGCGCGCGCCGCCGCGTCCATGTCACGGGTCTCGGGCGTGTCGGGCAGCCCGAACGGCAGGATGGCACCGAGCACCGGCGCGCGCGGCACCAGCCCGGGGGCGTCGACGAGCCGCGCCGCGAGCGCGGCGCGGAGCTGCTCGGGCGGCGCTTCGGCCTGCTCGCCGAGCGCCTCGGCGACGATGTCGCGCCACGCGTAGTACGCCGTCGCGCGCTCGATCGCGTTGGCGAGGCCGGTGCACGCCGGCACCCCGCGCGCGGCCGTCCGCGCGAGCGTGTCGCCGAGGAGCAGGCTCTTGCCGATCGCCGGCTCGCCGACGATGACCCAGAGCCCGCTGTCGTCGCCCGGGTCCGCGGCGGCCTCGACGGCGGCGCCCAGCACGGCGCGCTCGTGGGCGCGCCCGACGACCGCGCGCCGCTCGGTCCCGGCGGTGAGCGCGCCCATCGGGCGCGCCACGTCGACGGGCTCGGCCAGGCCCTTAACCCGCACCGGCGGCAGACGCTCGAACGCGATCTTGGCGGCCGCGCGCGCGGTCGCCGCGTCGCAGCGCACGTCCCCCGGCGCCAGCGCCGCGAGCCGCGACGCCAGGTTCATCGCGCCGCCGCGCAAGGCGAAGTGCGCGCGGAACGCCGTCCCGAACGCACCGGTGAAGAGCCGTCCGCTCGCGACGCCGATGCCGGCGCGCGCGTCGACCGCGGCCAGCTCGCGGCGGAGCGCGATCGCGGCCGCCACCGCGCGCGTCGCGTCGTCGCTCGCGGCGTGCGGCGGCAGCCCGAACGCGGCGACCAGCGTCGTGCCCTTGTCGTCGACGAGGAGCTGATACGGCGCGCCGTCGTGCTCCACGATCGCCCGCTGCATCGCGACGACCGACGCCTGGAGCCCGTCGATCGCCCGCGTCGCCGACCAGTCGCTGGTCGGCATGACCGCGAAGAGCGCGGTCACCGGCCGGAACTCGGCGAGCCAGCGCGAGCGCGACCCTCCACCGGCGTCCGCTGCCAGGGCGACCGGCGGCGGCACGATCGCGCGCAGCGCGTCGAACGAGACCGGCGCGGGGACGACGAGCTCGGTGGCCGGAGGTGCGGACACGTCCACGAGGCGCGCCTGGCCCCGCGCGCGCGGCTCGCGCCGGTCCGCCGGCTCCAGGGAGGCGATCACCGCGGCCGTCGCGATCGCCTCCCCGGGCGCCGCCGCCGCGAGGGCGTCGAGCGCGTCGATCATCGCCGGGCCGGCGACGAGCGACTCCCAGCGACCGCCGTGTCCGCCGACGTCCGCGAAGCGCAGCTCGCCCGCACCGACGCCCGCGCGCGTGCGCAGGGCCACGCCCGGCGCCGGTTCCCACCCGGCGAGCGCGTCCTGTACCGCGACCGCCGCCGCCGCGGCGGCCCGTGCGGCGCCCGCCCCGCTGCCGTGCTCGTGCGCGCGGAAGAGCACGATCGCCGCGTCTCCGGCGAACGCGACCACGTCGCCGCCGCGCGCCGCGATCACGTCGACGACGCGCACGAAGTAGCGGTGGAGCGCGGTCGCCAGCGCCTCGGCGCCCTCCGGGCCGCGCCGGTCGAACTCGTCGGTCAGCCGCGTGAAGCCGGAGACGTCGAGATAGAGCACGGCACCCTCCTCGACGTCGACGCACGCGCGCGCGGCGGTGCCCAGCCGCGCCAGACGCTCCAGCTGGAAGCGCGGCACGTAGCTCGACAGCACCGGCTCGGAACCCGCGGTCGGCAAACCTCGGGTCGAACGTACACTACGGTGCCAGGATCCGCGCGCTCTGGGCGGGCACCCTCACGGTCACGGCGCCCCCCGCACCCACGGTAAACGTCTCATCATCGGACCCGGGCGCCAGATCTCGCAGCACCGTGCCGGGTGCGAACGTCGAGATCAAGCAGGCGCCGCCGTCGGCGACCGGCGCGCACGCCTCGCTGTCCTGCTCCGACGCGTTCAGCACCACCAGCACCTTGTCGTCGTCGGCGACGCGCTCGAACGCGAAGATCCCGGCGTCGCGGCGCGCGCCGGGCTGCTCGGTCGACCACTTGACCTCGACCGTGCCCCGGCGGAGCGCCGAGCGCGCCTTGCGCAGCGCGATGAGATCCCTCACCAGCGCGAAGTGCGGGTTCGTGGTGTCGAACGCCGGGTAACCCAGCGCCGGGTTGCCGCGCCACATGTCCTCGCGGTTCGCCGGATCGACGCCGCCGGCGAACCCCTGCTCGGTGCCGTAGTAGACGCACGGGATCCCGTCCCAGGTCATCAGGTAGAAGAGCCCGGCGCGCAGCGAGCCCTCGCTCGGGTTCTCGAACAGGAAGCGGGGCAGGTCGTGGTTGTCGAGGAAGTTGACCAGCACCTGGCTGGGCGCGAGCCCGATGCCGCCGGCCTCGGACGTCGCGTGTGGCGTCACGCCGTGGGTCGGGCCCGCCGGGTAGCCGTTGTTCTGACAGAAGGCGTCGGTCGGGTTGCGGCCGACGCGGCTGTTGTAGAGGCACTCGATGTTCTTGGTCGGCGCGCCGAGCTTGAAGACGTTGTCGATCACCCGGTACTTCTGGCTGAAGTAGAAGACCGAGTCGAAGCGCCCGAACGCGCCCTCGGCGTCGACGCCGCCCTTGGTGTACGCGCCGATGAGCTCGTCGTTGCCGTCGAAGGCCTCGCCGAAGATGAAGAAGTTCTGCTTGCCGAGCGACGCCGCCTTGGCGCGCATGCGGTCGGTGAAGAGGCCCCAGAAGCCGCGCAGGTTGGGCTGCACCTCGGGGCGATCGATGTGCTTCACCGTGTCGATGCGGAAGCCGTCGAAGTCCGCGACCTCGATCCAGTACTCGAAGGAGCGGGTCAGCGCCTCGGCGACGTCGGGGTTGCTCGTGTTCAGGTCCTTGAGCCCACCGGGGAAGTCGCCGGTCGTCTCCTGGTCGCGGACGAACTCGCGCGAGTAGTCGCTCTCGTGCCACCACACGTAGACGCGACCCTTGCGGTTGTACCAGCTCGGATCGTCGAACCACGGCTTGTCGTCGGGCCAACCGAACCACTCGGGCGGACGCGGCGGCGGCACGCGGTTGATGTGCGGCCAGTCGGTGAAGCGGACCGTGGCCGGTCCGGAGAAGCCGAGCGAGGTCCAGCCCTGCACGCCGCGCGGGTCGTACTCGGGGTCCCACTCGATGATGCGCTCGAGGTAGTCCTTGCCCTGGTTGCAGTAGACGAGCTCGTCGGCGGTGCACTCGCTCGCCCGGCCCGGGTTGAAGCAGATCTGCACGCACGTGTGCGAGAGCCCGCCGCCCGACAGCCAGTCGTCGGGCTGGCCGTTGCCGTTGATGTCGTAGAAGAAGAGCTGGCCGACGTGGTTGGTGACCACGTCGAGGATCACCTTCATGCCCCGGGCGTGGGCGGCGTTGGTGAGCTCGCGCAGCTTGTAGAGGTCGCCGAAGTGCGGGTTGGGCCGCAGGAAGTCCTGCGTCCAGTAGCCGTGGTAGCTGGCGAAGCCGGCGTCCTCCTCGGTGTTCTTCACCACCGGCGAGATCCACAGCGCGGTGACGCCGAGCTCCTCGAGGTAGTCGAGCTGATCGATGATCCCCTGCCAGTCGCCGCCGTGATAGCGGCCGGGGATCGACGGCGCGACGTTGAAGTCGTTGTTGGGGTCGCCGTTGGAGAAGCGGTCGACCATGATCTGGTAGATGACCTCGTCACGCCAGTCGTCGCCGGCGTTGGTCTCGTGCGGTTGCTCCGACGGGTGATCGACGCCGGAGGCGGCGCCGCAGCCGGCGACGAGCGCCACCGACGCCAGCGAGGCCAGGGACGAGAAGACGAGCTTGGCGGTTCGTTCCATGACGAGCTCCTGCTACCGGTACGAGTTGGAATTGAACCACCACTCGGCCTGCGCGCCGAGGTAGTGCACGGTCGGGTGGGCGCGACGCGGATCGTCCTCGGCGTAGAGGGCGAGCGCACCGTCGGAGAGCTTGGCGACGCGATAGACCAGGCGCAGCTGCGGACGGTCGTAGCCCGAGCGACCCATGGGCGAGAACGCGAGCATCGGCGCGAACGAGACCACCGCCGGATCGGCGGCCACCTGGGTCGACGGCATGAGCCCGCGCGGGAAGCGCGCCTGGTAGGCGAGGTCGACGCCGACGAAGAGCCCCTCGTGGACGTGCGCCATGGGCCGCACGTCGACGGCGTACTCCCAGCCGTCGTCGATGTCGCGGACGTTCGGGTCGGCGTCGACGAAGCGGCGCCCGTAGGCGGCGAAGAGCACGTGGCCCCAGCGATCGTCCCAGTTGGCGCCGAGGCCGAAGACGAGCTCGGACGCGCGCGGGTACGTCCTGAGCGTGGTGTCGAAGCCGAACGGCGGCGCGAGCTCGTCGAAGGCGGCGAGGCCGCGCGACCAGCGCGCGAACAGGTTGGCGTGGCGGCGGTAGCCGTCGCTTTCGGGCGCCATGCCCCACACGCCGACCTGGGCGCCGAGCGTCGTGCCCCAGTCGCGCGGCAACGCCTCGGGCGTCGCGTCGTCGCGCAACCGCGTCCCCGACGGCAGGCCTTGCAGCTCGGCGTGGAGCTTGACCTTGGCGTTCAGATCCGAGGGGCCGGCGTCGACGTAGTAGGTCGCGCTGGCGCTGCCGACCATGCGCTGGCGATCGAGCTGCGTGACCGTGGTCGCGCCGAGCTCGGGGTCGGCGACGTCGCGCTCCTGGAACTGGTAGTCGTCGAGCAGGCGGTTGACGCCGGCATGCGCCGCGACCTCGACCGCGCCCTTGCGCGTGATCGCGCCGGCGCCGACCGTGTTCTGATCGTCGAGCGGCCAGTAGTCGAAGAGGTAGAGATCGTCGCCGCGGTACATGCGCGAACCGACCCACAGCCTGGTGCCGTCTTGGCCGGAGCCGAACGACGCCTCGGCGAAGAAGTTGCGGAGCGCGGGCTGCGCGTCGAACTCGCCGGTCTCGTGGAAGATGCG
>DDTA01000057.1:25125-38706 GCA_002344285.1 Myxococcales bacterium UBA2376
CCGCCGCGCAGGTCGGTGCCGGCGAGGATGCGGCCGTAGGAGCCGAAGCGGAAGCCGGTGGCCTCGTCGGGCACGACGACGCCGGCGGTGGTGCCGGCGTCGACCAAGGCGGGTGGTTGTGTTTCGATCGACTCGAGGGTGGCGATGCGTGACTTGAGGGCGGCGATCTCGGCCTCGACGGCGGAGAGATCGGGCACGGGCACGGGCTCGGGCACGGGCACGGGGTCGGAAGGACCCTCGTCCGGGGCGTCGGGCTGCGCGGAGGCGGAGGCGGCCATCGCCGCGACGAGACTCAACGCGACGAACGGATGACGCACCGACATCGCGGCTGCGATGAGCACGAATCGTGCCCGGTATGAACGCGGTGCAGCGCGTCCATCTACGGAGAAGGAGAGACGGTCGGTCATCGGACGTTGCCGATGCTGCCTCGCGCTCGTTGCGAATGGCAACGACCCCGGGGCACGACACCCCGCGCGACCCACGCAAGACCGCGTTCCGTGACCCGCCAGGGCCGGGGCGGCCTGGCACGTGGCTTGATCAAATGACGTTCATGCGCACGTCGTCCGCCTTCCTATCCTTCCTGGCGCTCGTCGCGCTGGCCGCCACCGGCTGCCCCGCGGCGCAGCACCCAGGTGACGACGATGACGACGACGGCGTCGACGCCGGCCCGGGCACGGACGCGGGGACCGATGGACCGGTGACGCCGGTCTGCGAGAACCCGATGCCGACGTGCTCGTACACGTTCCGCTACACCGGGTCCGGTTCGTCGGTGACCCTGCGCGGCGACTTCGCGGCCGACGGGTGGACGACGGGCGTGCCCATGACGCGCGTCGGCAACGCGTGGGAGGCGACGATCCCGGTCGCCGACCAGCAGGTCATCGTCTACAAGCTGGTGATCGACGGGACGTGGATGGCGGATCCAGGCAACGCGCGTGGCACGCCCGACGGCTACGGCGGGAGGAACTCGGTGGTGCGGGTCGATTGCGACATGTGCCCGTCGCGGCCGCCGCTCGACTGGCGCGACGCCGTCCTCTACTTCGTGATGATCGATCGCTTCGCGAACGGCAGCCAGGCCAACGACATGCCGGTCGGCCAGCTCGAGCAGGCGGCCGAGTACCAGGGCGGTGACTTCGTCGGCCTGCGCCAGAAGATCGAGAGCGGCTACTTCGACTCGCTCGGCGTGAACGCGCTGTGGTTGACGTCGCCGGTCGACAACGCCGACTTCCGCGGCCGCGGCACCGACGGCCACGACTACTCCGGCTATCACGGCTACTGGCCAAGCGACATGGAGGCGGTCGAGCGCCGCCTCGGCACCGAGGCCGAGCTCAAGGCGGTGATCGATGCAGCGCACGCCCGCGGCATCAACGTGATCCTCGACTACGTGATGAACCACGTGTCGTCGGACAGCCCGGTCTACACCCAGAACCCGACCTGGTTCTGGGCCAACAACAACGGCCGCGGCGGCGACTGCATCTGCGGCAGCGGCTGCTCGTGGGACGACGGCTGGGACCGCAAGAAGTGCTGGTTCACGTCGTACCTGCCCGACTTCGACTTCCGCAACGGCGACGCGCGCCGCTACTCGGTCAACAACGCCGTCGCGTGGGCCAAGCGCCTCGGCGCCGATGGTTATCGCCTCGACGCGGTGAAGCACATCGAGGACGAGTGGCTCACCGATCTGCGCGCCCGCCTCGACGGCGAGGTCGAGTGGGACCAGCTCTTCTATCTCGTCGGCGAGACGTACACGGGTGATCGCGACCTCATCAAGTACTACGTCAACCCGTCGACCATGCTCGACGGCCAGTTCGACTTCCCGCTGCGCGCCGAGCTCCTCTCGAAGATCCTGCGCCGTGCCGGCTCGATGAGCGACCTCGCCGGCTTCCTGGCGTCCAACGACTCCTTCTATGGAAGCGGCGCCGTGATGTCGACGTTCATCGGCAACCACGACGTGCCGCGCTCGATCCACATCGCCGAGGACACGCCGCTGTTCGGCGACTGGGACGATGGCAAGGGCCGCGCGTGGAACAACCAGCCGCAGCTGCCCACCGGCACCAGCGCTTACGAGCGCCTCGCCGTCGCCTACACGTTCCTGTTCACCTCCCCCGGCGTGCCGCTCGTCTACTACGGCGACGAGATCGGCCTGCCCGGCGCGGGCGACCCCGACAACCGCCGCTTCATGCAGTGGGAGAACTACAGCGCCAGCCAGACGTTCCTGCGCGACCGCATCGCGCGCCTCGCGGCGATCCGCAAGGACCACGTCGCGCTCCGCCGCGGCGCGCGCACCGTGCTCGGCTCCACCAACCACACGCTCGTCTACCAGATGCTCGGCGGCGGCGATCACGTCTACGTCGCGCTCAACCGCGCCGATCAGGCGCAGCCCGGGCAGGGGCTGCCCGGCGGCAACTACGAGGACCTCGTCACCGGGCAGCAGGTGACGGCGCCGCTCTCCATCCCCGCCCGCACCGGCATGGTGCTCGTGCCGCGATAGCGGCACCACGTGCCCGTGCCCGTGCTCGTGCCCGATCAGGGCAGCGTCAGGTTGACGTCGTAGACGCCGTCCCCCGACGTCGCCGTCCCGGTCACCACTGTGCCCGGTGCGCGCCCGGTCATCCCGCCGCCCAGATCGACGAGCGTGCCGGTGAACGTCAGGTTCAACGTCACGTCCGCGTCGATCCCCTCGTCGGGCTGGATCTCGCCGGTGACGCGATAGACACCCGTGAGCGTGCCGGTGAATGTCCCGCTCGGGATGTTGCGCAGCGACAGGTTCAGGTACGGCTGCTCGGTCTGCACCGCGCTCGTGTTGTAGGTCAGGTCGACGCTCACGGTCTCCTCGTCCTCCGTCCCCGGGTTGACGACGACCGTGAACGGCCCCTGCGAGTAGTCGACCATGCCGACGTAGAGGCGCATGCCCTTGTTGTCGGACGCGCCCTGATCGACCTGTCCCGTGATGGTCAAGGTGCCGGAGTCCTCGCCGGCGCCCATCTGCGGCGCGATGTTCGCGCTGTTCGCGCTGTTGAACCCGTCGAAGCCGAGCTGCAGCGACTGCGGGATCGACGGGTCGAGGCCGAGGTACGCGCGGCGCGCGGCCTCGTTCGAGTCGATGCCGTCATCGCCGCCGCAGGCGGCGACCGCGACGAAGGAGAGCGCGACCGCGAAGCGAAGAAGTCCTGTTCGCATGGCACGTTGGTCGTCGCGACTCCCCGCGCAGTCGCAGAAATCTGCGTCGGGTGGCCCGACCGCGCGTAGATCCCGCGTCGATCCCGTGCGTTGGGAAGGCTCATGTCGGGACCAAGCGCCTTGCTTCGCCACACCTACACCTTCATCGCCGCCGCGGCGCTCCTCGCCGCCTGTTCAGGCAAGAAGCCCACCGGCGCGCCGCTCGCCGCCTCGGGCGATCCGCGGCTCATCGAGCTCGCGGTCGAGCCGACCGCGGGCAAGGTGCTCGCCACCGAGGTCGGCGAGCTCGCCGTGCGCATCCGCGTGTCGGCGGCCAAGCTGCCGCCGGGCGAGCGGCCGCCGCTCAACCTCGCGCTCGTGCTCGACACGTCGGGCTCGATGGAGGGCGAGGCGATCGAGGAGGAGAAGCGCGCCGCGCGCCAGCTCGTGGAGCGCCTCACCCCGCGCGATCGCGTGTCGCTCGTCGTCTTCCACTCGACCGCCGAGGTGCTGGTGCCGGCGACGCCGGTCACCGACCAGGCGCGCAAGCAGCTCGCCGACGCGATCGACGGCATCCGCGCGCGGGGGACGACCGATCTGGCGTCGGGCCTGACGCTCGGGCTCCAGCAGGCGCAGGCGGGGCGCGCCCCGCAGTCGATCGACCGCATCGTGCTGCTCGGCGACGGCGTGCCCAACGATCCGACGCCGCTCCCCGGGCTGGTCGCGCACGCCGTGCAGCAGCGGCTCTCGATCACGACGCTGGGGCTCGGCGTCGAGTTCGACGCCGAGCTGCTCGGCAAGATCGCGACCGACACCGGCGGCCGCTACCACTACCTCGACGAGCCGGGCCAGGTGGCGACGGTGTTCGAGGACGAGCTGCTCAAGATGCGGCAGGTGATCGGCAAGAACCTCGCGCTCAACCTCGTCGCCGGGCCGGGCGTCATGCTCGAGCCGCTGGGCGGCTTCCAGCCGATGGGCAACGGGCTCCACGCCGTGCTCGGCGATCTCACCGCCGGCGAGATCATGGACGTGATCGTGCCGCTCAAGGTCACCGGCCGGCGCGACGGCGCGACGGTCGAGCTGATCGACGCCACGCTCACGTTCGAGGACGCGACGATCGGCGCCGGCCCGCTGCGGCGCACCGGCTTCGCCAGCGTGAACGCGAGCGCCGATCCGGCGGCGGTCGCCGCGTCGGTGAAGACGCAGATCGCGCTCGCCCGCGATCGGGCGCGCGCCAACAGCGCGATCCTCGACGCGATCGCGCACGCGCGCGCCGGGAACCTCGCCGGCGCCCAGGCGATCCTCGAGGCGGCGATCGGCGCGACGCGCTCGGCGCTCGAGCTCCACGACGACGCCGACCTGCGCCGCGACCTCGAGAAGCTCGAGACGCTCCGGGCGGACCTGCCGGAGCTGGCGGCGGCGGCGATGCGGGCGATGCAGGCCGAGCACGCGGCCGCCGGCGCCGGCGCCATGCCCGCC
Organism: Myxococcales bacterium UBA2376; assembly: GCA_002344285.1. Taxonomy (GTDB): domain Bacteria; phylum Myxococcota_A; class Polyangia; order Haliangiales; family Haliangiaceae; genus UBA2376. Next base: position 29,758 of record DDTA01000057.1, read on the forward strand.
CCGGCCGCCGCCCCCGTCGACGTCGAGCGCCGCACCCGCGCCATCCAGCGCGACGCCCTCGACGCCCTCCACTGATCAGTTTCTTGCCGCCCGCGAGCCCACCCACCTACACTGAGATCGTGCCTCCTCTGCGCGTGGCCATCGTCCCGTGGCTCGTGCTCGCCGCGGTGCTCGCGCACCCGCGCCACGCCGGCGCCGAATGCGCGCAGGCGAAGGGCAAGCCGGTCTATCGCGTCACGCGCGGCCCCGTGCACGAGCCACCGAAGGGCGAGAAGCCGCAGAAGCAGGTGTTCTCCGTCTTCGCCACCGGCCGGTGGACGCGGCTCGGCCCGAGCCCGACGGCGCCCGGCGAGACCGAGGCGCACACCGGCTGCATCGCGCCGGCGGCGATGAAGGAGGTCGCGCGCGCGCTGGCGAAGGCGCGCTTCCGCGTCGCCGGCGGGCTCGTCACGACGTGCGCCGCGCTGCCGGTCGCGCGCGTCAAGTACGCCGCGCTCCGCCGCGGCAAGCGGGTGACGACCGAGGAGCCGTGTGGCATCCCGCTCGACAGGTCGACGGAGCGGCTCCGGCGCTGCGCCGAGGAGGCCACGCGCGACCAGCCGCCGCCGCTCGACGAGCTACGGAAGCTCTGCCGCGGCGACTAGCGCGAGTCACGCCCGAGTCGAAACCACGATGACCACGCGCGATCGGCGCGCGCGGCGAGCCCGAGGCTGACGGCGGCGAGCGCCCAGGCGGCGAGCAGATCGACGAAGTAGTGCTGGCGCAGGTAGAGCGTCGCCACCTGGAGCAGCACGACCACGGGCACGAAGACGACGAAGCAGGCGCGCGGGTGGCGCGGCGCGAGCAGCGGCCCGAGGCGATACGCGTGCACGAGCGCGATCGTCGAGATCGCCGTGTGCATCGACGGGAACGCGTCGAACGTGATCTGCTGGAGATCTCGCCACGTCGTCATCGACGCCTCGTAGAAGCCGTGACCCGAGAGCTCGGTCTCGAACGTGTAGACGATGTCCGGGGACTTCGCCGGCACGATCAGGAAGACCAGGAAGCCGAGATAGAACGCGACGAGCAGCGCGAGCGCCGCGCGGCGCAGCGCGCGCTCGTGGCCGCGCACCGAGAGCGTGACCAGCACGATCAGGGGCAGCACGAACATCGTGGCGTAGGCGTACGCGAGGAGCTCGGTGAGCCACGGCGTCGCGAACCCCTCCATCCACCACGCCGGCGAGACGCCCAGGAGCGCCTCGTCGGCCGCCTTGAGCTGCGCATGCCGGCCGGCCTCGTCGGGGATGAGCAGCAGCACGCCGCGCAGCGCGCGGTAACAGAGGTAGAGGAAGACGAACGGGATCCACACTCGCACGACGCGGCGCGAGCGCTGGACGAGCGCGCTCGTCGCCACCAGCGCGGCGCCGACGAGCGCGTACGGCAGGACGGTCGCGAGCGGCACGACGAGCCCGTCGACGCGCGCGAGGACCGTCGCGACCGCGACCAGCGCCACCGCGCTCAGCACCCCGTCGGGGCCGAGCGCGTGCAGCGCCATCGCCGCGCGGCTACGCGGCGACCGTGTGCGCTGCGTCGAGCTGATCGCCATCGCGGTGGTACGAGAGCGTGACCTTGGCCGGCGACGCGGCGCCCGAGCCGGGGCGCCAGCCGAGCGAGCGGGCGACCGTGCCCACGGCGTCGACGAGCGAGATGCCGGCGATCGCGCCGACGACGCCGAGCCAGCGCGCGCCGTGGGCCGGCGGCAGGTCCTGCCGGTTGATCGACGCGACGCTGAAGCCGAAGCGCGCCGCGAGCACGGCGAGCGGCACCACCGGGCCGAGCTTGCCGAGCGGCGCGGCGATGGGCAGGTACGTCCGCACCAGGTGCGGCGCCAGCGAGATGACGTCCTCGCCCCGCAGGAGGCGCAACTTCACCAGCTCGGCCACGCTGTCGGGGAAGCGGTGGATCGTGCGCGCCGCCGGCACGAAGTGGACCTTCACGCCGTCGGCGTGGAGCCGCGTGCCCAGCACCTGGCAGTGACCGCGGTACATGTCGTGGGTCGCGTAGCGGCGCGCGCCGAAGACGTCGCGGCGGAAGGCGACGTTGTTCGCGTAGAAGTTCCTGGTGCAGCCCGCGCCGAGCGGGCTGTCGAAGTACATGAAGTCGATCGTCGACGCCGCGGTGCCGAGCACGTCGGCGCGATAGGTCGTGCGCCCGGCGGTCACGAGCACCGCCGCGTCGGCGAACGGCGCGAACAGCGCCTCGAGCCACGCCGGCTCCGGCCAGCAGTCGGCGTCGGCGAAGGCGACGACGTCGGCGGTGGTCGCGTCGAAGCCGCGGTTCTTGGCCTCGTAGTAGTCGGTGTCGCCGTCGATCTCGACCCAGCGGATCGCCGTGCCGGCGATCGCGTCGAGCCGCGCGCGCGCGCCCGCGGGCAGGCCGTCGTGCGTGATGACGAGCTCGTCGAGCGCGGCCAGCGGCCGGGTCTGCTCGCCGAGGCGCGCGAGCAGCCGCTCGAGGCTCAGCGCCGTGCGCGCGGCATCCGCACCGCCGCCGGTGAGGTTGTTGGTCTCGAGGACCAGGGCAAACGTGGTCATGACACTTTCTCCTGTGGTTCGCGCAAGAGGCCCGTGACCGCCTCGACCCAGCGGGCCTGCAGCCGCATGACGGCGTGACGCGGATCGGGTCGAGATCCGGTGAAGCTCAGCTCGCCCAGCGCGGTCGCGAGGCGGCGTTCGAGATCGGGGCCGACGTCGACGACGCGGCAGCGCGGGCCGGCGGCGGCGCGCAGCGGCGCGAGGTTGGCGCGCTGCTCGGGCTGTGCCGTCGCGATGGCGAGGAACGGGACGCCGAACGTGCGCGCCTGCCCGAGCGACGCCATGCCCGCGGCCGAGACGAACAGGTCGGCGGCGGTGACGGCCTCGACCAGCGCGGGGTCACGCGCGATCCAGCCGGGCCGGGACGCGAAGCCCTCGCCCACCGCGTGCACGGTGAAGCCGGCGGCGGCGAGCGCGCGCTCGAGCGCGTGCGCGAGCGCGGGATCGCGGAAGTACGGGTTCAGGTAGATCGTGGCGAGGCGTCCGCCGGCGGGCACGCCGAGCGCCGCACGCACGGCGGCGCGATCGCGGCGGGGCTGCGCGAACAGCGGCGGCAGGCGGATCACGCCGGCGTCGGGGCTCGGCCCGTCGGCGAACGAGTGCTCGATGCACGCGCGCGAGCGCCCGAGCGCACGCGCGACGGCGTCGGCGTACGGCCCGCGCGCGCCCCAGAAGCCCTGCACGGCGCGCCGCAGGGTCTCGCCGTAGACCTGGACCAGCCGCCCGCGCAGGGCGCCGTTGCCCAGGCCGGCGACGAGCAGCGCGGGGTGGAACGAGTCGTTCACGACGAGCGCGGCGCCGCGCGCGCGCCGCTCGAGCCAGCGCAGGTCGGCGCGGCAACGCCCCGGCGCGAGCACGTAGGCGAACATGCCCGCGGCGGTCCGCGCCTTGCGCAGGTTCTGCTGCCCGTCGAAGTGGATGCCGAAGTCGCGCGAGAGCACGGCGCACGGCGCGCCGAACGAGGCGACGAACGCGGCGCCGTCGTCCGACGTCGTCACGATGTCGACGTCGACGCCGACCCGGGCGAGCAGCTGCCGCATGAGCTGCGCGCGCATGAGGTGGCCGCGCCCGTCGGAGACCGCGAGCCACAGGATCCGTGGTCGGGCCATCGCCCTGCGAGGTCCGGCGTCGAGGAACGGAGCGGCGTCGAGCGTGAGAGCGTGCACGTCTCCAGACGCTAAGTCCGGAGATCGAGCGCGCTCGCGTCTTCACGCGAAGCTCACGACCGGCGGTGGCATCCTGACGCGACCGAGGTCACGCTACGCACGTCCCGTGATCGACAGCCACTGCCACCTCGACGACCCCGTCTTCGACGGCGACCGCGCCGAGGTGTTCGCGCGCGCCGCCTCCGCCGGCGTGCGAGGCATGCTGATCCCCGCGATCCGCCCGCGCACGTGGCCGGCGCTCGCCGCGTTGCCGGCGAGGTACCCGATCGCACCCGTCGCGATCGCGCTCGGCGTGCACCCGCAGATCATCCCCGACCTCGACGACGCCGAGCGCGCCCTCGCGCAGGACGCGACCGCGCTGGCCGCCGCCCTCGCCGCCGCGCGCACGCCCGCGACCGCCGCCGTCGGCGAGTGCGGCCTCGACGGCGGCACCGGCGAGCGCGCGCTGCAGGAGACCATCTTCCGCGCCCACGTCCGCGCCGCCCGCGCGCTCGGCCTGCCGCTCGTCGTCCACGTGCTGCGCGCCCACGACGCCGCGCCCCGCATCCTCCGCGAGGAGCGCGGCGGCGAGGTCGGCGGCGTCCTGCACAGCTACTCGGGGCCGCCCGAGCTGGTCCCGATCTACCGCGACCTCGGCTTCGTCTTCTCGTTCGCCGGCGCCGTCACCCGCGCCAACGCACGCCGCCCGATCGCCGCGGCGCGCGCCGTCCCCGACGCGCTCCTGCTCGCCGAGACCGACGCCCCCGACCAGGCGCCCGGCCCGCTCGGCGCGCGCGGGCGCAGCGAGCCGGCGATGGTCGCCGACGTGATCGCCGCCCTCGCCCGCATCCGCGACCAGCCGGTCGCCGACGTCGCCGCCGCCACGACCGCCAACGCGTTGCGGGTCTTCGCGGCGGCCGGCGCCTGGCGTGCTACGTCTCCCTCCACGTCGTCGTCATGACCGTCCACCGCCGCTTCGATCGCGCCGCGCGCCTGCTCGGCGAGCCAGGCCTCGCCCGCCTGGCCACGTCCACCGTGACCGTGTTCGGCGTCGGTGGCGTCGGCTCGTTCGCCGCCGAGGGGCTCGTCCGCTCGGGCGTCGGCCGCGTGATCCTCGTCGACTACGACCGCATCTGCGTGACCAACGTCAACCGCCAGGTCCACGCCATGAAGGGCACGCTGGGCAGGCCCAAGGTCGACGTCATGGCCGAGCGCCTGCGCGCGATCAACCCCGACGCCGTGATCGAGGCCCGCGCCGAGTTCTACAACGCGGAGACCTCCGCTCGCCTGCTCGCGCCCGAGCCCGACGTCATCGTCGACGCGATCGACAACGTCACCGCCAAGATGCACCTCATCGCGACCTGCGTGCGCGAGCGCCTGCGTCTGGTCTCGACGATGGGCGCCGCCGCGCGCCTCGATCCCACGCAGGTCCGCACCGCGGATCTCTCGGAGACCAAGATCTGTCCCTTCGCGCGCGACCTGCGCAAGTCGCTGCGCAAGAAGCACGGCCTCGACTGCACGCAGCGAACGGGTGTGATCGCCGTCTACTCCGAGGAGGCCCCGATCGCGCCCCAGGCCCTCGCCTACGACGACGGCGGCTTCCAGTGTGTGTGTCCAGGTGGCACCAACGGCAAGAACGATTGCGATCAGAAGAACCGCATCGAGGGCTCCGTGGCGTTCGTCCCGTCGGTGTTCGGTATGACCGCTGCCGCCGCCGCGGTTCGACTGCTCCTCGCTTGAGCGAGCCGCGATCCTCGGCGAGAATCGGGCATATGCGTACGCTTGTCCTCGGGGTCGCCGTCCTGTCCGTCTGTCTTTCGCTCGCCGCGTGCGGCGAGGTGGTCCCGGCCTCGACCGACGCCGCGACCGACGCCCAGGAGATCGACGCCGTCGCCGACGCCTGCGCCAAGAACGAGCTCTCCGTCGACGAGTTCTTCACCTGCCTCTCGCGCCAGATCTGCGTCGTCTACGCCGATTGCATCGGCAGCAACGCGTCGTTCCTCGACTGCGACGACCTGCCGATCAGCATCTTCGGGGACCTCCGGCCCGCGGAGGCCAAGGTGCTCATCGCGAGCTCGATGCAGATGGGACGCGTGCAGTGGAACCCGACCGCCGCCAAGCAGTGCGTCGACATGCTGACCAGCCGCCAGTGCGGCCTGTTCAAGAACAACCAGGACGTGTTCGACCTGTGCACCGCGATCACCGGCGCGGTCAACAACGGCGACCGTTGCCAGCACGACATCGAGTGCGCGACGCAAGGCGCGCAGTGCCAGTCACCGGCGGGCGGCGGCAACACGTGCACCGACTACACGTGCCGCGCCCCGGTGGCCGCCGGCCAGATGTGCACGAACGGCGCGTTCTGCCGCCCCCAGGATCACTGCGTCTCGCGCTTCCAGGGGGCCGACATCTCGTTCTGCGCCACCGGCGAGGCCGGTCAGGCGTGTGACAACGACGGCGACTGCGACATCGGCCTCTTCTGCAACGGCGGCACCAACAACCAGACCGCCGCCGGCATCTGCACGCTGGCGAAGCAGGCCGGTTCGACCTGCAAGACCGACGAGGAGTGCCAGGGCGAGCTCGCGTGCGTCGGCAACTTCGGCGCGGTGAACGGCATCTGCCGCGACGTGCGCCAGCCCAACGCGGTGTGCGACACCAACAACTTCACGTACTCGTGTCACGGCAACCAGCTGTGCGAGACGCCGGGCGCGAACATGACGGGCACGTGCAAGACCGCCCCGCAGCTCGGCGAGCCGTGCGGCGTGATGAGCGGGACGGCGTCCTACTGCGGCTTCTTCATGGCGTGCGAGAACGGCCTCTGCCGCGAGCCGGGCGCGATCGGCGACGCGTGCACGCGCTCGAACGTGTTCGGCGGCGGCTTCCAGGATCCCAATGGCTGCAACCTCGGCCTGTTCTGCGACATCGATCTGTCAGGTAACCCGATGGGGACGTGCCGCGCGCCGCAGGCGGACGGCGCGGCGTGCTCGCGCGACAGCAACTGCGAGAGCGCCCACTGCACGCCGAGCTCGCCCCAGACCTGCCAGCCGTATCCGACCTGCACCTTCTAACGGCGGCGATTCCGGGCTACAACCCCGGCCATGCCGAACGCTGGAGACAAGGTCCCTTCCGTCACCATCAAGCAGGCCACCGCCGAGGGCCCGAAGGACGTCGACCCCGCCGCGCTGTTCGCCGGCAAGAAGGTCGTCCTCTTCTCGCTGCCGGGTGCCTTCACCCCGACGTGCTCCGCGCAGCACCTGCCGGGCTACGTCGCCAAGCTCGACGAGATCAAGGCGCGCGGCGTCGACATGGTCGCCTGCCTCTCGGTCAACGACGCCTGGGTCATGAAGGCGTGGGCCGAGCAGCACGGCGCGCTGGGCAAGATCGTGATGCTCGCCGACGGTAACGCCGCCTTCTCCAGGGCGCTCGGCATCGAGCTCGATCTCTCCGGTCCGCACATGGGCGTCCGCTGCCGCCGCGGCCTCATCACGATCGAGGACGGCGAGATCAAGACCGTCGCCATGGAGGCTGCCGGCAAGTTCGAGGTCTCGGGCGCCGAAGCGTGCATGGTCTCGCTCGGCTGATCGCGGCCGCGACCACCGCGTGGGCGTGCGCCGCGTGCGAGGTGCGCCAGCCCGGCCCGGTCCAGCGCCCCGGGGTCGACGGCCTGGTCGCGTTCCTCGCGCCACGCGCGACGTACGCGATCTGGTACGGCGGCTGCTTCCCGTACCTCGGTGAGGCCGCCACCCTCGCGAACGCCGGCTACGGCGATCTCCTCACCATCGACTCCGGCGCCATGGAGCGCGTGTGGACACGCCCCGGCGCGGTGCACGCGCGCGTCCTCTTCGCCGACGACGCGGAGGTGCCGGCGAACCTTCGGCGCAGCCGGCTCGCGTTTCCCGTCGGGGAGCCGCCGCTGGTCGCCTCGATCGACGGCGCGTGGATCCCCGTCCTCTTCGTGTTCCGCCGCCGCTGGGTGTGCCTGGGGACGATCGACGCACGCGTCGCGGCCGCCGTACCCGAGCCGTGCGGCGCCGCGTACCTCGGCGGCGCGAGCGGCCGCTGCCTCGACTTCGCCGGCGCGCTCGCCGCGGCCGTGGTCGAGGCCGACGCGCGTGCGCGCGAGCGGCTCTGTGCGCTCTTGGTCGAGCACGGCTGTGGTAGCGTGCCCGCCGAAGCGCCGCCGCCGACCGAGCCCGCACCGACGCAATGAGCCCACCGACGTTCCATCGCATCCTCATCGCCAACCGCGGCGAGGTCGCGGTGCGGGTCGCGCGCACCTGCGACCTGCTCGGCATCACGCCGGTCTTCGCCGTGTCCGAGGCCGATCGCGCGGCGCCGTACACGCGCGGGCGCGAGGTCGTCGTCCTGGGCCCGGCGCGCAGCACGCAGAGCTACCTCGATCCGGTGCGCGTGGTGCAGGCCGCGGTGCAGACGCGCTCGACGGCGCTCCACCCCGGCTGGGGCTTCCTCTCGGAGAACGCGCTGCTCGCGTCCCTGTGCGCGCAGCACGGCGTGACGTTCATCGGGCCCCCGCCGCACGTCATGGCGCTCATGGGCACCAAGTCACCGGCCAAGCGCGCGATGCGCGCCGCCGGGCTCGACGTCATCCCCGGCAGCGACGGCCCGGTGCCGTCGGCGGCCGAGGCGCGCGCGGTCGCCGACGCGGTCGGCTATCCGGTGCTGCTCAAGGCCGAGAGCGGCGGCGGCGGGCGCGGGATGCGCATCGCGCGCGCCGCGGCGGAGGTCGAGGCCGCGTTCGGCGAGGCGCAGGCCGAGGCCCGGGCGGCGTTCGGCGACGAGCGCGTCTACCTCGAGAAGCTCATCGAGGGCGGGCGCCATGTCGAGATCCAGGTCTTCTGCGACCGCTACGGCCGCGGCATCCACGTCGGCGAGCGCGACTGCACGGTGCAGCGCAACCACCAGAAGCTGATCGAGGAGAGCCCGTCGCCGGTCCTCGACGAGGCGCTGCGCGCGCGCACGCTCGAGCGCGCGGTCGCCGCGGCGTGCGCGATCGGCTACGTCGGCGCCGGCACGATGGAGCTCCTGCTCGATGGCCCCGTGCTGCGCTTCATGGAGATGAACACGCGGCTCCAGGTCGAGCACACGGTGAGCGAGGAGCGCTCCGGGCTCGACCTCGTGAAGCTACAGATCGAGGCCGCCGCCGGCCACCCGCTGCGGCTCACCCAGGCCGACGTGCCCCTCGCCGGCCACGCGATCGAGTGCCGCATCAACGC